>NZ_CAUCSQ010000038.1 GCF_958445495.1 uncultured Bacteroides sp. | reverse complement strand
ATGTTCTTAAACTTCGTATGTACGAAATGGGACTGAATCAAAAATCACTTGCACAATTAGTTGGTGTTAGTCCTTCACGCCTTAGTGATTATATTTCTGGAAAGTGTGAACCTACTTTGAAAGTAGCTCGTGAAATAAGTCGAAAGTTGAATATTGATGCTAATATTGTCTTGGGAGTGTGATTAAGGCTGGAGAATCAACAACAAAGAAGATTCTCGATACCATAAAGAATATCGGAGCAGAGTTACAATCTGCGACTTTATAAATTCAGAGCTTTTAAAAGCCTTAGCGAAATATCGCTAAGGCTTATTTTCTTTCCATATTTAATCTATCTTTTCTAATTCTATTATAGCTATTTTTTCTTCGTCCGGACTGGCTTCATTTTGTACAAGTACCAAATGCCCATCCGTATAACTTTTAATACTCCAAGGAGCTCCTCCTAAATACAAAGCGTTGCTGTTAAATGTGATATATTTGCCCTCTATTGAGTAAGTAATATCAATCTCGTCGTAACCTTCCCAATTTACTTTTCCCTTTTGAGTATCTATGAATTGTACACCTATCCCCATATTCTGCACGGTCCATACTTTGCAATGCCCTGTGCCACGCCATGAAGTCTGATAAAGGACTTCGGGACTTAATTCGTCAGTTTGCTTATCATCATCATTACAGCCTATAAAACCGAATGTGCAAAGAAATAATAAAAATATTCCAAAAAGATTTCTTGCTTTCATATTTTCCTATTTTCTATTGTTGTAATCTATTTTTTATAAAGTAACATATTAGATATTTTAAAGATAAAATACGACATTGACAAATAAGCCAAGCATATTATCAAATGGTATCGTTCATTCTATCTTTGTCTTGTCCTTTTGCTGAACCAACTAAAGGACAAGACAAAGATAAAAGAAGAACCTCCCGATTAAATTAATAACGTCTTATAATAGTGTTAAACGATTGGATTTCTAAACCTATGTTTACTATTTGCTGTCAAAACTTTACAACTTGCAATGGCTGTACCGCACTTTCGGACGGGAAAACACCGTTTCGGCTGTTTTGCACATGGATGAACATACGCCGCACATCCATGCCACAGTCGTGCCGATAGTGACGGGCGAACACAGAAAGGCAAGGAAGAAGCAGGCGGAGGGCAAACGCCAATACCGCAAGAAAGCCGACACCGTGCGCCGATGACGTGCTGACACGTAAGAAACTGGTTGCCTATCACGACAGCTATGCCCAAGCAATGGCGAAATACGGCTTGCAGCCTGGCGTTCGTGGTTCGGAAGCACGCCATGTTTCCGCCGCCCAATACTACCGTGACCTGAAACGCTGGACGGGGGAACTGGAAGCCGACAACCATACCCTGCAAAATGAGATTGCCGCACGTGACGAAAACATTGAACTGTTGCAGGAGCAGATGCAATGCCAGCAGGAGGAATACCACCGCCAGTTAATGGAAATACAAGCCAAGCACCGGAAGGAAGTGTCCTTGCTGAAAACGGTCATATCAAAGGCTGCGGCATGGTTTCCCTATTTCCGTAAAATGTTGCACATGGAGAACTTCTGCCTCAAAATAGGCTTCAACGACAGGCAAGTCGCCACACTCATAAGCGGTAAGCCGTTGGAGTATGCGGGTAAACTCTATTCGGAGGAACACAAGCGGAAGTTCAAGACCGAGAGGGCGACTTTCCATGTGGTGAAAGACAATACAAAGCTGGTACTTTGTATGGAGGGAAAACCGATTGGCGAGTGGTTTAGGGAGCAGTTAGACAAGCTGTTTTCGTCTGTTCGGAGAACAATTACACCGCCACGAAAAAGTAAGAGAATGGGATTATAATCTACAGCCAACGATATATGGACGGATTATCATAAACATACTCTGTCATATATCCCGTTGGCTGAAATAGAACTTAGAGTAAAGGCAATGTAACTGTAAAATCCAAATCTGACTTCCTGACTTTTATGCACTTGCCATGAATACGGTATTGTTCTTCCAAATTTTTCAGTCCTACCCCGTTCTTGCTTACAGTGCTTCTAAGTTGCAGATTATTTGTTACTGTTATGTGCTCTTTGCCGATGCATATGTCTATCCTTAAAGGAAAATCCCTTGTATTTATATTATGCTTCAAAGCGTTTTCAACAAGCATTTGAACGCTTGCCGGAACAATATACTTGGTTAAAGCCTCTTTATCACACGTCATGCTGATAAACAGGGTTTCCCCGAAACGGATTTGCTCAAGATAGATATACGCATTTACAAAGTCAAGTTCATCTGGCAAAGGCACTTTATTTTCTTCCTGTGTGGCAAGCAGATAGCGGTACACGGACGAAAGTTTCTTGGTAAACAAATTCGCTTTGTCGGCATCCTGATATGCCAAAGCAGAAAGCACGTTCAGGCAGTTGAACAGGAAATGCGGATTGACTTGCCTCTTGAGATTTTCGAGCTGATATTTCGTTTTTTCTTTTTCAACCACTGCCAGCCGGACTTTGTTTGCAAGAAACAGGTTGTTGTAAAAGAACGCTTCGATGATAAGCACTATCATGCTGTTCAATAGTATCACGGGCAACAGGTGTTGCAATATACCATTTAGCCTGTAAGGCGTGATGGAACAGCTTATGAGATAGAAGGTGAGGAACACGATGCCTATTGTCAGATTGGAAACAATGACATTAGCCACTATGGATAGCGCATCTGTATTCTTTTGGCGTTTATGCAGGAATGACACAATCTTATAGTCTGCATATCCGATGAATATGCAAAACGGAATATTCAAGGCGAAATTAAGCAAGATGACTTCACCCTGAAAAGAGCCTGCCAAAATTGAAAATGTGGCGATACAAGCCATCAACGTCAGAACGGCAAGCAAGGCAACACCCCAAAACATTCGTTTTCCTTTCATGTCGGCAAACGTGTTAAAGACCGTCCATCCATTTGAGAAAACCATCCGCACGGCTGCGACTCACGATGACTTCCAACGGACAATCCGGTGAAAAGTTTACCAGCAAACGACCACCGAAAAACTTTGAGACTTTCCTGACAGACTTTATGTTGGCGATGCAACTGCGGGACACACGGAAGAAATCACTATGCCCGAGCATCGCTTCCAATTGTTCTAAAGAATAATTTATGATGTAACGCTTGCTTTCAAATGTATGCAGATAATTGTATTTCTCCTCGCTGTAAAAGAATGCGATATTTGACGCATCCACGTATCGGAACGTGTCACCGATGGAGACAAGGAAACGGTTTTTCTTGACACTCCCAAGATATCTTGTCGCCAAAGAATGGTATCCTGCTGATGCCGGATTGGGTAAATTGTTCGTTTCAAACTTCACCAAGGCTCTTTCCAAATCCTTCTCCTCAATAGGCTTCAACAAATAGTCAATACTGTTCACACGAAAAGCGCGCAACGCATATTCGTCATAGGCAGTTGTAAAAATGACAGGAGTATTTACAGATATGTGTTCAAACACGTCAAAGCACAATCCGTCAGACAGACGTATGTCGATAATCAGCAAATCCGGCACAGCATGTCTCAATGCGAAAACCGCATCCTTCACGCTACTGACCCATGCTTGCAGGTAATAACTGGGGCGAAGGGCTGACATCATGCGTTTCATTTCTTCATATGCAAAACGCTCGTCTTCTATAATCATGTAATCAACCATATTGCAAAAGTACGCCAATTCTGTCTTTTCTGAAACTATTCTCGATTAAAACCCGTATTTGAAACCTGCCATGACATGGAACGCACAGCCAAACCTCCAACTGCTGTTACCCTTGAAACTGCTGATGAACCCTTTATAACTTCGGTCGGACACTTTGACCGAATGAAGCAGCTCTACACCCACAGCCACATATAGGCATGACTGACTGCCGACTTTCAGTTCCGGACTGATGTAGGTTCGCATTCTTGTAGCACCATATATTGCGTATTTCTCGTTTCGTTTGACCACGGCAGACATTCCGTCCATATCTATGGGTACAAGCGTAAACCTGAATTTGTGGGAGAATGTCCTTGATACAGAGGCTTTCATACTGCTTGCTACTTCCATATTCACTTCATACAGCCCTGTCATGTTCCATTTTAGAAAACCCATAGGCATAATAAGAGGAACTCCGTATGAGTTTGTCAGTCCTGCGCCTATTCCGACATCCAGATTATCTCTCAACTTATAAGCGAAAATGACTGCGCCGTTTGCCAATATGCTCTTAAAAGAAATATCATTCGGTATCGTATATAACCCGATGCCAAACGAAGCCATCATATACCATCTTGAAGATATGGGGCGCAAATGTGACACATTAAAACTCAAGTTTAATATGTCATTCGGATTAACTTCCGCAGCCATGCCGTTATTATTCATGTGGGAAAACATTCCGTTGAGTGTGCCCGACCATACCATCGGCTGTTTTCTTTCGTTTTGTTTCACTAAAAATGGGAATGTGTATCTGCCTTTGAGTTGCCACATATTTCCAGCCCCTAACTTTTCACCACCTTCATCTTCCATAAAATTCCTTGAGGGGGTGTGACCAACCTCCACATAACCTTGCCCATAAGCACTTATGGCTGTAAATACTAAGACCATTAAAAACTGTATTCTTCTCATTTCGTTTTTTATGCAAAGGTAAAACCACCCTGTAATAGCGGAAAGCGATGGCTGACAAGGTGTAAAATAGAAAGGACGGACTTCAATATAGAGTGGATGAATTTCTTTCTGATGTGTTTTATTCAAATAAAAAAATGCCGTTGTTTACTTCATCTTGATTTATTTGTGTATTTTTGCATACACAAGAGTTATCCAAATAAGCAAAGCGATGCAGACCACAGCAATCAGGACGGTTGCCAATTCATTACCTAATAATGAGATAATTTTTCTAACTCTTTTGATTTTAAGAGGTTATATTTCTGATACAATTTTAGAAAATAAATATTACATTTGTAAGCCTTTTGAAGTTATTATTATTTTGAAGATTAAAGAATGAAATACGCACAAAGTTTACAAGTCCTTTCTGCTGCACGACTGAACAAATATGCTCATGCTTGTGGAAATAATAAAGCTATCCGATTCTTTTCCATAATAATTTATCTTTTAAAGTATAACATATCTATAACATTAAAAATCCATCAATAACCTTGTTTCACTGTTTAATTCTATTGTGGTCGCCTACCCCTTATTTCCTTCAACATCTCTATATATTCCAAAGGAGGATTTTTATTTGAGGTATCTACTATTTAAATCCAAACTTGCCTCATACGTTGTCGCTGTTTTTTTAGTTTCATTACGATATTTATCTGCAATAAACAAATATTCAGATTTGTGGCAAGGAAGGGTAGGGATATAAAAAACAATAACCCTGAAGTATGCTTTTCAGCAGGGACAACAGGGTGTTACGCTTGTAAAGATAGAAAATAAATATTATATTTATAAGCCTTTTGAAGTTATTATTATTTTGAAGGTTAAAGAATGAAATACGCACAAAGTTTGCAAGTCCTTTCTGCTGCACGACTGAACAAATATGCTCATGCTTGCGGAAATAATAAAGCTATCCGATTCTTTTCCATAATAATTTATTTTTTAAAGTATAACATTCAAAATCCATCAATAACCTTGTTTCACTGTTTATATTCTATTGTGCTCTCCTATCTCTTATATCTTTCAACATCTCTATATATTCTGGAGAAGAATTCTTATATAAAGAATTAGAAGAATGGGGGAAAACAAAATAAATAATGCATGTAAATACTACCAACCATAAAACAGTGATTAAGACTAATATCCAAACTTGTTTAGTTCGACGCTTACGTTCATACCTATTCTCGTTTTCGTATTTCCTTACAATTTCTAAATAGTTTCCTTTATTAAGAAAAAATTTGTCAGTAAAGTCACCTGCAATAAAATACGTAACTAGAAAAATTATCACTAATATATTATTGTTATGAATATTAAGTAAATACAAAAACACAAATAACAAAGGAAATACAAATGCTATACTAAATAACATTAGTGGAACTAATGAGGCTGTCATCCCTGGACTCCAAGTTCTCAGCCAAGGAGCCCTATCCCATAATTTACGACGTCGTATATAAACTCTATAAAACATATACTCATAAATTCCTGACAAATATTTAAATAATCTCATAATCAATACATTATATTATTATAAGGTGATACATAAGTATTGTCTGAAAAACAGAAAACAGGTTCTGTTATTGGGCAATATATGGGGGATGAGTGGCAAAAGTCATAGAGTAAGCATCACCTACACCAAGAAAACCCATTTCGCATCCCGTGCGGGTAGGAAGTCGTCATAACCGTTTTCATTTCTTCCAATGTGAGATATTACCTCACACTTTCCGACGGCTGATATTTCTCTTTCCACAGCAGATTTTCCCCTGCCTTACAGGTATAAAAGTACTTATAATTTTACCATAGTTTACATTACACTTTACTCTTTTTCTTTTGCTAAATAACAAACACCTTTAGGATAAATAACTTCGCATTTAAGAGGATAAACCATAGAATGATGGTCCACGTAATTTAATGAATCCGGATGGTACATACTATAAACAGTTAACTGTAATTGAGTAGAGTCTCCAACTCGAAATACACGAGGTTCGGAATCTTCAATATAACTACGATTAATACGGCGAAATTTTAGAAAATTTTGAATATATGTAGTTTTAACACTACAAGCCACACGATGCTCAAATGTTGATACCTGACCTATGCCTATATCATACCTGTAACGATTCAATCTGTTTTCTCCCGTCGGTTGGTTTGGCTTACTGGTAGGTAAATTAACATTCCCTTCATTCACCATACCCTCTTCTGTAAAAGTCACATTATAATCGGGACGGTAATATTTGGAAAAATAAAAATGCTTTGCCGGGATACCCATATTGTTAGATACTCTTGCGGTAACTTTATAATTCCCATAATCATTAAACTTAATTCGCACATGTCCATTACTCACTTTTACAATCGAAACGTTTTGTGCGGTATTATTATCAAAGGTACGCTCTTCCACAGTAATTTTAAAAATAGGCGTAAATCCTTCTTCTTGATACGCCATTTCAAAATCATAATACTCCCCAAGTTCAATACTGCTTGGAACTGTAAAAGTCGGTTTGTCATAAGTTGCACTAAACTTTTTTGTATATTTATATTCAGTACCATCTACCTCGTCTTTTACTACAAAAGTGACAATACATTCTCCTGGCTCCGTAAAACGCAAATCGAAAGAGTTCTCACCTGTTTTTGTGAACTTATAAGAGCCGGGATTGCTAAGCGGTTCTGCTACAATTGTATATTTAGGATTATAACACCACTCATACGTATATAAAGTTGTAACAGTGTATTTCACTCCCATTTTCAATTTCATTGTCCCTTTATTATTTTCAGGAGTCGGATTATAATCAATTTGAGTTTTGGCAGGATTCAACTGATACAATTCAGGAATAAACACTTTATCCTCAAAAGAAAAACCGTTCCATAGATTTTTATTTGCAGCTAATCCCGATTCAGGTTGCATAATAGAGGTATCATATTCACTAGAATGTTCCAGTCCGACCAAATGCCCAATAGCATGCATCAAAGTATATTTTTTCTGTTCTTTGGTTAATTCCGACCAATATTTATATTTTGAATTTATATAAATATTATCACCAGGTTTTCCATTTGTTATTCCTACAACACGGATTAGTTCCGACGAACTCATAGAGTTTGCATTATCCTGAACCAAAACATTTACAATATAGCGGTTGTTAGGAGTATTAGTTTCAAAATAAGTACTAAAGTTAAGACAACATTTACTTAACTTATTCCATTCAGATACAGCCTCCTTAAAAACACTCTCATTACCATACTGATTATCAAAAAGTACTAAATGCATCCGATAAAACCTCGGTTCAATCCTTCTCTTATAGTTCAAACGTGTACTAGGCTGCTCACGTAATTCTTGTAATCTTGATTTCTTAAAAATCAATTCCGATTCAACCAAATAAAAAGAATCACAGTCCATTATCGCTACAGTATCATAACCATGTGCCGCTAATATTGCCTTATCAGACTCAAATATAGAAGAATAAGTCTCCAACCCTCTAGTCTTTGTTTTCTCTAAAGTAGTTTCATGTTTTATTACCACTTCCTCCAAATCACTGGTACACGAGATTACTACAAGCATAAATAAACAATAGACCAATAGCCCCATCATATTCCTGTTATTCATAATAGTATTATTTAATTTTAGATTAACGATTAATCAGCCAATGAAATAGAACGATACCACCTAAATTCCTCTTTTACCCACTCCCTTTTAATTTTTAACTGATACGTTCGGGTTATATAATATTTATCCAAAACCGGATTATAAATTCTTATTGCAAAATTATACGTTCCTTCACCGCCATATAAAGCGACAAAAGTGGTGTAATAATCAGCATTAAGTATCTCTTTTATAGATTGGCTGGCAGCTACAGGCCTATCTATCCAAATTCCATGTTCATTTTCCATATAAACACCTCTCGGTATGATGAGCGGATACTCCGAATCATAATTCACGATTGATATATACGTATTAGTCAAAGGACACTCTTCACTTTCGGCAATGCAGAACAATTCGTTTGAAGGCACTATACTCTCGTAATAATTCGACAGTATGATGTCCCAACTGCTTATCACATTATCCACCACCTCATATTCCGGCTTATTTTCAATTTTATCATCCTCCGAGCAACTGCATAAGCCTAATATTCCCCCAATTATCATTAACTTACATAAGATATTTATATTCATAGTATCATTTTTATTTATAAGTATAAAGCAAAATGGGGATGCCCCCACTAACACCTTGACGAGAAGCATCCCCTTTAACTTAAGAGAGAAAATTTATTTTCGATAGAGATTTAGCCTTACTAATATAAATTCTCCACTTCCGGCCTATTGTAAATCACAGAGCCGAAAGTACCGACAGAGCGTTTGAGCGGAACAGACGGAAGACCTATCACATCTATTTGCGGACGTTCCATTCCCGCCACTACCGAGCGTGATTTCGGTTTGCCGGTAGTAGGGTCGACACCCTGAATATCGCATAACGCATACCACAAAGCAAGATTGAAGTCAAAGTTGTCCCAGTCGCCAAAAGCGTATGGATACACGTCGTCGATATCGTTCGTATAATCGCCGTCCTGATTATTCATCATGACATCCGGCTCAATGCCGTTGGCATAATCTCCCCAGTCCTTTGCATTAAACGAACGGAACGTGATAGGGGCAAATTCATAATACGCATCACCGTATTTGTACTCCTGTACCTCCATACCCACATTCTTGCCTTCCGTCTTACTGCCGAACAACTTCACCGGGAAATCAATGCCCCTCAAACCGCTAATCACCAATTCACTGGAAGAAGCCGTTTCATCGGAACAAATAATCCTTATCGAATTCAATCCTAAATCATCGCCGTCACCGAACCGGATATATTCATCCGCTCCGGAATTACGTTGCATTCTCATAAAGACATCCTGGCGATGAGCGGAACCCGCAATAGAAGCAGCCAGATAACGCGCCAGCTCAACAGAGCCGCCCATATTAAAGCGTAAATCCAGAATCAAGTCGGTGATACCTTCCGCTTTAAACTGCTGAATCGCGTATTTCAGCTCTTCGGTATAACTCAAATCGAAACTTTGATACACCAAATACGCAACACTCAAGTCACCCTCTTTCTCCTTTATATACATGGAGAAAATAACCGGATTATTGTTGTAAGACCCCGTAGACAACGTGGTCGTCCCGTCTACCAATTCATACTGTTTTAACGCTTCATTGGCAATAAAACGCTTGTAGCCGATACTGAATGTCTGTCCTCCGCCCGCATAATACAAATCATTCATATATTGCTGGTAGTTACCCTTATTCACCGTATTTCCATTCACGGAAACAATCACGTCGCCGCGCCTTAAACCGGCTTTATCCGCAGGAGAACCTATAAACACATAACCTATCGCCAGACCGATGGTCGTTTTATCAGTCATATAAGAAGAGAAGAAAGTCCCCAGACCCGTACCCGTCACACTGGTCGAACGAGTAACGGCGCGCGTTCTTGCAGACCCCAACTTCTCGATATACGAATAAACATAACGTTTCCCGGAATTTATAGAAAAGGCACGGTAGGTTCCTCCGTCCTCCAGATTAGTCGTCATCCGCAAAAGATTGGTAGAGAGAAAATCGGAATAAGGCACGCTATTGCAACTGACATCCAAGGTATTATATTCATCCTTGAACAAATAATGCTCTTTCAGGTAACTGTGCATATACTCATTCAAAGCGACATCAATAGTGGAAACTTTGCCCCCCTCTTCGGTTCCGCTTTGCGTAACGGTACACACCGTTTCAGGAATTTTATATCCTTCCACCTGCACCAACACGGTCAATACACGTTCTTTCCCCGTTTCATTCTTGCTGACGCTGAGCCTGAACCCGCCTTTGCCGGCAGAAGAATTGCCGCTGATATTACTGATTCTCGCCCAATCGGAACCGGTGGAATACTTCAATGAAGAAGTCCATCCCGCAGCAGCCGTAAACGAAACTTCAACCGTCTCCCCATACACTGTGACCGTTTTTTCCGTCTCGTTGGTAATGGCGGTAATCCCATTGTCCGCACTGCCGTTATTCTCCCCGTCGTCGCCGTCCGAACAGTTCGTCAATCCCACCTGGCATAGAGCAAACAAGATTACCCCGTAAAAAAATCTCAAACTATTTTTCATCTGTTATTTTATTAAATTAGAAATTAAAAGAACTATTCCGCCGGGATTCCTATCACCGTTTTAGACACCTCGTAGAACCTCCCTTCCGTGTCCACCCATGTCACGTTTATATTAGTCGGCAGGCTGGCGTACGCAGCTCCCCCCGAATAATCAGCAGTACATTTCACCCCCTTCGTCATTACAATTTTAATCTGTTCATCAAACATCTTACCGGACAAATAACTGTCGGAAGCTGCATATACATAAAACTCCTTATTATTCGCTCCCGCCTTAACGGTATAGGAGATACTATAAAAATTCCCGTTCTTTTCAATCTTGTCAACGGTTACCTTAGGAGCACCGGCATTCCATAAATCAGCCCCGCTCTCTTTCCTTACATAAACAGGTTTTGCGCTGGTATATGATTCCTTAGCCATTGTCGATGAAGGATTGCCGTCCGCATCCACCGCCACCATGTACAACACATATTCCGTTTTGAACAGCAAATCGCCAATCACCAGCTTATTATCAGCCAATGATGCCGCCGTGACCTCCGTCACCCCCTCATTCATCGATAAATAATGCTTCACAGCCTCCTCATCGCCCCAATACGGATAACTTTTAAAGTCGTTAAGCTTCATGTGTACATAGCGGTATTTTACAGGACCGCCGGTCGGTGTCAGGGTAAAAGTCACGGATTGCGCTCCGGCTTCCGCCGAAACGGCTACCGCTATCGAAGAGTTATAAGACAGCTCTTTGGTATCCGCCTGCACTTTCACCAATGCGCCTACCTGCCCCTGGTTATTTACAGCCACCGCCACAATCATTCCTTTTGCACCGGGTTCTAGACTCCCCCTTTCGAAATCTGTAGCAACTTTAGAACTCTTCCCGCTTTTGATAAGATAAGCAATGACATCCTCATCACCGGCATAATTGTCCAAGGTCAACTTCGTCATATAAGCATAATAAAACAGATAACAATCCGTTCCCGGAGTAAGTGCCGCGCTGACGCTTGTCACCGTAGAACTTACATTACCGATACTTACGGCAGCCGTTCCGCCATAAGTCAACGGAGGAACAACGATTTCCACAGCTACCAGCTCGCTGGCCTCATAACCTTTTTCCTCTTTATAAGGAATCGCCCATACCACATAAGTCGCACCGGGAGTCGCTTTCGTAAAGAAATCCAGCACTCCTTCCGTCAACGGCCCGTTATAGTCTGCCGACTGCAAAGTTCCGCCGCCGTATGCAAGGTCTTTCACCACCGTTTCAGCCGAATAATAATCCTTATCCGCTATCCCCGTATAATAACTGGTGCAACCCTTTCTTATAGCGGAAACCGTTGCCCCTTCAAACGTGACATCCGAAACCTTCAACTCCACAGTGCCGTCAATCCGAATCACGGTGGCAATCACATCATCCGCCTGACAGGCATCACCGGTTTCAGAAGAAGGTACCGCCCAAACCATATAAGACATTCCGGACTCCAAATCCTTGCCCAATAATTCCGTCAAAGGAACTTTATCCAAAGCCTGGGTTTTCATATACCCCCGTGCAGAATTACCGTTCACAAGCCCGGCAACGCTTTCCGAACTATATTCGCCCAATTCCGATACACCCAGAT
The DNA here is from genome assembly GCF_958445495.1 of uncultured Bacteroides sp. Lineage (GTDB taxonomy): Bacteria > Bacteroidota > Bacteroidia > Bacteroidales > Bacteroidaceae > Bacteroides. Next base: position 28,276 of record NZ_CAUCSQ010000038.1, on the reverse strand, counting down.
AATAGGTCCCTATTCCGTTCGCCAGGCTGGTGGAAACCGTCTGCTTGTCTACGGAGACAACAATAGGAGCCTCGCCAATCAGTACCGGAATCTCCGAGATAAGGCTCTGTCCATTGGCGGCAACCGCCAGTATGGCTACCTTTCCGCCCGTCTCCGCATATTGGTTTTCCGCAACGGGAGCGGTAATTTCCAGTCCTTTTCCCGACAAAGCAACTTTCCAGCCGTCCGGTTTTGTCACCGTATATTTCGAGATACCGCTCATTTCCACCGCAATCACCTTTTTCTCACCATTGGCAAAATACTGCTTTCCCGATAAAATCTCACATTTCAATTCTTTCGATTTGAGAAGTTTCAGCACCGTACCGTCCTTTAGAGTAAAATAAGCGTAATCATCATCCTGGCTCACTTCCGTGAACAGGGAAGTATCTCCGGTCGCTTCGCCAGAAGCATATACGCCGGTGGATTTCCATGTCCTTCCGCTGTCTGTCGATATCTCCCACTCTTTCGTTTCTTTATTGATACGTATCTGGGGAGCGGCAGCCGTTACAGGCATCTTATTCCCTTTACCGTCCTGCAAGAAAGTCTTAGTGCCGTTCGCGGCAGTCATTCCCCAATAATAAACACCGTCTTCTTCATTTTCTATAACGGTAATCTGCGGAGCGTCTTCCCCGTCCTCCCCGTTACGAATACTCACCTCCGTCTTATCCGAAAAACGGATGGTATAACTCCCGTCCTCATTCTCCAATACGGAACTTATCATCTTGTTCTGCGCCAAAGCGTCAGCCAGCGTTTTCAATGTAGAAATATCGCTTTGCACATTCTGCAAAGAAGCTTCCAATTTACCCACACGCTCTTCCAAACCGGAAATCGAATCCTTCAAATCATCATCATTGTAACACGATGAAAGCGCCACTCCGCACATTGCCATACAGATAAACAGATATTTACCTATGCCGTGTGAAAATTGATTCCTTTTCATACCCATACCAGTTTTAATTAATGATTAAAGAAAAAAACGCACGATAGCTACACACCATCGTGCGATTGAATAATTAGCTTTACCGGTTGTTATTCGGCATAAGGATGAGCTCCCAGTTTCTTCATATCGAGATAAATCGTATTTCCGCTTCTCACCGCTCCCGGCAAGTTCTCCTTGACCGGTTGTTCATGGATAATCCGGTCTGCCGGAAGCCTTTGCCCTCTCTTTACAACCTGCGGTTTTACCGCTCCCACCATTACATTCGTTGTTTTCGGAGCATCCGGGAATATGACGGAAGGATCGGTGATAATGCCGCCTTTATCTTTATCATAGAATACGGTATAAAGGTCTCCGATAACGTCCTTTCCCTCACTATCGACGCCGATAGGCACGCATAAGGCAACCAGGCGGTCTGCCGTACTTGTATCACTGTATTCATTTATAGCGGAAGAGACCGATGAAAGACCATTATCCATGCAATATTCTTTCCATGCAACCATACAGTCTTCATAGGTATAATCACCGCTTGCGGAATATTTGTCTTTGGTAATCATATAATAAACCTTAGCAACATCTTTTACAATCGAGAATTGTACGGTAAAATTATCCTTTTTGCTCATATAGGGATGTAATTCCATCGTCGGATTAGGACCTGCCTGAATTGCTTCCGTCGTACCCGTCACGGTTTTCACCTCCGATAAAACGCCGTCCCAGTCTTCAGCTATATAGGCAAACGTATATTCGGTTGCAGGATTAAATCCTGCCCAAGTAAAGCTCTCCTTTCCTCCCGGTGCATTTGCAGGCCAGACATTGACATAGTTAGGGGTATCATGGTCATCAGAGTTACCAGACACCAAATAGTCAATCAGTTCAGCTTTATTTTCTTCTTTGAGCAAATCCGGAAATATGATGTACTGGAAATAAAATACAACCGTTCCGGCACCATAACTGTAATTCAGTTTCAAACTGGTACGTTCTTCATCACTAATCGTAATATCAATGTCGGCTTTTGACTCCGACGGCCTGTCAATCACCCGTTCTTTGGTCGTAAACGTAGCCGTTTTCACTTCTGATAACTGCAGATATTTGTTACGACCGATATAAGCAACCACATAAGAGGTGTTGGGCTCCAAATCGAATTGAAACTCCGTTCCGGCAAATGAACCTTCCTGGCTGATATTTTCATTTTTGACGTACCAACCTTCCTGGTCCAGTGCTTGCGCCAACGTCGTCATTGTAGCCTCATCCGCATTTTCATAAGCCTTCCACTCCGAAGCTTTGAATATACGATAAAACATGGCATAACAATTATCCTCCATATCCAAATCCAGATTCACCATAGACGCTCCCGTTTTACTTACGGTTAAAGTACATTCAGGCGGAACCGCATCTTCAGGAACTTCCTTTAAATGAAAATCCTGACGGACATACTCGCCTTGAGACTTGTTTTCGTCCAAGCCGATTGTAGAAGCAGTTATCGGTTTTTTCGGGTCAGCAGTAAAACCGAAATTCACCAGATAGTACAAATCCTCTTTGGAAACCTGCGCATCTTCCGCCGCTATGATATAATGTCTCATAAAGTCTATATACATCTGTTCACCGTAAGCATTGATATATGCATCGACCGGTCCGGTATCTCCGCAGAACTGGTAAAAGTATTTACAATCCTCATTAGGAAGAAATTGGATGCCGGCAGCCCGGTAACTGGAAGTGATGTCAATATCGACACGGGGATTGCCCATTACATCCCTTTTGGACGTTTTAAGATAACAGATTTTCATATCCGCCGGTTTTTGCCCGCCTTCGTCGTTACAGCCGATGGTTACAATCAGATATTCCGCGCCGGGAACAATTTCCGAACGTTTATACTGGCTATTCCCCCAATCGAATTCCCTCTTTGCATAGCTGTCGCCTGAATTGGCTTTGGTGAACGTATAAGCTCCCTGTCCCGTCGAATTGTAAACGGCTTCTATGATAAGTTTTTCCACCTGTTCCTCAGTAGCCTGCACGCCTGTGCCTATACCTTCAAGCAGGTAATTGTACATACGACACAAAGGATAAACATCCATCCGGTAAGACTGTACCTTATCCCCCGGAGTGCATTCAAATACGAAACTATGCTCCGAAGTACTGGTTACTTTGATACCGACTCCGCGTTCCCCGCCGTCCACTTCATATTCTTCCCAGTTTATCGGCGTAGGATTAGAGGGAAGACCTGGTACATCCGGATTCACCGGTTCATCAGGAGTTACTGCCTGTTCGTCGTTGTCCGAACATGAAAGTATCACGGGAACGGCCGCTAAAACCAGTCCCAACATAAAAAACAAACTAACTAACTTTTTCTTCATAACTAAAAGAGATAAATGTGACTAATTATTTACATATTCATAACCGGCTTCGCCGTCAACCGCTTTACAAACGGCAAGATTGTTTACATACCCGTTTTCATCGGTAACCAATGCATAAAACGAAAGGTTCTCCGCATTCCAATCCTCATCCAATGTGACTGTATAATCCTTGGTCTCCTCTTTGCCGGCCGCAATCTGTCCCAGTTTGTCACCGTCGACAGTTGCCGACAAAAGTTTACGTACCACATGGTTATGCGTATAATCCCGGTACACGCCCCCGTCATTTTGCCGGTATTTCAGCCCGTCTTCCACAGCGTACAGTATCAAGCGGTATTCCGATGTACGTTCGGACGCGACTTTCACTGTCACAACCGCCTGCGAAGCCGTCTCATTCCAGTCCGACCGTATCGCTACCCCGCAATGTGCCGGATAATTTTCGAGAGACTCGTTGAATACCCCCCGCATAACGCTGTAATTCTCGGAAAGCCCCATTTTGCCACGCATATCGACAATACATGCAGGATACCCCGTCACGGAAAACCTCTCGGAAAGAAGCTGGGATTGCGCTATCGACATCGGGTCGGAAGACGTACCGTTGACATGAAACGCCATCAGATAAATAATTCCTTCATAACTTTGATTCACCAGATAATTCAACCGGGTCAATCCAGACGGACACATGGCGCACCACGTCCCCGTCAATTCCATCACACAGATACGTCTGGCGAATTTGGACACGCTCACCGCCGCTTTTTCGGCGGTTACAACCACCTGTCCGGATACTTGCCCGCCGTACGAAGCCTCAAATACGTATTTTCCGGAAGTCGCCGTTGAAAAAACAGCTCCGGCAATCGTCTTGCCGTCCGTCAGGCAACGGACCGTCGCCCCGGAAGTGACGTCCGCCCCCGCCTGCTCCACCGTAAAGGCCACCGTTTCTTTCCCGTCGGCTTTCAACGTGCTTTTATCCGCTTTCAGAATCAGCTCCGTTTGTTCCGTCTCGTCCGAATCTCCGGAACAAGCCGTCCAGAAAATACAGACCAGGCAAATGCCTGCCCAAAACATACTTTTATAAATACTCATATCGTCCTTTTTATTCGTTATACAAGTAGCCGGCAGATTCTCCCAGCTTGCACTCGTTCACGTTGTTGCATGTATAAGTCTTTCCTCCGTCCAGCGTAGTCAGCATCGAAACGATGATGCGCATATTATCGCTATTCCACTCCTCCGCCAACTGGCAGGAACGCTTCATCGTAATTTCCTGTCCCGCCTGTACCTCACTACTGAACCGGTCACCGTTCAATGAAGTGGAGACAACCGCCCTCACCACATTATTGTGCACGTAATTGTCGTCCCCGTTCATCTGGAAATACCTGATGCCGTCTTCCACCAGATAAATCAGGCAACGGTACGTGTTTGTCACGTTCGAAGTAAGTTTCGCCGTAAGAGACAGAGTCCGCGAAGACGAATCGTAAACCGACTCTATGGCAACCCCGCAGGATGCCGGATAATTCCGCAGTTCATTTTCCAGTTCCCCTTCAATCTGGCTTTTCACGCTAATCATTTCCAGCGTGCCTTTACGCAGATTATAAAAGAAGCGGGGTAATCCGGAGAAATTGCCCAATACATTAGTCCGGTAACTGTTAGTAGCCGCGATACTCATAGGGTCTGCCACATTTCCGAAATTCATGTGGAAAGAAGCCACCGCCAACCGTCCCGGCAACTCCGCCTGGATAGATTTCAAGGTGGCGCTAAGCATCGGGCAAGCCTGGCATCCGACCGACGTGAACTGCATGCCCAGCATTTTATGGTAATAACTGGCGCCGCCGGTAACCGGTTTCGCCGTCACCGTAATCTCATTTTCGCTATACATGGCACCGCCTTCGTAATACCGCGCCTTGAACGTATAAGAGCCTGCCACCGAAGTACTGAACACACGAACCCCGTAGTCCAGTTTCTCCTCTCCCGACTGTTTCACCAGAACCAGGTTCATCGTGCTTTCACCGCTCACGTCCCTGGTTCCCAGCCTGACCGTGAAAGTCACCTTTTCCACGCCGTCTGCCAGTATCTCCGTCTTATCCGCCGCAATGCGCAGGATGCCGTCGTCCGTTCCGCCGGTATCTCCTTCTTCCGAACTGCCGGAACAGGATGACAGCATCAGGAAACAACAGGAAACTACCGTCAGTAATCTTGCCGGATACAATTTTTTCATGAGCTTATTCATTATAGATGTAATCCACACTTCCTTCGACAGGGCATTCCGTAATATTGTCCACCATATACGCGCCGTCTACCATACGCAATGCATAAACCACTATCCGGGAAGTCGCGGAATTCAGTCCTGCGGCATTGGAAACAGTGAACGCGCCGGACGTATGTTCCTGATTGGCATCCACCGTGAACCTTCTGTCTGTGGACATAGCCAGGAAATTCGAAGAAATGGCCCTGACCGTATAGTCGTAAGACGTTTCATTGCCGCCGGCAGCCGTCAGCCCGTCGGTCACCAATACATAAACAAGGTCGTACTCTCCCCCTTTGCTCGATTTCAGCGCGGCATTCACCGTAACTTCTTCCTTGCCCGCATCATAAGAGGCGTTTACCTTGATGCCACAGGTGGCCGGATACTTCCTGATATGTTCCGCCAGTATATTCTTGATAGCGCTGACATTCCTGTCGGCAGACATCTCTTTCAAATCATAAATGCAGGTAGGAAAACCGTTCGCTCCGAAACGGGACATGATTGTAGTCGTCTGCGAAAGATGGAAAGGGTCGGTAGACGAACTGCTGGAAGCATGGAAAGCCATCTTTATCATGCGTCCCGGCAGCATTTCCTCCACTTTTTTCAGGGAAGCGGTCATTGCCGGACAATAAGTGCACCAGGTCCCGGTCATTTTGAACACGGCGATTTTGCGATAAAACATTTCATAGTCTTTCCGGTTCTGTGCGGTCACGGTCACTTCCTCCGACTCCCAGTCCAGGTAATAGGCCTTGAAACGGTGTACGCCGTTCTCGACCGCCGTAAAGGTATTGGTCCTTCGCTCCAGATAATCGCCGGTGCTGGTATCCTCAAAATACACATTCTTCAAATATTCGGCAACCGTCAGTTTTTTCCCGTTGGCGTCCGTCACCGTAAAGGTCGCCATATCCGTCCCGTCGGCTTCGATTTTAGCTTTATCCACAGACAGGGTAATCGGTCCCTTCACCTCTCCATTATCCGGAAAATCAGGTTCATCACCTCCGTCGGACGAACCGCTACATGCCATAAAGCATCCGCATAGACACAACAGGCTGAAAACAAAAAACATTGGAAACTTTCTCATAATTCTATTTCTATCAATTAATAAATTCTGAAATTACCGGGACCTAGAAAGAAGTGGTGACGGTAAGATTCGCTCCCGTATATTTGGGTATCGTGCGGCAAACGCCGCCGGAACAGACATAGCCGTCTTTGTTGCGACCGTAGCTCAAAGCGATGCGCGTACGTGACTTGGCATAACTGGCGCCTACATTGTAATAATGTATCTTGTTTTTGCCGTGATTGTACATATCGCTCCCGTAAATACTCCAGGAAGGGGCGAAATTCAGTTCCAGCAACGCCGCCATCCAATCCTTCTGGTCTTCCTGCGTTGTCAGGTATTGCAATTCCATGCGGGTTGAAAAGTCCGGGGTGAACTTATACTGCAAGTCCGCGACGAATATATTCGACAGGTGAGTCGTTTTATTCTTCCCGTAACCGGGATTATACTCCTGGACGGAATACAGCAGATTCATCTTGAACGCCTTTGTCCACTGCTTTTCCACATCGACATTCAAATCACGGAACAACAGGTTGCCCGCATGCGCCGTCCCTTCTTTGTCCAACGCATAATAGGTAGAAAAATTGGCATGCAATTTCAACCCGCGTTTGCCCCCGATGGCGGTTCCTCTCTTGAAATGGTAGAACACATCCAGTTGGCCTCCCATCTCACCGCTAATCGAGTTCATAATCATTCCCACATTGGGAGTATAGGGATGCAGGTTCGTCAGCATATACGTATATTGGGTACACATGGCAGGTACATAATTCAACAGGTTCGAGGTAGAACCGCTGCCCGTTATAATCTCGCTGTTCATCCACTCCAGGCGCCGTCCCGTCAGATTGACGCCGAGCCCGTTGCCGTTATATCCCAGCTCCAGCAATTGGGCGTTCCCGCGTTTCTTCGCATAAACCTTGTCGTCGTGGATAAAGTTGTAATATTTATCGCCTCCGTCTACATACTCCCCTTTCGCCACGAAGCCGGAACGTTCGAAGTTCACTCTTCCCGAAAAACCGTTTGAATAAGGTTTCCCTCCCTCTTCGCTCAAATCGACGTTAATCTTCTCGTAACGGTTCAAAGCGGACCCTTCGATACTCAACGCCGTTTTTTCCCAATGCAGCAAGCCGGACAAGGAAAAGCTGACATCCATGCCGCGCACCTGCGTATCGGAAAATTCCATGCCGAAGCGCGGAGTCCCCCAGACAGCCTTCACTCCTACGATGTTTTTATAATTATAGGCAAAACGGGCCCCCATCAACGCATTGTTCAGCCCCAGCATGCGGTCTTCCCAACTGCGGAACAAAAGCCCGCTGCCGAACTGCTCGTAAAAAGTCCCCGCCGTTACGGAAAAATCCTTGTCCGCCCAGGACACATAGTAATTGGTTAATTTAGCCTTTTCCAGTTCCGTCGGATAGCCCGCCAATACCGGCTCGTAGGCTTCCAGTTGCACGCCTGCGGCAAACTTGCCCCGGTAATAATCCAGTTTGAGATAATTGTTGGAGCCGAAATGGTCTTCCGGAGATTTGGAATCCGCCTTACTGTCATTCTTGTAGTAAATGGTATTCGTCTCAAAACTCCCGGTCAGATACCCGTTCTTGCCATCCGCCTGTGCACCGGCCGCGCCTGGCAGCAATACCAGCAAAGCCAACATCTGAAAACTTTTCCCAGTCATGTTATTGCGTTTATCAATGAATAATGGCAGACTTATTTCTGCAGTTTCTGAATCGCTTTCAACAGTTCCCGTTCGCTTCCCGGAGCATAACCGGTATGCGAATAGACTATTTTGCCGTCGACATCCACCACAAAGACCTGCGGTGTCAGGCTGACGTTCATGGCACGCATAAACTCCTGGTTCTTATCGTACAGCATGACAAAATCGTCCCATCCGTGCCCTTCCGCCATCGAGCGCGCCTTGGCGGTGGAACGGCTGTCGTCCGTAGACACCGCCACCACGCGGAATTCCGCTTCTCCCAGCCAGTCGGGCATCTGTTCGTTGATGGCGTCAAGCTCGCGGATACACGGCTTGCAGGTGGTAGCCCAAAAAGAAATAATCATAGGGGTCTTATGATTTATCAAAGAAGAAGTGTTGAATTGCGCGCCTTTAGAGTCTTCCACCTTTACGGAAGGAATCTGTGCCATCATACAAGTAAAGGCCACAAATAAAAATGCAATGCTGACAATTAATGCTTTCATAAATACATTCGTTAGTTTGGTTAATAATCCTGTTTATCTGATACGTTCCATCTTACAGCCGAACAGCCTGAATTTCTGAATCTGGATAACCCCGTCTTTATAAAGGTCGCCCACCAGATTGGCATTTTCAAACGTTATGGCCTTCGTCCCGGCATCGTATTCGCCGTGATAAAACACAGAAGTGCTCCCGTCCAGAGACAGCCGCCTGAAACGGACGGTATAGGGACCGTTCGCCGCTACGTCTTCCCCCGACACGATGGACAAGGAAACCTTTTGCGTAGCCGAGTCGTATTCGTATTTCAGCCTCCAGCTAAACTGCCAGGGAATATCATTGTCCGGGTCAAAACCGGATTCATTCGTGCATACCAGGTAGTTGCCGAACGCTTCCGTGCCTTCGGCCGCCGTAACCACTTTCACGGAGAAACTCACTTTGACATTGGAAACCTTGACAGCCGAAGCCGTCCCGGTGAATACCCATGTCCCGGCAAACGTCTCATACAGGTTGGAATCATTGTCTTTGATAGTGACCGCCAGCCGGTTCTTCGTACCGGCCTCCGCTCCCCGGACATCGGTTATGACGATGTTGAAAGAACGGTCGTCGTTCACCAGTTCGTCATCCACCGTCCGGAACTCGAAATTCGCCGTCTCCTGCCCGGCAGGAATGACAAGCGTCTTTACGGTAATGATGTAATTTTCATCTTCTACGGCATTTTTGTTTTCCAGCCCGATTGTCACGCGGATATTCCCGTTGTGTTCGCCTGTCACCACGACAGGAACCGTACACAGGCCGGCGGATTCTTTCACCGTCATGGAGGTCTCCTGAAAGTTCACCGTAGCCGCTCCCGTGTTGAACGTCTCTTCATCGTCGGAAGAACATGCCGTCATAGCGGCTGTACACAGGAAAAGCGCATATATTTTCAGATTTCTCATTTTACTCAAGTCTTTTGTGATTAACATTATTCAGTTTTATCAGTATCCCGGATTCTGCTGCCCGGCAAGCTGCGGGTTCGCGTCCATTTCCGCTTTGGGAATCGGCCACACCATCCGGTGGTCGTCGGCGGGCCTGTCCAGCCCGTCAGTCGTAGCCTGTCCGGGAAAGAGTATCAGACCGGCGCTCTGCGCTTTTCCGCGTGTCACTCCCCTTCCCCAACGTTTCAGGTCCATCAGCCGGTAACCTTCGCCCACCAGCTCCCGTTCCCGTTCATTCATCACCTCATTCAGCAAAGATTCTTTGTCATACGTTCCTTCCGTAAATCCCGGAATACGCGCTTTCTTCAAATCATTAATCGCTTCTTTCCCTTTTTCCACACTCGCGGAAGTCCCTATCCTTGCATTCGCTTCCGCTGCAATCAGGTACATTTCGGCGATGCGGAACGGTTTGGGCTGGTTCAGATACCTTGTCGCACTGCCCAACGCATTGTAATAGTCGTTGCCCGGATATTTATTGAAGAAATAAATGTCCGCGGCGTTACCGGAAGACACTGCCAGGTGATACTTGCCGAAATAAACGGCGAGGCGGATATCTTCCGCCGCATACAAATCGACGAGAGTCTGAGTGGGGATATAATCTTTCTGGGTTGTCGGATATCCTATAAACATAGTGCCCAGCGGCACACCGGCATCATTCGCGCTGGTCATGGCAATTTGCCAGATGGTCTCCGTGCCTCCGTCATCTTTCCAGATTTTCCTAAAATCCTCCTCCGTATTCATCAACGGGTATTTTTTCGAATTAACCAGGCTGCCCGCATATTCCGCCGCCTTTTCATAATCGTCCATCTGCAAGGCGACGCGCGCTTTCAGCGCCTTCACCACATCTACCGTTATGTAATTCCCGCCATTCTTAGGCGCCGTATTCACCGCCACATAAGCGCTGTTGATATACCTGTCATAATCTACAATGCCGTTTCGCGCCGTTTCAATCCGCACATCGGCTTCTTCAAGGTCGTCCAATATCTGCCGGTAAGTGTCTTTCAGCGAAGAACGCCCCGGATATTGGCCGGCCGTCATTTTCGGTTCGTACTTTATCTGAATCGGAAGTCCGGGCGTAGAAGCGGCGGTAGCGGGGTCGTAATCGCGGCAGAACAGGGTAGTCAGGTAAAAATAGCAATAGGCGCGCGTGAAATAGGCTTCTCCCTCATACACGTTAATCTGCTGCTTCTGTACGTCCGTCAGTTCCACGTCCGGATTCTCCTCTATTTTCTGCACGCCGTCGATAAAGAAATTCGCACGGCCGATAGCGCCGTAACAATTCGCCCAAATGGCTTCTATGTTGGAATGGGTGCTCTCAAACATCCAGCGGTATATCTCACCGTATGTATTGGAAAAGTCCGCCACTGCATTAAAGGCGTCCGCCTGGATTTCCGGCACAAGCACGTAACTTCCCCCCGCCAGCCCGGTGTATGCGGAGTAAATGCCCGTGCGGGCTTCCTCAAAACCGACAATAGTCGTCAGTGCTTTTTCCGTCGGAATGGAATCATAAGGCATCAAATCCATATCACAGGAAACCACTCCGAACGTTCCCGCCATCAATGCTATAATAGATAATCTCTTCATATATTCCGTACTTTATGTTTTAGAAAGTTAGTTCGACACCGAAAGAATACTGTTTGGTATTGGGATAGTTGCCCAACTGGACATTACTGTCCACCTCCGGGTCGTATCCTTTGTATTTGGTTACCGTAAGCAGGTTACGCCCTACGAAATAGACCCTTGCGCTGCTGAGCACCCCGGTCTTTTGAATCCATTTGGCAGGAAAAGCATATCCGACAGTGATGTTTTTCATACGCATGAACGAAGCGTTCTCCAACAGGTGGGAATCAAACTGCACCGGCGAATCCGGAATAGCAATCTTGGTTATATCACCCGGCTTCTGCCACATGGTAAGCATCTCCGTCGTCTGGTTGTCAGAGCCGGCAAAGGTGGGATTTTCCGTGAAGTAACGCTCGTTGTTCATCATATACTGCCCCAGTATGAACGAAAAGTCCGCGCTGACGGAAATCCCCTTCCAACTCAACTGCGTGCCGAATCCTCCCGACCACGGCGCATAGCGTTGCTTGCCGACAAACACCGCATCGTCTTCCGAATATTTCTTTGTCAGGTTGCCGTTCTTGTCATACCACATATTGTAACCGTCGCGCGGGTCTACTCCCGCCCATCTCACGTAATAGTATTCCCCCCACGGCTTGCCGACCTGCATTTTCAGCCCAGTAGCGGGAAGCGTGTATTCATCCAACCCGTTGAACAGCTTGGTAATCTCATTTTTATTGTAGTTCAGATTGCCGGACACGCTCCAGAGGAAATCTTTTATTTTCAGCACATCCGCCCCCAAAGTCAAGTCGAAACCCCGGTTGCGCATGCTCGCCACATTTTCCACGCTGTTACTATGCCCCGTCGTATAAGAAAGCGGATAAGCCATCAGCATGTCTTCCGTATGGCGGTTGTAAAATTCAAAATCTATGGAAAAACGATTGAATATTTTCGCGCTGACACCCACATTCAGCGTCTTCATGCTCTCCCATGTCAAATCGTCGTTGCCAACGGTCGTAGGCGCAATTCCCGGTTGCCCGTTGTATTTCAAGCCGGAACCTACCAATGCCAGAGCATTGTAAGGAGTGATGCCGGAATTACCCGTCGTGCCGTAACTTACCTTCAATTGCAGGGCATCCAGCCACGACACGTTTTGCAGGAAAGTTTCCTTTCTCATGTTCCACATGGCTCCGACCGAGTAGAAATTGGCCCATTGGTTATTCTTCGCAAACAGGGAAGAACCGTCGCGCCTGCCCGCCAGGTCGACGTAATAACGGTCGTCGTAACTATAACTGACGGTAGCGAAATAAGAGTTGAATACTTTTTTATACATGGAGTGGGCAGGCACTTCCGATTCCGCACCCGACGTCATCAGCATCATCCGCGCATCCACCATTTTCTTTGAATTCGCCGAGAAATTCTCATTTTTGGTTATAATGGATTCCTGTCCCGCCAATACCGTGAAACGGTGAAGCTTATCGAGGCTGAACTTATATTCGGCGGTATTGGTGTAAGTGAACGAATAGTAGCGTTCAAAAGATTCCGTAGCCGCTCCCGCGCCTTCAAACGGGCCTATCGGATATGCTTTATGGGAATTGCGGTAGTCAAAGGCGTCCACAGCCTGGGAAGCGCGTATATTCAAGCCTTTTATGGGATTAATATTAAAGAACGTATTGCCGTTGACACGTATCGTACTGCGGTTGTTCGGCTGTAACTCCGACAGATAATAAGGATTATAATATCCCATATCCTCCAGATAATTCAGGCGTTTGCCGTAACCGGTGAAATTGCCTTCCGCATCCGTCAGTATTTCATTGGCCGCCTGGTCGGGACGGTACATGCGTGCGGCGTATGCCTTATTGTAAACGTTGTTGAGGTCCGTACTGAATGCCGTGGTGCGGTATTTTTTATAAGAAAGGTTCATATTGATTCCCGCTTTCAGCCAGTCCGTGACTTTCACTTCCACATTGCTGCGCAAGGTTTCGCGGCGCATGGAAGAATCATCCATGATTCCGTCGGTATCGTAATGCCCGAAAGAGATATAATAATTGATGCTTTCCGTTCCTCCCACGACATTGATGTCATACTGCTGGGTAGGTTTCGCATCTCCGAAAAAGACATCCGCCCAATCCGTTGAAATCCCGTTGTCCACATAAAAGCTCTTTCTCTTTTGGAAAGCATCGTCATACGCTTTTCCGGGGTCCAGTATCTCCTGGAAATTCAACCACTGTTCGGCATTCATCATGTCGATGTTGTCTCCGGTTATTCTCGACCAACCGTACAACGCATTGAGCGATACACGCGCTTTCTGCCCCCTCTTGCCTTTTTTACTGGTCATTATCACGACCCCGTTGGCGGCGCGCGAACCGTAAATAGCGGTAGAAGAAGCGTCTTTCAACACCGTCATGCTTTCAATGTCATTGGGATTCAGCATCGTAAACGCCCCGGAAGAGATGGGCGAGCCGTCCAATATAAATAAAGGTTCCGTATTTGAATTGATGGAACTGACGCCGCGCAGCCTCATGACTACGGTTTCGCTGGGTTCCCCGCTCGGAGTAAACACCTGCAAACCGGCGATTTGCCCTTGCAAGGCATCGCCGGCATTGGCAGCCGGTTTGTTCGCTATTTTTTCACTGCCCACAGTGGTGACCGAACCGACCACCGAACCCAGTTTTCTGGCAGAACCGTAACCTACCACTACCACTTCGTCCACCAATTGCGAATCTGATTTCAAAATGACTTTGATAGAGGGCTTCACCGGTACTACTTCGGTCTTCATGCCGATATAGGAAATCTGCAACGTCTTTACGGAAGCCGGTACATTCAATAAGGTAAAGTGACCGTTTACGTCTGTAATAGTTCCCAAAGCGGTCCCTTTTACTACAATAGAAGCTCCTACGACAGGCTGTTTGTCATCTTCGGAAATAACGACCCCTGTAATTTTCTGCGTTTGAGCTGTTATCAATCCGATACCTAAGAATAAGCATCCCAATAACAGCGCTAATTTTTCCTTCATAAATCTCCTTTTAAGTTATTAAATAGCCCTAAAACAATTAAATTCAAATTTCACATTTAGCATAAGTTCTGATAGAACTTATTCCATTTTCAATATCTATGTCGTGTTTTTACATCGAATCGGCTATTCAAAACGAATTTGTATCCATATTTTATTTTTTAGCCCTGTCCGGGGAGTATATTTCACAAAAAAAATATGTCTTTTCGTTGTTTTTTGCAAAAAGAATCCATACTTTTGTTCCATAGTTTAATACTATAACAGAATAGTTAATAAATCCTATCTAAGAATAGAAGATAATTAGCGTTTTATACATTATATAGTTTTTTTTAATAGCGGAAAGAGTAGGAAAATACCAAGTTCTATCAGTACTTGGTAAATCTTCATTTTTATAATTATTCCGTATTTATTTTTATGCAAATCCGCATCAGGAGTATCTCTTACACACATTATCGTTTTATTTCAAAATAAAACCCGACATAAAATAAATTCGGAAATACAAAAGCCTCTTTTTTAAACTATGTTAAAAAACCGTTTATTGAATATTCCGTATATATTACACTCCGACACTCCTCCATACGCATAAAAACAATAAGGTATTCCGGTGATATTATTTCATTACATTGAAGAAAGCCGTATTTTCCCCTAATTTCAATAATTCGGGATATTTGATATAGATTTATCTTTTGATTTCAAGGGACGCCTTGTTGCTTTAAAACCAACGGGGTGTTTCTCGGTGTGCAACGGGTCGTTCCTTTTAAAGGAACGACCCGTTGGTTTTAAACCAAAAAACGCTTATGTAACCATTTGAAAAACAACCTATTACACAAGAGAGAAACTGTTCCATTCTTTAAAAGGAAATTCACGACACAAAAAAGACGGATGCCGGCGCCCGGCGCAGCATCCATCTACAAATATTTACAAATTAAATTCTAATACCAATGGTTACAGTCACTTTCTCCATTAAGCCCCATTTAGCGGCTTATATGTACGTGCGTTTCAAAAATCACATCCATTCCGCCATCCATCTTCCCGATACCCATCCTATCTATCACTTTCTCCACCAGCTTTCCGTCCCCCATCCTCCCAATGTATCCTGGCGCGAAACCGGAAACATCACTTTTTCCCTTCCCCATCCGAGAAACGGCAAGAATCCGTATGTATATAATTATATAGGCCATGACAGCGCGCTTATCATAGAAAAGGAAATAGAAGTGGAAATGAAAGCCGAACTCTATGAATTTCTTCTGGAAAACAAATATTGCCACGGCATCATGTTCAAAAAATCAATGGGGATTTTCGTCGAACATTATAATATGGTGGAACTGGTGGAAGAAGAAAGCCTGATGAGAATGTTTCAAAGGTGGAGAAAGGCCATCAAAGAAGGTTCGGGGCTAAACCGGGCTTCCGCCGGACTTACCGGCAAATTAACATAAGAATCAATCGTTAATTCTTTTTATAGATTTGCAAATTTATGACAGATGCAATAAATTTGCACCCGAATTAATTTTAAGAAAAAGAAAATATTATGAAATCATTTTTACTAGGATTATTGGCTGTAGGTTTCTGCTATACAGCAAACGCACAAACCTCAAAAGAGGACTTGCAACAAGCTAAAATAGACTCGTTAACTACAATCATTCAGGATTTGCAGGCTAACCAACAGGACATGCAAAAACAGATTGAAACGGTTGACAAGAACTCAAACGTATGGAGACGCGGAAAATACCGTAATTTCAGTTTCAACAAAGAAAAAATAGAAGTGGACGGTTTTGACGGCAGCATCGAAAGCGAATGGGGAGCGGCAATCACCATGGGAAAAACTTATTATTTACACAAGACTCCGATATTGAGCATGATTAAAATCGGGCTTGACTGGACTTATTTCGATATCAACGCCGCAGGATATAAAATGGAAAACTATGAAGAAGGGGGAAAAGATAACGCCTATCATTTCACGGCAGGCATGCAAATCGGTCCTTCCGTCACGGTGAATCCGGTTGACCAACTGACAGCAAGCGTTTACTTCCGTTATGCACCGAGCTATTCCGGAATCTACGCAAATGACGATTACCATTCGGGAGGTTATGCCACTTTCTTCGTATCCGGCCTTTCCGTGTCTTACAGAGTAATCTCCCTCGGAGTTGAAAAACGTTGGGGAACCGTAAAATACGATTTATACGATACGGACGAAAAAATCAAATACAATATTTCAGGTCCGCGGTTCTATATCGGTTTCCGGTTCTAATTTCCGGACCCATCATCCATCATCATACAATGTGATATCAAACAAAAGCGGTAAAAACGGATTTACCGCTTTTGTTTTTATGGAGGACTGTCCATTCACATTCTTCCGGACAAATAGGGTCCGGATATAAAAAACAGAAAACGAAACAGAAAAACGGTGCGGAACATATATTTTAAAATCATATTCGGAATATCCATCATTCTCTTTGTTGCGGCGTGCCATAACGGAGAACGGATTTCCCGGCTTGACAAAGCAAAGCCTTTGTCGGAAAATGACGCGGACAGCGCCCTGGCCTTAGGGCGCACCAAACTGCACGAAGGAGACAGGGCGGGAGCGTTACGGATTTTCCTGGAGATTGAAGAAAAGCTGAAAACTGCCGGCAACCCCTACTACAAAGGATTGCTCTACAGTCAAATCGGCGAGGTATATTATACGCAAATGAATTACAACCGCGCCTATCATTATTTTTACGAAGCCCGGAACCACTTCCGGCAATCGGAAAACCTGCACAAAGAAACGGAAGCGACGCTCGACATGGCGGCAGCCGCATACCGCTCTAAAGACATGGAGAAATCGATGCGCCTTTATTCCGCCGCCCTGGACCTGGCAGACGAAATAAAGAGCGAAAGCCTTGCCAGAACCAGCCTGACTAATCTGGCTTCTCTCTACGTCATATCGGGAAAACGGCAAATTCCCCGCGACTTGTTGCAACGCATCGAACTTTCCGCACGAAAAGACACGCGATACGGGTATCATACGCTGGTGGACGTGCAACTGCTGAAAAACCGCCCGGACAGCGCACGTTATTACCTGGCTCTTGCAGAAGAACGCACGACCGATGTCCGCGATATGGCGGAACTGCAATATACTGCCTATCGAATCGAAGCCTTATCCGGGAATTTCAAAAAAGCGACGGACAACATACACCGTTACATCTACCTGACCGACTCCCTGACACGCTCGAACATGCAATTTTCCGCCGGCATGGTAGAACGCGAATATTTCCGGGAACAAGCGGCTTTTGCCGAATACCGGATGAAAAGCCGTACGGCATGGGAAATCGGTGCGGCAAGCATTCTTTTCCTGTTCATAGGAATAGCCTGCTACATCATCCGCCAACGCCTGCACCTGCAACGGGAACGCACCGAACATTATCTATTATTGGCGGAAGAGGCGAATTCCGAATACAAGATATTGGCGGAACATATAAAAGACCGGCTCAAGACGGAAAAACACCTGAAAGGGCTGATTGCCTCACGTTTCGACATCATCGACAAACTGGGGAAAACTTACTACGAACGCGAAAATACCGCCTCGCAACAGGCGGCGATGTTTCATGAGGTCAAACGGTTAATCGCCGACTTTGCCGAAAACAATGAAGTGCTGCAAGAGCTGGAGCTCATTGTAAACACTTGCCATGACAACGCGATGGAAAAACTGCGGACCGACTTCCCGGCGATGAAGGAGAACGACCTGCGGCTGCTTTGCTATATTTTTACAGGTTTCTCGCCGCAAGTCATCAGTTTGTTCATGAAAGATACGGTGGCGAATGTATATGCCCGCAAGTCGCGGCTTAAATCACGCATCAAGTCGGCAGAAACGGCAAACAAGGAACTGTTTCTGGCGCTTTTCGGACAGGTGTCAGGCACGTGTTAGATTTTTCCGCATCCGCTCGGAATAACTATCTGAATATCAACACTTTCATTTTCCAACTGTTAGATTCCTAAGGCTATATCGTAACTCAAAAACGGTAGGGCCTCGTTATCTTTGCATCCGGAAAAATTTGAAAAACCTATGAGTATGAAAGAAATTGTTATTCTATTGAGCATCGCATTTTTTGTATTGACCGGTTGCAGTAAAGACAACGACGAATATCGGAAGGATACGCCTCCTGCCGAAAAACCGGCTGAACCTGCCGGACCTGCCGGACCCGAAGAGAATGTCTTGCTTGAAAATCTCCTTATAGAACTGTTGCCTGAAAAAAGGATTTATGCATTGGAAGAGAACATAGACTTGACTGGACTCAAAGTGACGGGCGAATACAGTGACGGGAAGCGGCGCCCTGTGAAAATTACCCCTGAACAGGTTAGCGGCTTCTCCTCGTCCGCCCCTGCCGACGAACAGGAAGTGACAATAACGATAGAAGGGAAACAAATAAGTTTCACCGTCCGGATTGCGCCTGTCCGTATCAAAAACGGCGTACTGGCGGAAGTCCTGGAAGGATATGACGAGATTATCCTGCCCGATGGCGTCATTTCAATTCCTAACAACATTTTTTACGGCAGCCGGATAAACAGAATCGTGCTCAATGAAGGGCTGAAATCTATCGGTGAAGCGGCTTTCTTCTGTTCAACCGTTCAGGAAATTGTTTTTCCTTCCACGCTGGAACATCTGGGGAAAAATACATTTTATTATTGCCGCAACCTGAAAAAAGCCGATTTGAGCCGGACAAACATCACCCGACTCCCTGCCAGTTGTTTCATGTATGCAGGCATCGAAGAAGCGGCTCTGCCCGCAACGCTGAAAGAGATTGAAGCACAGGCTTTCCTCAGGACCTCGCAACTCCGGACGATTGAGATTCCCGAAAATGTGAAGTCAATCGGCCTGGAAGCTTTCCGGGAGAGCGGGATTGTGACGGTGAAACTACCCAACAGCATCGGAACCATAACAAGCAGGGCTTTTTACTATTGCCGGGCATTGACTGAGGTAACGACTTACGGAACCGCTTCCGACACCGGCGCCGACACCGCCATTCAAGCATATTGCTTTGAAGGATGCCCGGAATTGAACCGTTTCGAGATTCCGCAAAGTATCCGCATCCTGGGACAGGGACTTTTGGGCGGCAATAAGAAAGTGACCCGGATAACCATTCCGGCAAGCGTCATGCAGATTAATTTCTCAGCTTTCAATCATACAGGTATTAAAGAGGTAAAGGTTGAAGGGATAACACCTCCTCAGGTATTCGAACACGTATGGTACGGATTTCCGGACGACATTGCCGCCATTTACGTTCCTGCCGTCTCTCTGGAAAAATACAAAACCGCAAACGGCTGGAAAGATTACGCAAGCAAAATAAAAGCGTCCTGACAATTGCCGGTTTTATTTCAATTGCCGGTTTTTATTCCAATTACCGGTTTTACTCCAATTGCCGGTTTTACTCCAATTGCCGGTTTTACTCTAATTGCAACCGGAAAAGCCGCTTTCTCCTATCGGCTTTTCCGGTTCTGTCATTGGAAAATCTCCGTCCTGCAGGACAAACTCCCTCTTCCCCCCGTTCAAATTTCCCCGTTTACTCCCAATCCGAACAAGGCGAAATCCCCCAGGCAGGGGTCGTCCGGAAAGACTTCGGCAAGAGCGGCCGTAATTTGCCGGGCATTCTTTAAGGAGAAAGTTTCCGTATCCGTCAGTCCGAAATGACGGGCGACCCGGCAGACATGCGTATCCAAAGGGACAATCAGCTCCTTGCGGTCGAAACTTTCCCAAATACCCAAATCGACTTCCGAATCTTTGCGAATCATCCAACGCAGGAACATATTCAATTTTTTCTGCGGGCTTTTGGCGGATACTTCAAGAAACGCGCACAACTTTTCCATCGGTATTCCGGGATAAGGCTTCAAAGCTTCCTCCAGGCTTTCGAACTGCATATAAGCCGTGTGCAACCGACAGAAATATCCATAGAAATCGGCATACGACAACATACGGTAAAAGCTATCCGCCATCCCCGGAGGGAAATCTTTTTCCCACTGCCGGGAAAGGACATACCGGTATGGCGAGTTCCCCATCAGCCTGTGCAACTGTTCCGCCTTTTTCACTATCTGTTTGCGATTGCCGAAACTCATCATCGCCGTCAGCAAACCGCTGACTTCAATATCTTGCTTCAACGCATAGCGGCGGGGAAACTGCACCGGGTCATCGGCTATGAAATCCGGACGATGGTAGATTCCGGCGCACACCAGCAGTTTGTTTTTTACATCTTCGGTCATTTTTTATCTGTATCGGTCATTGAAAGTGCAAAAGTACATATTCCTGTTTTAAAATGAAATATGGTATGGTATTAGCAGGTTATTTATAGAAAGGAACCGCTTTAAAAAGACGGGGGTCCGGACTAACAAATTGATTTTTAAAGACATGCCTGATTGAAGAGTGACGGTGCGGGACTGACAGAGCCTTCCCTTTTGAAAAAGGGCATATCATTTTGAAAAGAACAGTAACCGATAAATTATCAGAAAACAATGAAAGTTTGCAAATTCGAGAAAATTAAAAATGAGGATGAAATCAAACAAGTAATTAATTGCATTCAGAAAGAGCATCCTTACGTGGCCGTACTTCCCGTACTGGCTCCGTTACAGGAATGGTTACAATCCATTTCCGTCAGTTGGTTCCACGAAGAAGACGAGGCGTCGCACGCTACTGTCAACGCCATCGGGGAATACTGCCGCAGCCTTGCCGACCGGCTGATTGCAGACAGCCGGCTAAACCGGGAGATGAAAGCGCGGATTCAGGAATGTACCGATAAGATACATGCCCTGGTGGAAGATAAGGCGGATTTGTTAATAGATAAAATGATTAAAGCGGAAATATACGGGTTGTCCTGCGACTTGTTCACTTATTGCCTGCGCCAGCAAGGGTTGCATGCCCAAACCCTGGACACCGGCAAATTCATGCAGATTAACCTGGAAAGAAAACCGGACATCCCTTATATCCAGGAATCGCTCCGCCAATACATCGACGAAAACCGGAATGTGGATATTTTCATCGCCCCGCTCTCCATCTGCAAGAACATTTACGGCGAAATCGATTTTATGAGCGCCAAACGCAATGATTACTACGCAACGGTACTCGCTACCTTATTTAAAGCGGACGAAATACTCTTGTCTACCGAAATCAACCATATCTATGCGAACCGCAACTGCCGGAGAGAGCAACACTCGCTTACGTACACGGAAGCCGAACAGCTAATCAACAGCGGAGTATATCTGCTCTATGCGGACTGTATCACCCTTGCCGCGCGTTCCAACATCGCCATCCGGCTGACGGACATGCACGACCTCGACACGGAAAGGCTTTATATCTCCGCCCACGACACGGGAAACAGCGTCAAAGCCATTCTTTCCCAAGATTCGGTCACGTTCGTGCGTTTCACTTCATTGAACGTCTTGCCGGGATATTTGCTGCTGGGCAAGCTGCTGGAGGTTATCAACAAATACCAAATCAACGTTGTGTCAATGGCGTCGACCAACGTGTCCGTTTCCATGATGATGGCAGCCAGCCGGGACACTTTGCGAATTATCCAAAGGGAGTTGCATAAATATGCTGAAATGGTTGTGGACGAAAATATGTCCGTGATACATATCATCGGCTCGCTCCATTGGGAACGCACGCAGGTGGAAAGCCGGATTATGGATACGATTAAGGATATTCCCATCTCTCTGATTTCTTACGGAGGAAGCGACCATTGTTTTACCCTGTCCGTACATACGAAAGATAAAAACAGGCTTATCAGTTCGTTATCCAGCCATTTTTTCGAAAGCCAACGCGCCGCCTGAAAGATTCATCGGAAGAAGCAGAAAATTCTTAACCAACAAACCCGAAAAGATGAAAATAGCAATCATAGGAGCCGGACATATAGGAAGCGCCATTGTCGCCTGCCTGGCAAAAGGACATCTTTACAACGAGAAAGACATCATCGTCGCCAATCCGAACATCGAAAAAGCGGAGAGGCTGCAAAAACGTTTTCCCGCGATACATATAACGACCGACAACCAACGCGCCGTATCGGAAGCCGAAGTCATTATCCTCGCCGTCAACCCCTGGAAGGCGGACGAAGTATTGCTTCCCTTGCGTTTCTCACGTTCGCAGATTCTCATATCTCTTGTTTCCGGGATATGCATCTCCCACCTCGCCCATCTGACGGAAGCCGAAATGCCTATTTTCCGGGCGGTTCCCAACATCGCCATTACGGAACACGCGAGCCTGACTTTAATCGCCTCACGCGAAACCGACAAAGAGCACCGGCAATTGATAAAACAGATATTCGAAGAAGGAGGAAAATGCCTGTTCCTGCAAGAGAAGCAACTGGATGTCACTTCCGCACTGACTTCCAGCGGCATCGCCTTTGCCCTCAAATATATTCAGGCTGCCATGCAGGCGGGAATCGAACTGGGTATCCCCGCCGGCGACGCGATGCGGATGATAGCATACAGCATGGAAGGGGCTACGGAACTGATTCTGAACCACGATACGCATCCGCTGCTGGAGATTGAGAAAGTGGCTACTCCGGGCGGAATTACCATAAAAGGACTGAACGAACTGGAACACGGCGGGTTTACTTCCTGCATCATTCAGGCGATTAAAAGCAGCGCGACGGCTTTAATCGATAAAAACACGGAAGAGTAAGCATGCCGTTTTCTGTTTTCCTGCGATTCCGGGGAAAAGGCTGAATACGCGACCCCGCCTTTTCAGAAGATACGGCTTAAAACAGTGTATATTTTTTACTCCATTTCTTTAAGGGCGAAAGGGGAGCGTACCTGTATCATACAACAAAAGAGTTGCCCCATTTCAGGCAACTCTTTTAAAATTAAAAATCTCCAGGTTCAAATTTAACTTATGATATTGTACCGATATTTATTTACTTATAAGTTAACGGAACTTCAAAGACATCCACTCACAAAATTCGTCATTATCCAAAATTAAAAGGGAAGGTGCTTTCATCGGACAAAGCAATCAACCCGTTTTTCCGCTGAATACAAATTTTGTTCTCTCTTGCTAACCAACCGGCGGCCAACGCTGTACTTTCTACGCTAAGGTTTAATTTTCTCGCCAATTCAGGTATTGAAATTTCACCAATTTCCTTCAGGGCACACCAGACTTTTCCGGCATTAGTCCCTACTATTCTTTTATCCATGGCTATGAGTATTAATAATTCACCTGCAATATACTCATTTTTAATAATAGATTATAACAAAATCCGATTTTTATCTTCCGTTTTGACATTATTTAAAATTTCTGAATTCATTTCACCGGCGACAACCGGAAATCCCCCTGTACAAGGGGCGTAACCGCCTCTTTCCAACGGGTAATCTATTAAAATAATTTATTAAAAAAGACAGGAGGGAAAAACCGGAGGAGGACAATCGGTTCCGCAAACGGACGGCCCCGGACATGCCCGGTGCCGCAACGTTGTCCGGACAATCCGTGCGAAACGGTTGCCGGCAGGTTGCCGACAGTCCGTATTGGCGGATTGCCGACAGTCCGTATTTTTCATTCATGACAGTTCCGCCGTAGGATTATGGATAGTCAGCCCGCCGTCTACAACCACCGTTTGCCCGGTGATATAACGCGCATCGTCGGATGCCAGAAATGCGATGGTTGCCGCCACATCTTCCGGTTCGCCCAGATAAGGCGTAACGCACTGGCCTAAAAAGATGTCGCGGACGTCTTCATTCAGGTTGTTCAAAGCGGCGGGAGTCAGTATCAGGCCGGGGGCTACGGCGTTGCAACGGATATTTTTCTTTCCCATCTGGGTGGCGATGTATCTGGTAAGGTTGATGACACCGGCTTTGCTGGCGCCGTACAACGTTCCGCTCGCATCGGCCGTCATTCCGCTGATGGACGCCACATTGACGATGTTCCCTCCGCCATGCGCTATCATGACGGGAATGATTTGCTGGGAAAGATACAGGGTGCAGCAAAGATTCAGGTGAAACGCTTCGTCGAAGTAGTCGATATCCAGCTTTTCGATGTTCAGGTCACGTTTCGGATCGGTTCCGCCTACGTTATTTATCAGTATATCGACTTGCCCGTACTCTTTTACGGCAAAATTGATTAGTTGCTTGCAGCTTTGAAGTTCGGTGGCCGAAAAATAGACAGGACGCACGTCCGCCCCCGATTGGGCGAGCTCGGAAGCGAGCTGTTCCGCTTTTTCCCCGCAACGGTCGGCAATGACTACTTTTCCCCCTTCGGAGACGATACGGCGTGTGGTCGCTTCGCCAATGCCGCCGGCCGCACCGGTGATGACAGCCACTTTATCTTTGAATCTATTCATATTGGATGGAATTTGACAATTGTTCGGGATTTAAAACAAATGTATCCGGAATTTGTTATCCGGCGTAAACCCTCTTTAATAGGATTCGGCAGCGTATTTGATTTTTTTTGTATTTCTCCCTGTGTCAATCCTTTATGTATTTAAGAAGTCTGCAAAATGTTAATATTCTTCGGCTTATCTGTTAATGGGATTCGGTTTCTATTAAACCATGTTATAAGATGCCCCGTTTTGCCCGATAAATTTGGAATGTTGTCCAAAGTCCGTATCTTTGCAATGTGTTTTTCATAGTATTAGATTTAAGGTTAACAAAAAAGATTGGCTGTCTGGGATAGATAGCCTTTTTTTATGGCTTCATGTTCCGGAAGGATGGCGCCGAAGAACTTCCAGATGTTTGCGCCGGACCACTCCCCCTCTTATTCTATTTCAAAATTGCGTAAAACAGCCTTTGCCGCTATCATTTTTCTCTGAGAAAAGGGGAAATGTGGGCCGACGGTTAGCAATCGGATGCCGATTGTGAACGAATATGTTAAATGTTAACACAGGAAGTCTAAATTGTTAACGCTCATCGGAGAGTATTAAACCGTGTTATATTATTGTCTGTAAAGGGGGTAAAATTTGCTATTTATCCGGAAGTTAGTACCTTTGTACTGTGTTTTTTTCATAAGTATTAGATTTAAGGTTAACAAAAGATTGGTTGCTCGTGATGAGTAGCCATTTTTTGTTTTTATACCCTCCGGTTATTTATTCTTTTATCATTGTCAACAGCATCTTGAATCTTTCCGTCGCCGTAAGGGCATGCGGGGCATTGGCAGGAAATACGATGCTCTCTCCGGCCTTCAGCGTAAACAGGTTTCCGTTCACGCTGATATCCGCCGTTCCTTCCAGCACTTGCACAAGGGCGTCGAACGGAGCGCGGTGCTCGCTTAGCCCTTCTCCTTTATCGAAAGAAAACAGGGTGATGTTGCCTGCCGGATTTTTGATTAACTGTTTGCTGATAACGCCTCCTTCGGAATATTCCACCAGGGAAGCCAGGCGGAGTACCGTTCCTTTTTGAAATGATTGTTCCATATCTGATTCCGTTTTAAAATGAATATATTGTTCAGAACATGTATCCGATATGTTTTGTTTACGGGAAATTATCGGCTTCAAAGCTGTTCTTTTATCCGATAAATGCTAACTTTACGGCGTTTATAAACCATAAAGCATCAATGGAATGATTGTCAAGACACTCTTGGATACCGACCTTTATAAGTTTACCACGTCGTATGCTTATATCAAACTGTTTCCCTATGCGATGGGGACTTTCAGCTTCAATGACAGAAACGGAACCGAATATACCGAAGACTTTTTAAACAGCCTTCAAACGGAAATCAGCCGTCTCAGCCAATTAAGGCTTACCGGGGAGGAATTGGAATACATGGCTAAAAACTGCCGGTTCCTCCCACGGGTTTATTGGGAATGGCTGTCGTCTTTCCGTTTCGACCCGGATAAAATCCGCGTCTGTCTGGACGGGGAACGCCGCCTGCATATCGAAGTCACGGATTTCCTCTACAAAGCCACCCTGTACGAGGTCCCCCTGCTTGCCATCGTATCTGAAATCAAGAACCGCTTTTCCGGCCATGTAGCCGATATGGACGGGATTCTCCGCAAACTGGCGGAAAAGACGGAGCTGTCTAACCTGCACCGGCTCTGTTTTTCGGAATTCGGCACACGCCGCAGATTTTCCGCAAATGTGCAAGAGACGGTTATCGGACGGCTAAAGGAAACGGCGCAATATTGCACGGGAACTTCCAACTGTTATTTCGCAATGAAGTACGGGATGAAAATGATGGGAACCCACCCGCACGAGTGGTTCATGTTCCACGGAGCGCAATTCGGATACAAGCATGCCAATTACATGGCGCTGGAGAACTGGGTGAACGTTTATGACGGCGATTTGGGGATTGCCCTGTCCGATACATATACTTCCGGCATCTTTCTCAACAACCTTAGCCGCAAACAAGCCAAACTGTTTGACGGCGTACGTTGCGATTCCGGCAATGAGTTCGATTTTATCGACAAACTGACAGCGCGCTATAAAGAGCTGGGAATTGACGCAACGACCAAAACAATTGTTTTCAGCAACGCTCTCGACTTTACGAAAGCATTGGATATTCAGGAATATTGCAAAGGCAAAATCCGCTGTTCTTTCGGAATCGGAACCAACCTCACCAACGACACCGGATTTGAACCTTCGAATATCGTCATGAAGCTCACGCAATGCAAAATGAACGTCAACCAGGAATGGAGGGAATGCGTCAAATTGTCTGACGACGAAGGCAAGCACACCGGCAGCCCGGAAGAGGTAAAAGCCTGCCTGTACGAACTAAGGCTGGCCGAATGAGTGGCTGTTTCGAGAAAGAAGGCAAGGTAGGGACATAAAAAAAGGAGCAACGCCTTGCTCCAACCTTTGTTAACCTTAAATCTAATACTATGAAAAACACATTGCAAAGGTACGGACTTTTGGCAACTTTGCAAATAATCCAAATAAAAAAGTATGTTTTATAACACGATTTAAAACTTTCGGAAGAAAAACTCCTTTTTTATTAATACTTTTTCAAGATTCTAGTTCTTTCCTATTCAAGACTTGAACTCTTTCACAGCCCTTTCAAGCCTTTCCAAAGTAAGTTCGCCGGATTGCCTCCAAAGCTGCTCCCCTTTCCGGAACAGGATAAATGTGGGTGTCACCTCAATGGTGTAGAAGTCGGCAAGGGCGGCCTCCTGGTCTACATCGACTTCCACGACTTCCAGCATTCCTTCCGTCAATTTCTTAAATTCTCCGACAACGGGTTTCATCCGCTGGCAATGGGGACACCAGGTTGCATAAAACTCCGCCATTACCCAATCCGCACCTGCCAGTTTTTCCCGATTGGATTCTTCACGCATTATTTTCTTCTCTTTCATAATCGAATCTCTTTTAATTAATAACTGTTTTTATATAAATAACTGAGTTATCCGAATAAATGGTTGAGTTATTCAAATAAACAACCGATTTATTCAAAATAACCGGAGTTTCAACAATACCGGAAGAAAGATGGTTTAATAAAGAAGCGGGAATATACACAAATTAAACAATCGGACCCGCCTGCATTTGCCCGACCGGCTCTGTGGTATCTATACAGGGGCATTTCCGGACGAGTTATCTCCGTATGAATTATCTCCAGACGAATTACTTCCAAACGAATTATCTCCAGATGAATTACTTCCAAACGAATTATCTCCAGGCGAATTACTTCCAAGCGAATTATCTCTAGGCGAATTACTTCCAAGCGAATTATCTCTAGGCGAATTATTTCCAAGCGAATTATTTCCAAGCGAATTATCTCTAGGCGAATTATCTCTAGGCGAATTATCTCTAGGCGAATTATTTCCAAGCGAATTATCTCCAGGCGAATTACTTCCAAGCGAATTATCTCTAGGCGAATTATTTCCAAGCGAATTATTTCCAAGCGAATTATCTCTAGGCGAATTATCTCTAGGCGAATTATCTCTAGGCGAATTATTTCCAAGCGAATTATCTCCAGGCGAATTACTTCCAAGCGAATTATCTCTAGGCGAATTATCTCTAGGCGAATTATCTCTAGGCGAATTAT
>NZ_CAUCSQ010000037.1 GCF_958445495.1 uncultured Bacteroides sp. | reverse complement strand
CTTTCAAGAATGAAAATCTTGCGTCCTAACCGATAGACGAACGGGCCATCCTTTTATTGCATTTCTGCGGTTTGCTTTCTTGAATCAGTGTTTGTTTCTCGATTGCGGATGCAAAGGTAGTAACTTTTTTGAAATTGGCAAACATTTGGGCAAAGAAAATTCGATTTTTTACAAAATATTTTTCTCCGTTCTTCGCTATGTATTGATTTCCAGAAATATATGTTCTTTGAAATTTTGCGTTTCATTTCCGTTTCCGGGCGACGGCATAAACAGTTTTTCTTATACCTTATTATATTAGGAACTGGATTCGGACGGGAGGATATTTATATATCAGCCGGATATGACGCAGACAGGCGTCTTTTTTCTTCTCTCCGTTTGCAAGGCAATAAAAAAGTGCATCCGTTCCACGCCTGGAAAAGATGCACTCTACACAAACAAAACAAACAATTTTAATAAAACGCCTTTTTAAGGGAAATGTCGTTTTATAAAATCGACATGTAGTGGGAAACATTACATGTGTTAGGGGGGCCTTACAGCCCGCTAGGATACTTCACAGTAGCCTTTTTCAAACATCTCACCAAAATACCGTAAGAAGCCCTAGTATCGGGATTCCAGCTCGGAATTGTTCAGACGCACAATCCAACCGTTTACTTTCATTTTCGTACATATCTGCGGGACTCCTGTTGTCGACGGCTTGACGAAGAATAAAAGCGTATATGAGTCTTGGCGGTCAAGGTATTCCTGATCATCCATTTCACCGATGTAGTTGTTGGACAACAGTAAATATGAGGTAAGCGGGATGCTCAGGATGTCTTGTCCGCTGGGTATATGCTTTATCGACAACTTCGTCTGGTCTCCTTTCATGAGACGTAATGTACTGAGCCTGGCGTGAACGACAGGAGTCTGGTCGGATGCGATAGCTTCTTCCTGCCGGTAAGGGCGGTAATAAACCAAATCGTTACCGACCGGGGTGTTCGTGTAGTCTATCACACCGTTGGCGGATTCCAGAGTGAAGGCGAAGTCTTCCTGCCGGAGAGGTACATTCGTCTCATCTTGAAGTATGCATGAAAAATAATTGGTATTCTTTGTCAGGCTGGCGGTGAATACCCGGTACTCTTGGCTAATGGCAATATTTTCAAGGCTACCGTAGAAAAGAGCGTTCAGCCTTTTGCTTGACTGGTTCCCATTATCGCATATCAGTGACATATTCAGGGATTTCCGTTCCGTTTGTCCGGTCTTGAGATTCGGGAACCGATATGTACGGTCGGAAGCCCCTCCCCATACCAGTAAATGATAATTGCCTTCGGGAAACGGTAGTCTTACCATACAGTAGCCTTGATGTAATGTAACGCTATCCACGTCTAGCCGGTCCACATACTTGTCATTCTCGTCGAAGGCGAGAACGGTGATGTCTCCTACTTGTGTGGAGGCTGCATCCACATCCAGTATATTATAGGTATACGAAATCTTCAGCCAGGTCCCGGAAGGACAGTCTGATAAATCATCATTTACCCAATTACAGGATGAGAACAGGGTAATAACACAGATAGTATATAGTAAAAATGGACGCATCTATAATGGATTTAGTTCTGTCGTTTGTTATTCAAGCGCTACATCTTGATCACGTACGACCCAAGGAAGAACATTGATATCAATGTTCATTTCAGCTTTGTATTCGTCCGGTTGTTCCGGTTCGATGAAAGGATCACCGCTACCGAGTCCGGCGATTTTGTTAACGGACAGCCTGTATATGTTGTTACGCACAATACCGAATTCCATTACGCCCATCTCCGTCGGTTGCTGGTTGTCTTCGTGTTTAATCCAGTAATTATAGTAGCATGAGAAATTTTCCGATTTCATGAAACGTTTGATGTTGTAATTGGAAAGCTCTTCTGTCGTTGAATCGTCGTTGATTTCAGGAGGCAAGTTGTTGAGGGCATGCTTTCTGACCGCTTCTACGCTGGTATAGAAGTTATAGTTGAAATAGAACATTTTGTTCGGCCAGTTGGACGGATCGTCCACAACTTCTTTATCTTCGTTGAAAACACGGTCGGTTGCGATATTCATATTGGCTCTGAACATTACTCCCGTGCTGTATGCATTCAACTGGGCAGGACGGTACATACAGTTTTCCAGACAGTAGATATAAGACCAACTGTTAGCTTCTGCCATGCCGGCCCAATTACTGTCGTTTATGTTCAGATCTACCAATGCCTGCGTATAGAATCCATCACTGTTTGTAAAGTCAGCGGCGCCTTCTACGGTTTTCTTGAAGAAGTAAGGGTCGATGACATAACCGTTGGTCGGATTGATATCGCCGAAATTCACATCAGTATATGAACCGGGTTCCTGAAAATCATCCAATACGGCGGTGTGGCGGAAAGTATAAAATTTGGTTGCAAGGTTCAGCATTCTGAAATTATTGAGCTTGATTGTACAGTAAAGCTTTCCGTGGGGATCGAGCAACGGAAATGTTTCCTGTGTCTGTGTCAACTCAACCTTTGCAACGACACGTTCCAGGTTGATGAACACATTCGTTACTTTATCAGAACCTACAGGGTCTTTTACTTCGATATTCAGGTTGGCGGAACCGCGGTTGCTCATGACAAAACCACCGTCCGGCACGTTTGTGATTTTCCCTTGGCTGTAAGTAACGGCATCGATTGCACCCAGGAAATCATCCTGTGTAGTGATGTTGCTTGCGACAGCTTGTCCGTTGGCAATGGCAAAAATGTTGTAAGTACCCGGATTTACGACAATTCTATCGGCAGTGTACTGTATGGTCTGACCGTTGGAAACTGCTTGGCTGATGTTCTTCAAATCTTGTTTGTCTACAAATGTCTTGGTCTTGGCATCGAACAAATAAACCGTAAGGCTCTTCACTTTGTACTCATCCTTTGAGCCGGTTTCGGTAACGCCGGACGATTCGGCACTTCGCGTATTGCTTACGTTAGGTATTACGAAAGATAAAGCCAGATTCCCGTTAGAGTCCTCTGTCTGGGTTCCGGACATCACTGCGTCTACGTCAGTGTCATTGATACAACTGTACTGCGTAATTGTTGCAAGTAAAAGCAACGGCATCAATTTTTTTAATCTTTTCATTGTACATAAAGTTTTAGTTGAATAATTTATTTTAATTCCAGGATTTGTTTTAAGTTTATGTCTGCTTGCGGTAATCCCGCCTCTTTAGCTTGCTGGAATAATTTTTCCGCTTCTTCGTAATTGCGTTGAAGGAGATGTAAGACTCCTTTTGCCAATATTGTTTCCGGCATTTCCGGCGCTTTCTCCAGATAGACCGCCGCCGTTTGGGTGTCTTTTTGCATCAGGGCTATACATGCGGCATTCAGATTCGCTACGGGATTGTCCGGGAATAGCTGTACGGCAGTCAGGAAGATTCTGTTATAAGTCTCGCTTCCCGGTGTGCAGGTAAGCGCAAGGCGGAACATCTCTTCAAGGCTCAGGTTCTTGGGGTTGGTCTCGAATACTTTCCGCGATTCCTCCAGGGTGAACGGGCGTACACGATACTCGATTGTATAATCGGAATGTCTTAACAGGATAAACCAATGATCCAGTACGAAACGGTAAAATGCGGGAAATCTTTTTTTAAGCCTGTATTCTTTGCTGTCCGGATGGATGTTGCTTGTCACGATTTTCATGACAGCCTCTTTCTGCCGGAAAGCCGTGTCGGTGAGCAAAGCCTCAAATCCTTCCCAGTCTTCAGGCGTATGTGATGTATGAATATGCTCCTTGTCAAATGCGTATAATCGGCATACATATTCTTTCAAAGCCTGTGTGCGTTCGCGTGCCAGTCTTTCATTGAGCTTGTAGGGGCCGTCGGGCGACGCATAACCGTGTATGTTGATGTGTGTGATGCTTGCGTTAGTGTCATTCTTGATGGTGTTGATTGTCTCGATAATTTTATCCAATTCCGCAGTGTTGTTGCTGTATGCCGTGTCGATAACGGTTACATTTACGGGGAAATCGATAAACGCGCTTCCTTTTTCACTTCTGATTTTGGATGCTTCTACTTGCGGGGCCAGGAAGGCGAGTTGTGGAACCGCTATCGGTTGCGGGTGTAAGCGGGCGATGCATGTGAAATTTTCTTCGCCGGGGATTCCGCATCCGCAATCCTTCTCCGTGAGTGACAGTGCGGCGTTATTCATCCATTTCTCAAAAGGTATGGAATGTAGGTAATGCATCATCTGACGGCTTCCGTTTTTTCTTAACAATGCCCGTGCCTCCTTTTCTTTCCTGCCGGTTTCGCGGGCAAACATGATGTGCTGCTTCCGCCCGTTGATATAAATCAGCGGTAACTCCACTTGATGTCCGAGACTGTCGCTGACAACAGGCGCCAGTACCAGTGACTCATTGGGCAATAAGTCCCGGGTGATGTCCAGTGAAATGGAAATCACCAGTTCTTTCCCCGCCTTATACAGATTGGAAGAGGCGGCGCGCACGTTGCCAGAGTCTTCCATTATAGCTGTCTGGGCTTGTAGTGAAAGAGATAGGATGACTGCAATGATAAAAGCTCCTGTTTTCATCGTTATAATAAATTTAGTCTTTCTTCTTACCACGGATAAATCTGGGAGATGACTCCGCATTCTTGCAGTTCCTGCAATATTTTCACATCCTTTTTGGATTTAGCTATCCCTCCGTGCCCCAAACGATATACTTTCCATGGGGTAGTTCGGTATTGCCGTGCAATACGCATGTAAATATTTCTTCTTCTGGAGAACCAGACTTTCCACAAATTCTTCATCTTATTCCTTTTTAAAATAGATAAACTAAACTTATCGATATTTTATTGGGTCCTATATAATGATAATCACCTTCGTCACGCAAGCCTGCACATTTCTTAACGCAGTTGTACTGTTTATAGCGGATGAAGTCATATCCTATTCCTACTCCTGTTTCTATGTTCCAATGGTCGTTCAGCATCCAGTGGTAACCGCAACTGATACCGCCTCCTACCAGCCAACCTTCATACCGGTACTTTTTCAGTCCGGAGAAAAGACCGAAAGGAAGATGTTTCCCTCCGATGTTGAACTGCGCCCCGTTGAGATACCCTCCCCAGAAGAAACCATTGAACTTCTGGCAAGTCCAGTATTTATATTCCGGTTGTATTACCCAATAACGGTTTACATAGGTTTCCCTCCGTTTCCAGGGACGCAGGCTTCCCGTCAATTCGACAGTGCTCTTATTTCCCAGGCTATATGAGACTCCTCCCCCGAAAGCTCCGTCAATCGCCGGAAGCGCGTTAAGTCTGACCGCTACTTTTTGTGCGCGGCAGGTCAGGCAACCGAATACCAACAGAAGGAATATAAAGTATCTCATTGTATCATCTATCTGGATTAAGGACGTTTGCTATTCTCAAAAAATACATTCAGATTGTACGACGCTTCTTCGGAACCTTCCGCCTTGGCTGCTTTCAGCATCCGGATGCCTTCGTAAGTATTTCCGGTCATCAACTCGTACACACCCCGGCAGTTTTTGTAGGCAAGTCCTTCATGAAGAGCCATCGAAAGGAATTTGCCTACCGCTTTCGTATCTCCTTGTTCTATGGCTGCCGCCGCCGCATTCAAGTTGGCGATGGGATGTACCGGATATAACTTGACGCTGGTATTGATGATTTGGTAGAACTTGGCCTTGTCCTCCGCGTATGACAGTGCTACGGTGTAGAGTTCGCGCAGGGACAACATCTGCGGGTTGATATCCGCCATGATTTTAGCTTCTTCGAGGTTGAAGTTCAGTTCTTTCTGGTTACGGGTGTCTATGTCGTCTGTTGCGGGAGATACATAAGCACCTTTGTATTTCATTTTCGTAGCGCCCGGCATTGGAGAGGAAGAGGGAAGCCCGGCGTAGACAGGTTCCTTTTCTTGAACCGGTTTTTCATCGAAAAACGGCGTATAGCTGTTCTGTTGCTGCGTTATGATGAGCGTGTCTTTCAGGGAATGTTCTCCGTCAGGTTTGACAACGGTTCTCCTTAGATAAAGGGAAGCTTCGTTCATCCAGCTTTCTGCCGGCAGAGAAGTACGGTAAGCGATGTTCTGAGAATGGCCTTCCTCGACACCGAGAACCAAATAAGCCTTATTACCGTCATTGGTCCCGTTCTTTTTGCGCAGTATTTGGCTGCGTAAATATAATTTATGCTTTTGTTTACCGTTTAGCTGGACCGGCGGCAATAACACTCTCCGTTCCTGGCTGGTCAGCACAGGTGTCAGCATGACGGCGTTTTTAGACCCCATGTCTTCTACATTTACCAGCATGTCCATGGAAAGGAACAGAGAATCTGCCCGTACCTCCATGAAATGAGGTTTGATATCCAGTTTTATGTTTTGTGCCGGAAGCAAATTGCATATCAGTAAACTCAGAAATATGAATGCGTTCGTTTTCATTTTATAGGGTTATTAGTTTGATTTATCGGATAAAGTAGACGACTGATATTCCTATTTGGGTAGGTCCCCAATAGTTGCAATGAGATTTCTCCAGCAAAGCTGCCTTTTCAGGTTGTCCGTAGCGTTTGTAGTTGAGATGGGCATATCCCAATGCGATTCCTGCTTCTAAGTTCCATTGCGGGCTAATCAGCCATTGGTAACCATAAGAGATGCCGAAACCTGCCAGGTTCCCCTGATATCGGTTATTGATGATTTGTTTGTTCTCGATTCCGAACATTTTCCCATCGCTGAATCCCCAAGGAAGCATTCCTCCGAAGTTGAACGCGGCATAATGCAGTTGAAAGCCGATAAAGCTTCCTGCGAATGCTTCATTAAACCATTTGCGGTATTCCGGCTGTATCAGAAAATGTTTCATTTTCTTGTTCCCTCCGAACTCCCACGGGTTGTAACTGAGGGAAAGGTTAAATGTATGCGTATCGTCACACCGTATTTCTCCTCCTATGCTGATTGAGGTGGTGAGGTCATAAAGCAAGTTGCTTTTAAGGGCTATATTTTGTCCGCGAAGTTCCGAAACCGCCAAGCAGCACATAACAAGGAGAATGGCGACCGACCAAGTTCTAATCGCACATCCCTGCTTTTTGCCGGCAGGCAATTTCCTTTCGGGGGTGATATTCGGTTTGTGTGTCATAATTTCTTATTTATGAATATCCGTTACTTCTTAGGTAACGGAACTTCTGTCTTATGACTGTATTATGGAAAAAAAGTGGAAAAAGACGGCGGTCTTTTAATATCAAAATGTTTCTGAAAGCTTTCGGACGAAACTTAGTCCGATAATTGCGCCAATAGATGGTTGGAACATGAAATTCGCATCATTCATGTTCTTGCTTTCTATTTTATTTTTTCAAAAGAAAAAAATAAAATAAAGTCCGATTAATTTGGAATGTGATGTTATTTTTATATACCTTTGTGCAAAAATTATATCTGTTACCTAAGAAGTAATGGAAAAGTTAAATAGTTTATATTTAGATATTTATCTCTTGCGGTTTATTCGTGCTATAAGATTTTACGTAAAAACAATTTATCTTGTTAGCCTCCGTTCTTTTTTCCAATCCGAAGCCTTTTAAATAAGTTTGTGTCGTTTTAATTGATTTGTGTCCCAGAGATTCGCTAATCATTTCGATGGGGATACCGTGGTATTTGGCATTGGTAGCCCAAGAATGCCGTATGGTGTATGAACTGACGGGCGATTTCAAGTGCAGTTCTCTTGAGAGGCTTTTCAGTTGGTTGTTGAACCGCCGGAGAGCCGACTGGTATTCCTTGTATTCCCTTTCCTCTTTCCGTTTCTTGTCGCCTTTCAGGATGTCGAACAGGTAGTCCGGACAGTCTTCTGCCGGTGTTTTGCCGTTATACAACTCGTTCATCTCTTTTTGGGCGGCATCCAATATCTCGATACTCATCGGCGTGCCGGTTTTGATACGTTTATATCTGAGTATTCCGTTTTTCAGCGCCGACTTTTCCATATGTGCGAAATCGGAGAAAGGCATTCCACAGAACTGGAACATCAGCCGGGCAATCATTTGTGTCCGCCGGAGTTGCCGGGACTGGGGAACCTTGTAGAGAAGTGCGTGCAGTTCATCGATAGGCAACGCTTTTTTTTGCCGTACGTCCACTCCTGTGAATACGTCGCGGAACAGCCGCGGGATAAAACGGGCGATACCGGTTTCGACACCCCGGTTGTAGATGCTACGTAACATGCGCATATACGTCGATACGGTGTTGGGCTTTAATCCGCATTCGAAAAGATATTGCCCGTACCGCCGGAGGCTGTCGCGGTTAATCTGACCGAATGCGATGTCCGGCGTACCGCAGAACTTCGTAAATGAAAAGATTGCATTCTTATACACATGTGCCGTTGAATAGCGGCCTTCTTCCTGTAAATTCCGGATATACGCTTTGGCACATCCGGTGAATCCGTTTTTATTGCTTTTTCGTTTCATAAGTTTTGTTTATCTTTACTTGTTAGTCATGGACTATAACAAAAGTAGCCATCTTTTTTGTTGTTAATCCTCCTAAAAAGTGGCGGATTATCCCGTATTTTTGTAGTTTTGTTCCGGATTTGGAAATGAAGTGAACCGGTTATGCTGCAGAAAACGAAAGGAATAGTTCTTCATACGCTTAAATACAATGATACGTCTATCATTGTCGATATGTATACGGAGTTGTCCGGAAGGGCTTCTTTCTTGGTGTCGGTCCCCCGTTCACGGAAGGCGACGGTAAAGTCCGTCCTGTTCCAACCTTTGTCTTTTATCGAATTTGAGGCGGATTACCGGCCCAACACGTCTATTTACCGTATCCGGGATGCGAAATCTTTTTATCCCTTTTCCTCTATCCCTTATGATCCGTACAAGTCTTCGATGGCGCTTTTCCTTTCCGAATTTCTTTATCGGGCAGTTCGGGAAGAGGCTGAAAATCGTTCGTTGTTCGCTTATTTGCAGCACTCAATCGTCTGGCTGGACGAATGTCCGGAAGGGTTTTCCAATTTTCATCTGGTTTTCCTGATGCGGCTTTCCCGTTTCCTGGGTCTTTATCCTAATCTGGACGATTATCATACGGGTGATTATTTTGATATGCTGAATGCCTGTTTTACTTCCGTCCGCCCCCAGATGCATTCCTCTTATATCAATCCTGAAGAGGCGGGACGTCTCCGTCAATTGATGCGTATGAATTATGAAACGATGCATCTTTTCGCGATGAGCCGGGCGGAACGCGCCCGTTGTCTGACGATAATGAATGATTATTACCGTTTGCATCTGCCTGATTTTCCGGTATTGAAGTCGTTGGAAGTCTTGAAGGAGTTGTTCGATTAGGCTTATCGCCGAATGCAAAGAAGAAATTGTTTCAGCCTGGAGATTGAAAGTTGGAAATCTTATGGATTCAATTTTAAAAGGAGAAATCTCCGCTATTATAGCCTTCACTTGTTAGAAATACGAGGTAGGAATCGCGGAGATTCTTATGTTACAGTTTATAAATTATAAGGAAGGCTGTCCCATTTTTTATTTTAGGACAGCCTTTATAAATGTATTGCTGATGGTTAATCTCTTATCTCGATTTTACGAGTAATGAGAAATAAAAAACAAAAAATACTTCTGGTAGAAGAGAAAGACGTTTATCCCAAAAGTTCTTTTACTTTGGCGGAAATGGCACGGCCTTCGGCAAGTCCCGCCAGTTTTTTGGAAGCGACTCCCATTACTTTACCCATATCCTTACCGCTGGTGGCTCCCGTTTCGGCGATGATTTCCTTTAGTGCGGCTTCCAGTTCTTCGGCAGACATTTGTTTCGGCAGGTATTTTTCCATGACTACCACTTGCGCCAGTTCCGTATCCGCAAGGTCCTGACGTCCTTGTCCGACGTAAATTTCGGCTGCGTCTTTTCCTTGTTTAACCAGTTTCTGAATGATTTTCAGAGCTGCGTCATCCGTCAATGTATCGTTTACTCCCTGAGCGGTTTTGGCTTCGAGGAAAACCTTTTTCACATTTCTCAAAGTTTCGAGGGCTACTTTGTCTTTCGCCTTCATTGCGTTTTTAATGTCTTCGCTGACCCGGTCAAATAAATCCATACTTTTATAATTACAGGTTATACTAACTATAAATGATATTCTTTAGAAAATTTCAATTAGAATGTAATGACGCCGTTGTCGTCCATTGCCTCTTCCGCAGCCACTTCTTCTTCAAGAGCCGCCTTTGTCCTGATTTTGGTAAGGGTCGTCTTGTCACGCTGGTAAGTGGGCGAGTCTTCTACCATGGCGATGATGTCGTCGTTGTCCAAGTCTTCCGAGTTGAACAGGTAGATGTGGCGGCGTTTGCGGAAACTCTTGCTTCCGATGCCGCTGGCACTTTCTCCGTAGGCTTTCCGGATACGCTCTTTATTCTTTTCTTTTTCTTCTTCAAGTTGCAACTGGCGTTCTTCTTCTTCCTGACTGCGTGCTGCATGCAGGCTGTCCATGCCGGGCACGTCTTCTACGCCGAAACCGGTTGCCAGTACGGTAATCTTGACTTTCGTATCCAGTGTGTTGTCTATGGCTACGCCCCAGATTACTTCCACGCCTTCCCGGAATTTGCTCATGAACTCATGTATTTCGTTCATTTCTTCCATCATCAGTTCGGACGACGGGCAGAAAGAAACGTTCAACATGACTTTCTTGGCGTTAAAGATATCGTTGTTGTTGAGCAACGGAGAGTGCAAGGCATCGTCAATTGCTTTGGTTACCCGGTTTTCTCCTTCTCCGAATCCGGTACTCATGATGGCTACGCCACCGTCTTTCAGAATCGTTTTTACGTCGGCGAAGTCCAGGTTGACCGTGCCGCGCATGGTGATGATTTCAGCGATACTCTTGGCGGCGATGGAAAGCGTATCGTCGGCTTTACCAAAAGCGTTCATGAAGGTCAGGTCGGCATATATCTCACGCAGGCGCTCATTGTTGATAACTAATAAAGCGTCTACGTGCTGGGCGATACGTTCTACACCGTCCAATGCCTGGATGATTTTCTTTTCTCCTTCGAAGATGAATGGGATGGTGACAATACCGACAGTCAGGATATCCATTTCCTTCGCGATACGGGCAATGACAGGGGCGGCTCCGGTTCCGGTTCCTCCTCCCATTCCGGCAGTGATGAATACCATTTTAGTCCCGTCATTCAACTGGTTCCGGATGTCTTCTATACTTTCTTCAGCAGCCTCGCGCGCCCGTTCGGGACGGTTACCGGCTCCAAGACCTTGTGTGATGTTACGGCCCAGTTGCAGCTTCACCGGAACGGGTGATTCGGCCAGCGCCTGGTTGTCCGTATTACAAAGAACGAACGTCACGTCATGTATGCCTTCCCGGTACATGTGGTTTACGGCATTGCCG
Organism: uncultured Bacteroides sp.; assembly: GCF_958445495.1. GTDB lineage: Bacteria > Bacteroidota > Bacteroidia > Bacteroidales > Bacteroidaceae > Bacteroides. Next base: position 33,902 of record NZ_CAUCSQ010000037.1, on the reverse strand, counting down.
CCACCTCCACCTACGCCAATCACTTTGATGATTTTCGGTGAATCCGTCGGGAAATCGAATTGTACTATCTCGTCCATGTTATGTGATTTTTGATTTTATAACTCATTTCATATCGTCGTCGGAGAAAATCTCTTTCGTCAGCGAATCAATCTTACGCTGAATCCAACTGGGACCGGATTCTTTTTTCCGTCTTTCCTTCTCTTCCTTTTCTTTCTGTTTACGCAACCTCTCCGCCTCTTTTGCTGCTATCTTGGCTTCTTTCTCTTCTTTTTCTTTCTTGAGTTGGGCGATGCGCGCCTGCTCTTTCAGCTCCTGGTCGTCTGCGAATATGTCGGCCGTCTTGTGCGTTTCCGTTTCCGGCTTGGAAGTAACGGGGATTTGCGGGGCGGTTTCCGTCAGGCAGCAGTTCTGGTTTCCTTCAAACAGAAGTCCGAAAAGGGTGTTTTGCGAACCGTCTTTTTTCAGGATGTCACTTGGAGCATGCACTGTGTTGCGCGGCAGTTTGGCTGTCCGGAGCTTTTCTATCTTGCTGCGTTTGCGCAACATTTCGTCCAGGTTTTTCAGGTTGGCGGCTCCTCCTGTCAGAACGATTCCCGCCAGCAGTTTGTCCTCGTAGCCGGATAGTTGAATCTGGTTCCATACGTTGGCGATGATTTCTTCGGCACGTGCCTCGATGATGTTGTTCAGGTCGGCTATCTTGATGGCACGGCTGTCATCGTCCAGTTGGCAGGTCGCGGCTTCCTCCTGTTCTTCTTCCTCGTAGAGGACATCGCCGTATTCCTTTTTCAGGCGTTCCGCTTCTTCTTCCTCCATTTGCAAGGTAGTAATATCGCGGGTGATGCTGTTGCCTCCCAATGGCAACACGGTCAGGAAGCGGAGAATGTTGTTTTTGTAGACGGAAATGGTGGTGGTATCCGCCCCGAAGTCAATCAACGCACAACCCGAACGGCGTTCGCTTTCGGTCAGCACGGCATTGGCCGTTACCAACGGGGCTATCAGTTGTTCGGCAATGTCGATTTTGGCTTGTTCGAAACAGTGTTCCAGATTCTTCCGGACGGAAGTGCGGGCTATGATATTGAGAAAACGTCCTTCGATATGGCTTCCTACGAGTCCTACCGGATTGGCTTGCAGGTTATTGCCTACTTTATACTCCTGCGGGGCTACATCCAGTATGTCCATATCGACCACCGGAACGGCAACATTTTCGTCGCCGATGGAGCTGACGAGTTCTTCCGATATGATGGCTTCTTCTTCCAAATCGCGGCTGACTACGTTGCGGACTGTACGGAGTGACTGTCCGCCTATGCCTACATATACTTTGGCAATTGAGTTTTTCAACTCACCTTCCAGTCTGTTAATGATGGAAGTCAGGCTTTGCGCCGTTTTGTCCAGATTGAAGATTACTCCTTTGCGGATGAACGTAGAGGAGTCTTCCTGGGCATACGCTAGTATCTGCATGCTTCCGTCACTGTTCTTTTTTCCGGCCACACCGGTTATCTTCGATGAACCAAGTTCAATAGCGGCGATAAATTCTGTTGTTGCCATAGGGTTATTTTATTTACTATTTTACTATTTACAATTTACTATATAGAGAGACTGTTTACTTATCATCTATCACTTATCAACTACTCTCGTTTTGTACAGATAATCTGGTTGCTGAATTCGAGATTGATACGTGAATATTTGTTCCAGCCTACCCGGTTGAGTCCTTTTTTGTAGAACTCCTTCAAACGTGCCAGTTTATCTTCAAAGTTCTCCAGTTTTCCGAGATAGACCAGATGGTCTCCCACACGCGGCACCAATTCGATGTTCTGGTCGGGCAACACATGGATCTGCTCTATCTGGGCGTCCCAGAATTTATTATTATGCAAAAATACACCAAACTTATATAAATCCTTCATTGCAAACGACTTTTCTACGTTTCCGGTGACAATTATCCGGTGGGCGACGCATTTTGCCTCCGGCGGCATGATGTTTCCTTTGTTGTCAAGGTAGTAATTCTCACCGTTGGAACTCATTACCCGGAGGATGGGGATGCGTTGCGTGACTTCCACGCAGATTTTACCGCTGGGAGTCTTGTAACATTCTGCTTCGTCAATCAGCGGATGCCTGCTCAGTTCGCGTTCCAGCGTTTTGGTGGAAATGCGCTCCATCTTTCTTCCGATGGGATAAATTCCTTTGTGCTGGAGGATACCTTTCAGTTCGTCTTTGGTGATAAAGCCGGCATAAGCGGTATCCTTGATAACCAGTTCCATGTCACGGCAGGTCTGGTCGGCAGGCTTGCGGTTGAAGGCAGTGATAGCTACTATGAGGTAGGCTATGAGTACCAACATGACGATGGACAGAAGGATTCTTTTTACCATAATGTTTTATTGATTAACATTGTTCTTCATTTCCAGTATTTTTTGTATTTCGGGGACATAGTTGTCTATATCACCCGCTCCCAGAACGATTAATACTTCAATGTCTTTTTCTTTCAGAATGTTCGGTATCTCTTCCTTTTTACACAGGCTTTTTTCGATGCCCGGACGGAGGTTGTCGTAAATCAGCCTGCTGCTGACACCCGGAATCGGTGTTTCGCGTGCCGGGTAGATGTCGGCGAGAATCACTTCATCGAGTAATGAGAGGCTGTCGGCAAATTCTTGGTAGAAGTCGCGTGTACGGGTGTAGAGGTGAGGCTGGAAGACGGCTGTAATTTTTCTGTCTTTATAGAGCTCGCGTATGGACAGTACGCTCTGCCTGATTTCAGACGGATGATGGGCATAGTCGCTGAGGAAGACAGTGCGCTCGTTCTTGATTTTAAAATCGAACCGGCGGTCTACTCCACGGAAGCTTTCCATTCCTCTTTTGATTTCTTCGTCAGTCACTCCGTTCAGATGCGCCAATGCCATGGCCGCCACTCCGTTTTCGATGTTAATGCTTACCGGGACTCCCAACCGGATATCGTTGATTCGTGTGTCCGGAGTGATGAAGTCTATCTGTATCTCGCCGTTGCCGATGCGGATGTTTTCTGCATGGAAATCGCCCTCGTCACGTGAGTATGTGTAGATGCGTACGCCGGGTTGTACTTTCGGTTGCAGGGAGATTCCCTTTCGGATAATCAATGCGCCGCCCGGTTGGATGAGTGTGGTGTAGTGTTCGAAACTTTCCAGGTATGCTTGTTCTGTCCCGTAGATGTCCAGGTGGTCGGGGTCTGTGGCGGTGATAACTGACATATAAGGAGACAGCCAATGGAAGGAGCGGTCGAACTCATCCGCTTCAATAACTGTATAGGGACTCTTTGGGGAGAGCAGCAGGTTGCTCCCGTAGTTCTTGGAGATTCCTCCGAGAAAAGCGGTGCATTCTACGTGCGACTGGTGGAGCAAGTGGGCAGTCATGACGGAGGTGGTGGTTTTCCCGTGGGTTCCCGCTACACACAGGCTTTTGCTTGAGCGGGTAATCGTGCCCAGTACTTGAGCGCGTTTCTGTATCTCGAATCCGTTGTTGCGGAAGTAGGCGAGTTCTTCGTGTTCCTGCGGGACGGCAGGGGTGAATATGACGAGTGTGCTTTCCTTGTCTTTGCAGGCTTCGGGAATCAGGGAGGCATTCTCTTCAAAGTGTATTTGTGCGCCTTCGGCTATCAGGGAATCTGTCAAAGGGGTGGGAGTGCGGTCATAGCCCGCTACTGTTTTCCCCTTGAACAGGAAATAGCGCACGAGCGCACTCATGCCGATGCCGCCGGCGCCTATGAAATAGACTGATTTTATCGTTTCAATATTCATTTTTTCGTTTTTTTGATTTCAGACAGGGATTACATGCCGGAAGTTCTGTCCGGCTTGCAGGAGGTAATTCCTGGCTGTGTTGACCTTATTATTCTGTTTATCTGTATTCATTCGTTTCCATTTCCGCCAGTTTGATGACTTCCCGGGCAATTATCCTTGCCGAGTCGGGTAGGGCTAACTTGGCGATATGCTCGCTTAGTTCTTTCAATTTTTTCTCATCGTTGACTGTGGACAGAGCTATATCCAGCAATAGGGTTTCCGCTTCGCTGTCTTTTATGTAAATGGCAGCCTGCTTGTCTGCCAGAGCCAGCGCGTTTTTGGTCTGATGGTCTTCCGCCACATTGGGCGAAGGGATTAGGATGACCGGTTTGCGTAAAAGACAGAACTCGGAGATGGAGCCTGCACCTGCACGGGAGATAACGAGATCGGCTGCGGCATAGGCTGCCGCCATGTCTTTAATGAAAGCTGTTACGTACAGGTTCGGGATTTCTCCGGCAGATTTCACCGTTTCCGATATTTGCGGGTAATAGTAAGCGCCTGTTTGCCAGATAAACTGCACGTCACTGTTCTTTTTGATGATGTCCAGCCCGGCCGCCAGTGTCCGGTTGATAGTGCCTGCCCCCAGGCTTCCGCCTACAATCAGGATGGTTTTCCGGTCTGTCTGCAGCTTGAAGGAACGCAGTGCTTCTTCTTGGGAAGGCATGTCTTTTGTCAGGTTCTGGCGGACGGGATTGCCTGTCATGATGATTTTGTCGGCGGGGAAGAATTTTTCCATTCCGTCATAGGCTACGCAAATTGTTTTTGCCTTTTGCGCCAATAGTTTGTTGGTAACTCCCGCATAGGAATTCTGTTCCTGGATTAAGGTCGGAATCCCCATCATGCCGGCTGTTTTCAGGGTAGGTCCGCTGGCGTATCCGCCTACTCCGACAGCCACTTGCGGACGGAAGTCTTTGATAATTTTACGTGCCTTCCATTGGCTGTGCGCCAGCTTGACGAGTACCGTCACGTTTTTCCACAGGTGTTTGCGGTCGAAGCCTGCAACCGGCAATCCTATGATTTCATAGCCTGCATCGGGCACTCGTTGCATCTCCATACGTCCTTCGGCTCCTACAAAGAGTATTTTTGCGTCAGGGCGTATCTCTTTTATGGCGTTTGCAATGGAAATGGCCGGGAAGATGTGCCCTCCCGTGCCTCCACCGCTGATAATGATTCGAAGTTCCTTTTTCATAATAGTCTTTTCTTCTGTCCTTTTTTCATTGTTGTCCGTTCATCGTCTCTTGTCCGTCTTCATGCTGTAATCTGTTTTATGCCGTTATCCGGCATACGTTGTTATTTTTCTTTATTGATGTCGTTTTCATCCTCGAATTTGGCATCGCTGTTCAGAATCCGGGCTGTCGGTTCTGCTGCCGCCTGCGCTTCGGAGTCTCCCGGATTCATCTCTATTTGTAGCTGAATCTGGGCATCGTGGGCTTTCTGTTCTTCCAGATGGGCTGTGTACCGGCTTACGCTTAGTATCATTCCGATGTAGGCGCAGTTGATTAGCGTGCTTGTCCCTCCTTTGCTGACTAAGGGCAACGGTTGTCCCGTGACGGGGAACAATCCTACGGCGACCATCATGTTCAGTATGGCTTGGGATACCAGCAGCAAAGCGATACCCATGACGAGGAAAGCGGGAAAGGTACGCTCGCATTTCTGGGCGATCCGTCCTGCCCGCATTAACAGGCACAGGTAGAGGAACACTACGAATATGCCTCCTATCAGTCCCATTTCTTCAATGACGATGGCGAAGATGAAATCGGAGAATGCCTGGCTCAGGAAGTCGCGCTGAATGGAGTTGCCCGGTCCTTTGCCGACTATGTTGCTGGTAGCGATGGCTATGCGTGCATGTGCGACTTGTGCGTCTTTGTCAATGTCGAATTTGGAGGCGGGTACTTCTTCTTTGTCGAAGAAACCGGAAACGCGGTTCTGCCAGGTTTCAAAACGGTGGAGACCCGGAGTGTTGTGCAGTGTCTTTGCCGGAACGGCCATCAGCACTCCTACGCCCATTCCGCCTATGAGTATCAGTACTCCCAACATGCCGAACAGTTTTTTGGCGGATACCCGCCCGATGAACATCATCATGCATACCACTCCGAAGAGCAGCATGGCCGTTGACAGGTTTTCGGGCGCGATGAGAAGGAAAACCAACCCGGTAAGGAACATGATATATTTAAAGGCTTTGGGGTTGGCACCGTCTTCATCCTGTTTTTTGGACAGGATGAAAGAAACGGCGATGATTACGGCCATCTTGGCTAGTTCCGAGGGTTGGAACTGTAATCCCATAAAGGTCATCCAGCGGGCTGCCCCATTGACACGGTCGCCTGTGATGATACCCATCAATGTGACGAATGCCAGCAAGACCAGGGAGACCGGATACAGAAATACCGGAAATACCTGGAACCATTTGTAGGGTACGTTGTGCAGGAATACGACTACTACGGCGCCTACCATCAAGATAATCGAGTGTTGTGTAATCGGTCCCCAGTGGTCTCCGCTTTTGTAGGTCAGTGTTGATGCTGCCGAGAACACTTCGATAATCGAAATGAGGCAGAGACAGAGAAAGATAATCCAGATTACCTTATCGCCTTTGAATATGTTCTTTAATAAATCCACTTTATAATAGGTAATTTACAGTTTTACAGTTCTCTTACATATTTTTTAAACTGCTCGCCACGGTCTTCGTAACTCTTGAATAAGTCGAAGGAGGCGCAACAGGGGCTTAATAGTACGGTTTCGCCTTTTTGGGCTAGTTTATAGGCTGCTTCTACGGCGTCTTTCATACCGGTTTGTATGTCGGCTACGGGGAGTCCGAGGCGGTCGAAGAAGTGATGGAGTTTCTCGTTATGGAGTCCCAGATATACCAGGGCGGAACATTTCTCACGCACCAGGTCTTCGATTTCCGTGTAGTCGTTGCCTTTGTCTTTGCCGCCGAGAATCAGCACTGTTTTGGTAGTCATGCTCTGAAGGGCATACCAGCAGGAATTGACATTGGTGGCTTTTGAGTCATTGATGAAGTCGATTCCGCGGACACGCGCTACTTTCTCCAGCCGGTGTTCCACTCCCTTAAAGTCAGAGAGGGCTTTACGGATGTTCTCTTTGGTGATACCGGCGAGGTTGGCTGAGATACCGGCTGCCAGAGAGTTATATAGGTTGTGTTGTCCTGTCAGGGCAAGCTCTTCCTGTTCCATGTTGAAGGCAATCGGCTCGGTGATTTTTACTTCATGGTCTTCTACGTAGGCGATGGCTCCGTCTTCTTTGACGGCGGCGAAAGGATACAGGTGGGCTTTCAGGCCGTGTTTTGCCAGCTCGTGCTTGATAATCGGGTCGTCATTCCAGAAAATGAAGGCATCGTCCGGTGTCTGGTTCTGCGTGATGCGGAACTTGGCGTCGATGTAGTTTTGCATGCAGTGGTCGTAACGGTCCAAATGGTCCGGTGTGATGTTCATCAATACAGCGATATTGGCACGGAAGTTATACATGTTGTCCAGTTGGAAAGAGCTGAGTTCGATGATATAATAATCATGGTGGTCCTCAGCTACCTGCAAGGCGAGGCTTTTGCCGATATTGCCGGCTAATCCTACGTTCAGGCCCGCACTCTTGAAGATATGGTAGATAAGCGAGGTGGTAGTCGTCTTTCCGTTCGAACCGGTGATACAAATCATTTTGGCATTGGTGTAGCGTCCGGCGAATTCAATCTCTGAGATGACCGGCGTACCTTGAGCTTTCAGTTTCAGGATGAGCGGGGCGTCATTCGGGATGCCGGGACTTTTGATTACTTCGTCGGCATTCAGAATGAGTTCTTCGGTGTGACGGCCTTCTTCCCAGGCAATCTGATGGTTGCCGAGAAGTTCCTTATACTTGTCCTTGATAACGGACATGTCCGAAACAAATGTCTCAAATCCTTTGACTTTAGCGAGTACGGCTGCACCTGAACCGCTTTCGCCAGCTCCTAAAATTACAATTCTTTTCATTTACGGTAATGTGCTCTTATTTGCCCGAAATATTGTTGGCTTGTCGGACGGGCACATCTTTTAAAAGTTAATAATCGGGTTAATACTCTCAATATATATACGGCTGCCGTATCTTTTGCCCGGTGATACGGCGGTCGGCTGTTATCTTATCTTTAATGTGATAATCGTTATTGCTGCCAGCACAATCGTTACAATCCAGAAACGGACGGTAATTTTTGATTCGTGAAACAATTGGTCGGGTTTGGTGAATTTCACGGTACATCCCGGTTCTATCAGGTTCATGGAAGTACGGAAGTGGTCGTGAATCGGAGCCCGCTTGAACAACCGTTGTTTTACTCCTTTCCGTTTTCCCGCCTTGTAGTAAACCCGTTGCAGGATGGCTGACAGGTTCTCTACCAAGAATACGCCGCAAAGAATCGGTATCAGTAATTCTTTGTGGATGATGATGGCGAATACCGCAATAATACCGCCTATGGTCAGACTGCCCGTATCTCCCATAAATACTTGTGCCGGATAAGCATTGTACCACAGGAAACCAATCAGTGCGCCGATGAAGGCGCAGATGTAGATAACCAGTTCTTCCGATCCGGGGATGTACATGATGTTCAGGTAGCTTGCGAATTCCATATGTGACGATACGTATGCCAGGATGCCCAGTGTGGCGCCGATAATGGCGGAGTTACCTGCGGCCATTCCGTCCATTCCGTCATTCAGGTTGGCTCCGTTGGATACGGAAGTCACCACGAAGATGGTGATAATGACGAACAGCACCCACCCTGCCGCCTGTGCGTGGTCGCCCATGAAGGCTACGAGGTCGGCGTAGTCGAGGTTGTTACTTTTGAAGAAAGGGATGGTCGTTTGGGTTGACTTTACGTTGTTTGTTCCGTGTATCACTTCCATCTCTTGTCCGGGAGTATGCACTTCGATGTTTTCGCGGATAACGACGTCAGGGCTTAGGTACAGGGTAAGTCCGACAATCAGCCCCAGTCCTACCTGGCCGATAATCTTGAACTTTCCGTGCAATCCTTCTTTGTCTTTTTTGAAGATTTTGATGTAGTCATCGGCAAAGCCGAGTGACCCTAACCATACGGTTGTTATCAGCATCAGTATCATATATATGTTATGCAGTTTCCCCAGTAAGAGACAGGGTATCAGGATAGCTACGATAATGATGACGCCTCCCATGCTCGGTACGCCCACTTTGTTGACGCCGAACGGGTCTGTCTTTTCATCGCGCTGCGTTTCTGTAATTTGCTTTTTCTTCAACAGGTTGATAAACCTGTCTCCCCAGATACTTGAGATAAGCAATGCAATGATGACGGCCATCAAGGCGCGGAACGAGGTGTAACCGAACATGCCCGCTCCGGGGAAATTTAGTTTATGCAACCACTCAAATAGATAATATAACATAAATAATTGTCTGTTTATCCATGTCCCGGTATGCCGTCGGTTCTCTGGTCCGTTTTACCTGTCGGCCGGCATATCGGCACATTGTCCGTTATTTAAAAATTTCTTTTAATATTTCTTTGTCATCAAAATGATACTTCACTCCTTTTATCTCCTGATAGTTCTCATGGCCTTTTCCGGCTACGAGTATCACGTCTCCTTTTTCTGCCAGCATGCAGGCAGTACGTATCGCTTCCTTGCGGTCGGCGATGCTCAGGGTCTTTTTCATGTCTTCCGCATCGAGTCCTGCCAGCATGTCGTTGATGATGTCCTGCGGTTCTTCAAAACGCGGGTTATCCGAGGTGATGATAACACGGTCACTGGCTTTGGCCGCCTCTTTTGCCATGATGGGGCGTTTGCCTTTGTCGCGGTTGCCTCCTGCACCGACTACTGTGATTACTTTTCCTTTTCCTTCGAGTATTCCGTGTATGGCGTTCAGCACATTTGCCAATGCATCCGGCGTGTGGGCGTAATCGACAATTGCGGTAACTCCTTTCGGAGAACGGATGGAGTCGAAACGTCCGGCTACCGGGTGGAGAGTGCTGAGAGCTATGAGCACGTCTTCTTCTTTTTTACCGAGCAACACGGCAGTTCCGAATACAGCCAGCAGATTGGAGGCGTTGAATTTCCCAATGAACCGGACTGCCAGTTCACGGTTGTTGAAGTCGAGCAGCATTCCTTCGAAATGCGATTCCAGTACCCGGCCTTTAAAGTCGCTAAGGCTTCTTAGCGAGTATGTGTAGACTTTGGAGCGCGTATTCTGTGTCATTACCAATCCGTTCTTGTCGTCGAGGTTGGTCAGGCTGAATGCGCTTTTCGGCAAATCGTCGAAGAATTTCTTTTTTGCTTTCAGATAGTTCTCTACTGTCTTATGGTAGTCGAGGTGATCGCGGGTGAGGTTAGTGAAAATACCTCCTGCAAATTTCAGTCCGCTGATTCGTTTTTGGGCGATGGAATGAGAACTGACTTCCATGAATGCGTATTTGCATCCTTCATCTGCCATTCGTCCCAGCAGCCGGTTGAGTGTGATCGGGTCGGGGGTGGTGTGTTCCGTCGGAATCGCTTCGTCGTCGATATAATTGCAGACGGTGGAAACAAGTCCTACTTTGTATCCGAAGTAACGGAAGGTATTATATAATAAGGTGGCGATTGTCGTTTTTCCGTTTGTTCCGGTAACGCCGACCAGTTCCATTTTGGAGGTGGGATCGCCGTAGAAGGTCGTGGCGATTTTTCCTACGGCGTCTTCGCTGTCTTTTACTTGTATGTAGGTGATACCTTCTGCGGGCTGTTCCGGCATGTCTTCACAAAGGATGGCAGTCGCGCCTTTCCCGATGGCGGCAGGTATATAGGCATGGCCGTCTGTTTGCGTACCACGCATAGCCATGAAGAGTTGTCCGGCTTCTACCAGACGGGAATCGATGTTGATTCCGGTGATTTCTATGTTTGAATCTCCGGTTATTTGTACCGGCTGGATTGCTTTCAGTAATTTGTTTAATAACATTGTTTCTTCTATATAATGTATTTGTTTCTATTTCCGGTTCATTGTGAGGGTAATCGTCTGTCCCTTCTTTATAATGGTTCCGTTGGCTATCGATTGGCTTTTGACTTTGCCTACTCCGACCAGGTTGACTTTTAGTCCTCTGCTTTCCAGTAGATAGACTGCATCTTTGGCTCCCATGCCGATAACGCTCGGCACAAAGTCCTGCATGATTCCCCGGCTTTCCAAAACCACGGCTTTCGGAGCGGAATGAGTGCTCCCCCATACTTCTTTCCCCGAATCGGTGATTTTCCCTTGTATGTGGATGTCCAGCTCTTCCAGTACCCGTTGGGTTTGCCTCATTTCTCCAGCCATTACGTGGGGAATGACTACGGTATTGGTGTCAATTGCATTGGTGAGCGGCAGCCGCAGGTCTTTAGCGTAGACTCTTTCTGCTATCTTGCTGAACACGCTGCCGGCCATCAGTCCGCCGGAAGCGGGTAATCCCGGTTTTTGAATGGAGACAATCATGCTGTATTTAGGCGCTTCCGATGGAAAGTAACCGCAGAAACTTACCAGATAATTGGTCCTTCCGGTCTTATATCCGGCCGCTCCTTGTGAAATCTGTGCCGTCCCGGTCTTTCCCGAAACGTGAAACTGTTTGCTTCCGGCAGGTTTGGCTAGTCCTTCGCTGACCACTTTTTGGAGAATCTCGCGAATTTGAGCCAGTGTCTTTTCCGAGCAAATCTTGGGATTGATGATTTCCGTCGGATATTCTTTTACGGTTTCTCCGTCTTTTACTGCCGCTTTTACGAATTTCGGGCGCACCATCACTCCGTTGTTGGCTATTCCGTTATAGAATGTCAGAATATTGATTGGCGGGACTTGTGTTTCGTAACCGATGCTCATCCACGGTAAGGTGGTTTTTGAGAAGTAACGTTCTTTCGGGCCGCGTATATTCGGTTTGCCTTCTCCTGCGATTTGCAGATGGAGGGGTTGGTCGATACTCATCCGTTTTAGACCGTCCACGAATTTTTGCGGATTGCTGCCGTAAAAATGTTCTATGATGTAGGATGTACCGACGTTGGAGGAGACTCCCAAGATTTGGGTGACGGTGAGTTTTCCATATCCTCCGCGATGCCAGTTATGGTCTTTCATGACTCGTCCGTGCATCGGCATTTGTCCGTTTCCGGTATCCACAACGTAGTCCGGAGTAATTTTGCCATCTTCGAGGGCTACCATGATGGATGCTGTTTTGAAGGTGGAACCCGGTTCGAGCATATCGCTAATCGCATTGTTGCGCATTTCATAATATTCGCCGTCTTTGCCCTGTGTCATATTGACGATGGCTTTCACTTCTCCGGTGGCTACTTCCATCAGCACGACTACGCCTACGCTGGCATTCAACTCTTTCAGCTTGTCTACCAGCGCTTTCTCGCATATATCCTGCATGCCGACATCGATGGTGGTAATCAAGTCGCATCCGTCCACCGGCGGTACGTCGACAATGTTCAGGTATTTATTCATCACTTTCTGGCGGTGAGTCAGCCCGTTCTTTCCACGTAGGAGCGTATCAAAGGCAAGCTCTATACCGTTTCTGGCTCCTTTGGCCGTATCGGCGTACACGTCTCCCAATGTACGCGCAGCCAGCGAGCCGAAGGGCTTTTTACGCTGGTTATAAGCCAGTTCCTTGAATCCGCCTTTGTAACGGTTCAAACAGAAAACAGGCAGTTTTTTAACTTCTTTGTATTGTATGTAGGAAATGCGTTTCGGATAAATCAGATAGTTACGGCTTTTAGCCCGGCGGCCTTTCCTAAGATGTGCCTTGAATTGGGCCGCACTCTTGTCAGGAAATATCCTGTGGAGTCCGGCACAAATGGAATCCATGTTTGCGTTGAGGATGGAGTCGCGACGTGCCTGGTCTTTCTTTCTCCGTTTCTCGTCTTTTTCGCCGGACATGAAATCCATGTATATCCGGTATTCGGGCAAAGAGCTTGCCATTAGTTTCCCGTCGGAAGAAATGATGTTTCCACGATTGGGCTTTACTGTTACGTTCTCTTTTACGAAACGATCGGCTACATCCTGCCAGTATTGCCGTTCGGCAAACATCGTAATGCCTGCCTTTACGACAATTGCTACTCCTATCAGCGCCATCAGCAGGATGACGAAGAAGTAACGGGTCATTATGTTTTTTTTATTTACTGCCACAGTATTTACTCTTTTAAAACTCTCAACTCTCGGTTTTCAACTCTCTCGGCTTATTTAATAAGGTAAGGCGGATTGGTAGAGGTCTGCAAATCGCTTTCCTTATTTGAAATATAATCTTCGATGCGTGACTGGCGGCTTTTTTCCATTAACTCCGAGCTGCGGGTCAGCGCATCATATTTAATATCTGTCAGTTCTTTTTTCAACCGGTCTATTTCAATCTGCTGTTGCTGGCTGGCATAGCGGTTGTGGATGTAGAAGATGATGAACACCATGATAAGTACCAGCAGTTTCGTCTGGCGACGGAAAAAGTCGGTAGCCAGGATGTCTCCGCCCAGGATACTTTTCAGTGAAGTGCGTTTTTTCTTCTTTTTCCCTTCTTCTTTTTCCTCTTCTGCCGCTTTCTTCTTTATTGCTTCTTCTTCCATAGGTTCTCTCTTGTTATTTCTTCTCTGCAATCCGTAATTTGGCGCTTCTTGACCGTGGGTTTCTCTCTATTTCCGCCTGGTCGGGGACAATGACTTTGTTGTTGACGGGGCGAAGGGGAGTTTGCAGGTTCCCGAAAAAGTCACTGACAGGTTTGCCTTCTACGTTGCCTGTCTTCATGATGTTCTTTACCATACGGTCTTCCAGCGAATGATAGGTGATTACAACCAGCCGTCCGCCGGGTTTTAACGCTTCGGTTGCAGCTTGTAGCATTTCTTTCAATGCTTCCATCTCTTGGTTTACTTCGATTCGTAATGCCTGGAATACTTTTGCCAGCTCTTTCTTTTCGCGTTCGCGCCCGAAGAGCGGTTTGACGGTTTCCAAAAAATCTCCGATGGTCCGGATGGATTGGCTGTTTCTGGCTTTTACGATGACTGATGCCAGTTTACGGCTGTTCTTCAGTTCACCGTATAGGTAAAAGATATCCGCCAGGCGTTCTTCTTCATAGGTATTCAGGATGTCTGCCGCCGTAAGTCCTGCCCGTTTATTCATACGCATGTCCAAGGCTCCGTCGAAGCGGAAGGAAAAACCGCGTTCACTGTCGTCGAAGTGGTGGGACGATACTCCTAAATCGGCTAAAACCGCATCTACCTGTTCGATGTCATGATAACGCAGGAAGTTATGGAGATAACGGAAATTACTGCGTACGAATGTGAAATGAGTGTCATTGACTATGTTTCGCTCCGCATCTTCGTCTTGGTCGAAGGCGAGCAGTCGTCCTCCTTCCCCAAGCCGTGAGAGAATCTCGCGTGAATGGCCTCCTCCTCCGAACGTTACGTCTACATATGTTCCGTTCGGACGAATTTTCATTCCGTCAACACTTTCTTTGAGCAATACGGGTATGTGGTATGTCAGTTCATCTTTCTCCATCTTATCTGTTTTCATCATTCATAATTTCTTCTAGTGCCGCACCGAACTCTTCGGGAGACATGAAAGGTTGTTCTGTCCGTTCTTTCGCCCAGATTTCTATCTTGTTGTCGACACCGATGAAGCGTATGTCTCCATGTATGCTGCATATCTGTAAATACCGTTTAGGAATTAATATACGCCCGTTATTGTCGGGGGCTACTATCTCTACATCGCTCACGAACTGCCTGAATATGAGTTGATGCTTGCCGTTCCATTTGTTGAGTCTGCTTCTCAATTCATTTAATTCCTCGTTCCACACGCTCTCAGGGTACAGAGTCAGGCAGTCCTGAAATACGTCTTTACGCATGATGAGCCTTTCTTCAGAAGCGGCCTGTAACTGCTTTCTGAAGGTCGCGGGTATGAATACCCTTCCTTTGGCATCTGCCCTGGCTTCAATATTACCTAAAAAACGTATCATTACCTTATTATAATAAGCGACCGTAAAAGTATGAATTTCCCCACAATTCCCCACAATTTTCCCGAAAAAACTTTTGGAGAAGTTTTCAACCGAATGTTAAATGTCTATTTGCTTGAAAATGACGCTTCTTCCGGAAGGCGTCTCCGGTGGGGGAATATAAGTGTGAATCCTGAATATTTTGTCTGTATAAAGGAAGTTGGGATTGGAAAGTAATTTGAGTGGGGAAATTTTATGCAGATGTCGGGAATGTTTATTTTCCGGCCGGCTGACGATTGGCGGGAGGGATAGAACATGGGAAGAAGAACTGTCTGCAATCGTCAGTTCCTCGATTTTAAAACTTACAGTCTGTAAGTCCATAAAGAATATCATTCGATAAGCTTGAAACTATTATTGTTCGTGAAGAAATAAAGGAATCTCGAGTCTTTTATTCTTTTACAGTAACTAATAACAAGGGGTTGTCCGAAAAACCGGACAACCCCTTGCTTACTGGCATAACTTAATCTGCATAAAAAAATAATTCCGGAATTTGTAAACTATTGTAGTTAAGGTTTATTTAGCGAAAATCTTTCAGTTCCTCCTGCAACTTCTGGCGGGTGAAAAAAATACGGCTTTTGACTGTACCCAGCGGCAGGTTTAACTTCTCTGCAATTTCCCGATATTTGAAACCGGAAATGTGCATTGCGAAGGGAACTCTGTATTCTTTGGGAAGCTTGTTGACTATGCGGTGCATCTCTTTCAGGTCATAAGCCTTTTCCGTGCTCTCAAAACAGGAGTCCTGCGGCAGGTTCAGGTGGTAGAGGTTATCGGTATGGTCGATAAACGTCTGGTCACGAACTACTTTACGGTAGTTGTTTATAAATATATTACGCATGATGGTGTACATCCATCCTTTGAAATTCGTATCGGGGGTGTATTTGTCTTCGTTATCCAATGCTTTTAATGATGTTTCTTGCAACAAATCGTTTGCTTCTTCACGATCGGTTGTCAGTTTATATGCAAAACGGAGTAATTCATCCTGTACTCCTACCAGGTCTTTTCTGAAGCTTAAACTTTTCATATGCGTTGTTTTTTAGATTGTGAATATTCGTTGTGAAAATTTTGATGTTGCAAGTTTACGGCGTTTTTTGAACCCGGACGGGGGAGAATCCGACTTTATTTAGGGGGAAAACTATCCACGGATAGTTTTTAGGTCTTATTTGATAGTTTTCGGGTGTTGTTTTTACCCGATGTGAACTTAAATCCTGCATTTTCTACCAAATTATTGCGATTAATAAAAAAGAACCGTTAATTTTGTGCCATCATTTTTATTTGAAAAGAATGACTGATGACTCTTTATTTTTGATTGATGTCGATAAGATACTTCGGACGAAGGCTTCGAAGCATTATAAGTACATCCCTAAATTTGTGATTTCTTATTTGAAACGGATTGTTCATCAGGATGAGATAAACGTGTTCCTGAATGAATCGAAGGATAAGGTAGGGGTAGACTTTTTGGAGGCATGTATGGGGTTTCTGGATGCGAAAGTGGATGTGAAAGGGCTTGAAAATCTGCCTGAAAACGGTTTGTTCACTTTTGTTTCCAATCATCCGCTGGGCGGACAGGATGGCGTGGCACTTGGTTATGTGCTGGGACGTCATTACGGAGGAAAAGTGAAATATCTGGTGAATGACTTATTGATGAATTTGCACGGGCTTGCTCCGCTATGTATTCCTATCAATAAAACGGGAAAGCAGGCGAAGGATTTCCCGAAAATGGTGGAAGCGGGTTTTCAATCTGACGACCAGTTGATTATGTTTCCTGCCGGATTGTGTTCGCGCCGCCAGGATGGGGTAATCCGTGATTTGGAATGGAAAAAAACTTTTGTGGTAAAGAGCGTACAGACAAAACGCGATGTGATACCGGTACACTTTGGGGGGAGGAATTCTGATTTTTTCTACAATCTGGCGAATATTTGTAAAACATTGGGCATTAAGTTTAACATCGCTATGTTGTATCTGGCGGATGAAATGTTTAAAAACCGCCATAAAACTTTTACTGTCACTTTCGGCAAACCGATTCCTTGGCAAACTTTTGATAAATCGAAGACTCCTGCACAGTGGGCTGAGTACGTGAAGGATATTGTATATAAACTGTAACTGATAGAACAACTATAACAAGAAATATGGAAGAGATTATTAAACCGGTAAGCAAGGAATTGCTGAAAGCTGAATTGACGGAAGACAAACGCTTGCGGATGACGAACAAAAGTAATAATCAGATTTATATTATTACTCACCAGAATGCTCCTAACGTAATGAGAGAAATCGGCCGCTTGCGTGAGATAGCTTTTCGTGCTGCCGGTGGGGGAACCGGTATGTCTATGGATATCGATGAATACGACACGATGGAACATCCTTATAAGCAGTTAATCGTGTGGAATCCTGAAGCCGAAGAAATCTTGGGAGGTTACCGGTATCTGCTCGGAACGGATGTGCGTTTTGACGAAAAGGGAACCCCGATTCTGGCTACTTCCCATATGTTCCATTTTTCGGATACGTTTATCAGGGAATATTTGCCGCAGACCATCGAGCTGGGACGTTCGTTCGTGACGCTTGAGTATCAGTCTACCCGTGCCGGCAGCAAGGGCTTGTTTGCGTTGGATAATTTGTGGGATGGTTTGGGAGCGTTGACTGTCGTGATGCCGAATGTGAAATATTTCTTTGGCAAGGTGACTATGTATCCCAGTTATCACCGTCGGGGCCGCGATATGATTCTTTATTTCCTTAAAAAGCATTTTTGGGACAAAGAGCATCTTGTCACTCCGATGGAACCTCTGAAATCCGAGACTTCCGAAGAGGAACTGGCTGCTTTGTTCTGTAAAAATACGTTCAAGGAAGATTATAAAATCCTGAATTGTGAGATTCGCAAACTGGGGTATAATATTCCGCCGTTGGTGAATGCTTATATGAGCTTAAGTCCTACCATGCGGATGTTCGGGACGGCTATCAATTATGATTTCGGTGATGTGGAAGAGACCGGAATCCTGATTGCTGTGGATGAAATATTAGAGGAAAAGCGTATCCGTCACATCCAGACATTTATCGAGAGCCATCCGGATGCGTTGAATATGCCTTGTGAGAAAGATGAGGCGTTTACTCCTAAAGTTGTTACACAGCAGGCAGACTGTTGCCGTTGATTTTGCGGTAAAGGTCGAGAGCAAAAACATCAGTCATTCCTGAGATATAGTCAAGTACCGCCTGTATTCTTTCGTAGAGTACGGGCGCTTTTATATTATACTGGCTGGAAACCCGGTTGATTAAAAGTTCGGAGTAAGCTTTTCCGGGAGAAGTTACAGCGTCTATCATTAGTTCGAGCAGTGTGCTGATAACCCGGAAACCGGCTAATTCGATATCCAATACGTCCCGTGAGCGGTAAATCTTTTTTATGGATACTTCGGAACACTGTTTATAGGCCTTTGCCGGACGTTCGGAAATATGTTTGATAAGGGTTCCTTCAAATATTCCGGATAGTATTTCCTGTTCGTGGTCTAGAAATACGCGGGTACATTCTCTTATTAATAAGCCGATGACGGAGGAACGTAAATAAGCGATTTGTTCGTTTACGTCGTTGACGATGTGAAATGTTTTTCTTATATGTTCCTGCCGTTTTTCATCGAAATAAGACATTAACAGAGCTTTTGTCTCTTCAGTAGTAAGAATCTTTAGTTTGTGGGCATCTTCGATATCCATCATCTGGTAACAGATATCATCGGCAGCTTCCACCAGA
This sequence comes from uncultured Bacteroides sp., assembly GCF_958445495.1. Lineage (GTDB taxonomy): Bacteria > Bacteroidota > Bacteroidia > Bacteroidales > Bacteroidaceae > Bacteroides. The sequence continues at coordinate 15,424 of NZ_CAUCSQ010000037.1, read as the reverse complement.
TATACCAATGGATGGCGTGCATATTTCAGCGGATGCCCGTTGAGTAATGTTAAGCCCAGTTCTGTGGCAATCTTCCGGAAGCTCTCTTCTTCGCTGACAAAGAAACCGAATTTCGACTTTGTTCCTGCAAGGCTTGATGAAAAAGGATATTTCACGATGGAGGCCAGAGTGGTGTAGGTCATGGCGAATCCTCCTTTCCGGCGTCCTTCAAATTGGTGGGTAAGTAGACGGAATGCGTTTGCGTTTCCTTCGAAGTGTGTCAAATCTTCCCACTCAACCGGGGATAATTGTTCTCCTGTCGGTTGTTTCTCTTTTAGAAATTGTCCTTTCCCTTCAGAAAAAAAGGTCGATATGGCCCGCTCGCCGGAGTGTCCGAAAGGAGGATTGCCGAGGTCATGTGCCAAACAGGCGGCGGATACGATGGAACCGATTTCCGGCAAAAAAGAATCCCGGAGTTCGGGCTGACGTTCAAGAATTGCCTTGGCGACATCATTACCCAGTGAGCGTCCCACGCAGGATACTTCGAGGCTGTGCGTAAGTCGGTTGTGTACGAAAATACTGCCCGGCAGGGGGAATACCTGCGTTTTGTTCTGCAACCGGCGGAAAGGGGCGGAGAATATGAGCCGGTCGTAATCTCGTTGAAATTCCGAGCGGTTTTCCTGGCGTTCTTCGTGGAATTCTTCCATTCCGAAACGTTTTGCGGATATCAGTTGGTTCCAATTCATGGTGTCTAATTTTTCAATGTACAAGCAAGCCGATGTACCAGTACGTATATTCTGTTCTTGCAAGGCTATCGGCAAATTGGGTCATTATTTATTATTTAACTGCAAACTTAACTATTTTTCAGTTCAAAATGTGTATTTTCGCCCGTTAAATAGTAAACATGTACTTATGAATATCCAAGTTATCAATAAATCGAAGCATCCGCTTCCGGCCTATGCCACCGAATGTTCTGCAGGGATGGATATCCGTGCCAATCTTTCCGAACCTGTCATTCTGGAGCCTTTGCAGCGCTGCCTGATTCCTACCGGGCTGTATATCGCTCTTCCGAAAGGGTTCGAGGCCCAAGTGCGGCCACGTAGCGGGCTAGCCGTTAAGAAAGGAATTACCGTACTTAATTCTCCCGGAACGATTGATGCGGATTATCGGGGAGAGATTTGTATCATTCTGGTCAATCTTTCATCTGAAGCCTTTGTGATTGAAGATGGAGAACGTATTGCCCAGATGGTAATAGCAAAGCATGAACAAGCCGTATGGCAAGAGGTGGAAGTGCTGGATGAAACAGAACGTGGAGCCGGAGGCTTCGGACATACAGGAAAGAAATGAAAACAAGAGTCGTATTATTTTTATTGTTGGTTATATGTTTGCAGACTTTCTGTAGAGCGGCACAAGTGACCGGTGCTGTAGTGGGAGGGACAGCGGTTGTGTCAGGGTATGCCATCGGTACGAAGGCATTGATAGAGAAAGCGAAAAAGAAGAAAGATAAGAAGAAAAAGCCTGTAGCGTGCGAAACTCCGGAACAACAGCTTTCTGCAGAAGAACAGCGGAAATATGATTATTTCTTCTTAGAAGCGATGCGGATGAAGGAGAAAAAAGAATATGATACGGCTTTCGGTTTGTTGCAGCATTGCTTGGGCATCCATCCGAATGCATCTTCCGCACTGTATGAAATCTCCCAATATTACATGTTTCTTCGCCAAGTTCCCCAAGGACAGGCCGCATTGGAGAAAGCTGTAGCTTATGCCCCTGATAATTACTGGTATAGTCAGGGGTTGGCTAGTTTATATTTGCAGCAAAACGAGTTAGACAAGGCTGTGGCCTTGCTTGAAGAAATGGTGGTCCGCTTCCCGGCCAAACAAGATCCTTTGTTTAATCTTCTTGATATTTATAACCGCCAGGAAAAGTATAATGATGTGATTTCAACGCTGGACCGTTTGGAAAAACGTCTGGGAAAGAATGAACAGTTGTCTATGGAGAAATTTCGTATTTATCTCCAGATGAAAGACGATAAAAAGGCATTTCGGGAGATTGAAAGCCTGGTACAGGAATATCCGATGGATTTGCGCTACCAAGTGATATTGGGAGACGTGTATCTTCAGAATGGAAAAGAACAAGAAGCTTATGAAACATATCAGAAGGTTTTAGCTGCCGAACCGGATAATCCGATGGCGCTGTTCTCTATGGCATCTTACTATCAACAGACAGGCCAGAAAGAATTGTATCAGCAACAGTTGGATACCTTATTGCTGAATAAGAAGGTTACTCCGGAGACGAAAGTCAATGTCATGCGGCAGATTATTGTGGAAAATGAACAATCGTCAACGAAAGACAGTACAGAGGTAGTTTCTTTGTTTGCCCGGATAATGGAGCAAGACCAGGACGACCCTCAGATACCGATGCTTTATGCACAATATCTGTTGTCGAAGAATATGGAAGCCGAGGCTGTTCCGGTATTGGAACTGGTGGTCGATTTGGACCCGACTAATAAAGCTGCCCGTTTGATGCTGGTTAGCGCGGCCGTGAAAAAAGAAGACTACAAGCAGATTATAAAAGTTTGCGAGCCGGGGATTGAAGCTACTCCGGATGCTTTGGAACTTTATTATTATCTGGCAATTGCATATCATCAAGCAGAACAGTCAGACAGTGTACTGAGCGTTTGTAGCAAGGCGTTGGAACATGTCACTGCCGATACCAAGAAGGAAATCGTTTCGGATTTCTATTTGATTATGGGGGATATCTATCATACCAAGAAACAAATGCAAGAGGCTTATGCCGCTTATGATTCGGCTTTAGTGTATAATCCTTCTAATATAGGTGCGTTGAATAATTATGCCTACTATCTGTCTGTGGAACGTCGCGATTTGGACAAAGCAGAGGAGATGAGTTATAAGACAGTGAAAGCCGAACCCAACAATTCTACTTATCTGGATACGTATGCCTGGATTCTTTTCGAAAAAGGAAATTATGCGGAAGCGCGTATCTATATTGATAATGCAATGAAAAATGAGGGAGAGAAGAGTGATGTGGTCGTTGAACATTGCGGAGATATCTATTTTATGACCGGTGACGTGGAAGGTGCGGTAAAGTATTGGAAAAAGGCACTGGAGATGGGCAGTGAGTCGAAAACGCTGAAAGAGAAGATAGACAAGAAAAAATACATTGCAGAATGAAAAGGGCCGTTTATCTATTGTTGGTTGTGATAGTGGCACTGTCCGGCTGTAAGAGCTCGAAACGTTTGGTGATTTCGGAAACGTCGGAAACGAAGGCACGGACATCCGGTTATCTGACTTCCAGGCTTCAACTGACTGTTCCCGGTAAGAAAGGAAGCATGTCTGTTGGAGGAATGATGAAGATGAAGACCCGTGAACGGGTACAGATTTCCTTGTTAATGCCTATATTGCGCACCGAGATAGCCCGGGTGGAGATAACTCCTGATGAAGTATTGTTGGTAGACCGGATGAACAAACGTTTTGTCCGTGCAAGCAGAGATGAATTAAAGAATGTACTACCGAAGAATGCGGAATTTTCCCGGTTGGAAAAGATATTGATAGACGCCTCTTTACCTGGCGGGAAAACCGAGTTGTCCGGAAAGGACATCGGGATTCCTTCGTTGGAAAAAGCCAAAGTGCAGCTTTATGAATTCTCGACTAAGGAGTTTTCAATGACTCCTACTGAACTCACTTCCAGATATCGGCAAGTCCCTTGGGAAGAATTGGTTAAAATGTTGGCAGCTTTGTTATGATGAAACGTGTCTTTGTAATTCTGATTGGTTGTTTGTGGTTGGCAATCCCTCTTTCCGCTCAGTCGAATAAGTTGATTCGTGAGCTGGAGAGTAAGCGTGGTGCATTACAGAAACAGATATCCGAAACGGAATCAATCTTAAAGAATACAAAGAAGGATGTGGGAAGCCAGTTGAACAGCCTGGCGGTGTTGACCGGGCAGATTGAGGAGCGGAAACGTTATATCCTTGCCATAAACAATGATGTGGAGGCAATCGAACGGGAACTGGCCTCTTTACAGCGGCAGTTGAACAAACTGCAAAAAGATTTAAAGGATAAGAAAAAGAAATATGAAGCTTCCGTGCAGTATTTGTATAGGAACAAGTCGATAGAGGAGAAACTGATGTTTATCTTTTCAGCTAAAAATCTTAGCCAGACTTACCGCCGAATGCGTTATGTTCGTGAATACGCTACTTATCAAAGGTTGCAGGGAGAGGAAATCTTGAAAAAACAGGAACAGATACGAAAGAAGAAGGCTGAACGTGAACAGGTGAAGTCTGCTAAAGAAAATCTGTTGAAAGAGCGTGAAAATGAAAAAGTAAAGCTGGAAGCGCAAGAGAAGGAAAAAAGAACCTTGGTTGCCAGTCTGCAAAAAAAACAGAGAGGATTACAGAGCGAGATAAACAAGAAACGGCGAGAAGCCAACCAGTTGAATGCCCGTATCGATAAATTGATTGCGGAGGAGATAGAACGTGCTCGTAAGCGTGCTGAAGAAGAAGCCCGTCGGGAAGCTGCCGCACGTAGAAAAGCAGAAGGTAAAGGGAGCAATCCGGGGAAAGCGGAGAGGGCGGCAAATTCGAAATCAAGGCCGTTGGAAGCTTATACAATGAGTAAGGCAGACCGGGAATTGTCCGGCAATTTTGCCGCTAACCGAGGAAAACTGCCGATGCCTATATCCGGTCCTTACATTATAACCAGTCATTACGGACAATATGCGGTAGAAGGATTGCGCAATGTGAAACTGGACAATAAAGGGATTGACATTCAAGGAAAGCCCGGAGCGCAGGCACGTGCTATTTTTAATGGAAAGGTGGCGGCGGTATTCCAGTTGAACGGGCTATTTAATGTTCTTATCCGGCATGGCAACTACATTTCCGTCTACTGTAACTTGTCTTCTGCTTCTGTGAAATCCGGTGATACGGTGACGACTAAGCAGTCTATCGGACAGGTTTTCTCCGATGGTACGGACAATGGAAGAACCGTATTGCATTTCCAGTTACGTCGTGAGAAAGAAAAACTGAATCCGGAACCGTGGTTAAACCGGTAGTCTGTATTTATAAAAACACATGATAATGAAATTGGCTAAAATCATACTATTTTTATTGATTGTAGGGGTAGAAACCATATCTGCTTCTCCTTATTTTTCATTTAAGAAATATCAGGTTGAAGATGGGTTGTCACATAATACGGTGTGGTGTGCACTTCAAGATAGTTATGGTTTCATTTGGCTGGGTACTAGCGACGGATTGAACCGGTATGACGGCAGAGGAAATAAAGTCTATCGGAATGTATTGAATGACAAATTTTCATTAGAGAATAATTTTGTAGAAGCCTTGATAGAGGTGGAACAGAATATATGGGTTGGGACCAATTCCGGACTTTACATTTATGACCGTGCTACTGACAGGTTCTCTTATTTTAATAAAACGACGGAATACGGAGTCTATATAAGTAGTGAGATTAAAAAGATAATTAAAACTAAAAACGGACTTCTCTGGATTGCCACTCTAGGACAGGGGTTCTTTATTTATGACCCGAAAACCGATATGCTGACACAGAATAGTATTCAGACTTCTTTTGTGTGGGACATTTGCGAGAGTCATGACCAGACGAGAGTCTATATTTCTTCTTTACAGGAAGGACTTCTTTGTTTTGATGAAAACGGTGCTTTTTTGAAGTCGTATAGAGTCTCTCCGGATGTGAACGCTTCAGATAGTTACCGGATTAATTGTATCCGGAGCGTGAAAGGAGATATTTGGGTAGGTGCGGGGAGCAACCTGTTAAGCCGGATACATGAGGAGGACGGAACAGTTGAGAATTATGCCGCTTCATCACTGAATTTGGGAACTATCCGTTGTCTGTTGGAATATACGGAGAAGGAATTGCTGGTCGGTACGGACAACGGACTTTATCTGTTCGACTGCACGACCCATGCTTTTCTGCGTGTGGACAATCCGGCAGACCCCAGAAGTCTGAGCGATCAGACTGTAAACGATATGATGTGGGATGCCGAAGGCGCTCTTTGGGTACAAACCAATCTGGGCGGGGTTAATTATATGTCTAAACAGACTAAACATTTTGATTATTATTCACCGGCTTATTTGCTTGGATCGCCGGCCGCCGGTGAAGTGGTAGGTCCGTTTTGTGAAAATAAGGACGGCAATATATGGATTGGCACCCAGAATGGCCTGTATTTTTTTAATGTTTCTACTCGTGAACTTTACGAATATTCTATTGGCGGAGTTAAATATCAGAAATATGATATCCGTTCTTTATTGTTGGATGGAGATTATTTATGGGTAGGCACTTATGCCGAAGGCATACGGGTCATTAATTTGCGTACTGGGGCGGTAAAGGCTTATATGCATTCACGTGAAATTCCCAATACGATTTGCAGTAATGATGTATTGTCTATCTATAAGAATAGGAAAGGAAACATTTTTGTGGGAACAAGTTCAGGGTTATGCCAATATGACCCCGTTGTTGATAATTTCCGTACAATGACAAATGTAGGATACATGATTTCAGTTGTAGATATTCACGAGGATATGTATAATAATCTTTGGGTTGCTACATCTAAGAGTGGAGTCTTTTTATATAATACCCAAAATGCACATTGGAAACATTTTCGTCATGAACGTTCAGATTCGACCACAATAACAAGTAATTCTATAATTACTTTGTTTGAAGATATGAGAGGTGTTATGTGGTTTGGAACAAATGGAGGAGGACTTTGCTCTTTTGATTCTAAAACGGAAACATTTATAGATTTTGATGCAGAGAATGTCTTATTGCCTAATAAAGTGATTTATTCTATAGAACAGGACCAGACCGGTGATTTTTGGATTTCTTGTAACGCTGGTATTTTTAAGATAAATCCAGTGACCAAAAATCATTTCCGTCAATTCACTATGAGTGATGGATTACAGGGAAATCAATTTATGTCTCGTTCTTCGTTGAAGTCATCTAAAGGGTATTTTTATTTTGGAGGAATTAATGGTTTTAATGTTTTTCAACCGGATCGGTTTGTTGATAATAAATACATTCCCCCAGTTTATGTTACAGATATTCGCTTACCTTATCAAACAACAGACAAACAAGTGATGAAAAAAATATTTGAATTAGGTGAACCACTCTATTTGGCGGATAAAGTAACATTATCTTATAAAAATAACAGTTTTACAATCCGTTTTATAGCTCTCAGTTTTGAAGATCCGACAAAAAATCGTTATTCTTATATATTAGAAGGAGTGGATAAAGAATGGATCATAAATGTTAATAATAATACTGTCTCTTATACGAATTTACCTCCAGGTGAATATGAATTTAAAGTACAAGCATCTAACAATGACCATCAATGGAATGAAAAAGCTACCACGTTGTTAATAGAAATTACTCCCCCCTGGTGGCGTAGTAATTTGGCCTATGTAATTTATGTCCTTTTGTTGTTAAGCTGGGTTGCATGGTTAGCTTGGAGATGGAATCTTCGTGTTAAACATAAATATAGACGACGGATGGAAAAGTTTCAGATAGCTAAGGAGCAAGAAGTATATAGGTCGAAAATTAATTTCTTTATTAATCTGGTACATGAAATACGTACGCCGCTTAGTTTAATTCGGCTTCCTTTAGAAAAACTGCAAGAAGAAATTAAAAAAGAAGAAGAGAGTAAATATTTGTCAGTTATTGATAAGAATGTAAATTATTTGTTAGGTATTACTAATGAGTTGCTCGATTTCCAGAAAATGGAAAGCGGAACTTTTTATTTGAATTTAAAAAATTGCGATATTAAAGGGCTTATCCGAGATGTATATAATCAGTTTACAGGGCCTGCAGAACTGAAAGGTATTCATTTTACTTTAACGTTTCCGGAATGTGAATTAATATCAATGGCGGATAAAGATAAATTAAGTAAGATTCTTGTTAATTTAGTTGGAAATGCCATTAAATATGCCCGTAAAAATATTGAAATAAAGCTTGTTGTAAATAATGCGGAATATGAGATACAGGTAAATGATGATGGACCGGGAGTTCCAGATACTCAAAAACAAAAAATCTTTGAAGCTTTTTATCAGCTTCCAGATGATGAGATAGCGTCGAAAGCAGGTACGGGAATTGGTTTAGCATTTGCGAAATCTTTGGCAGAAGCTCATCAAGGAAGTTTGTACTTAGTGGATAATCCGTCTGGTGGTGCCTCATTTGTACTGACCCTTCCGATACGAGAATGGCAAGAGGAAAAAATAATAGATACAGATTCAGTAAACCTAGAGGGAGTAAGAGGGGAAGTTTCAGAATTTTCTGGAAAGAAATTTACCATACTATTGGTTGAAGATAATATTGAATTATTAAATCTGACACGAGATTCGTTGTCTAAATGGTTTCGTGTATTAAAAGCTTCTAATGGCTATAGAGCGCTAGAAGTACTTACACAAGAAAGTGTAGATGTCATCATCAGTGATATTATGATGCCTGAAATGGATGGTTTGGAGTTTTGTAATAAAGTAAAGTCTGATATTAATTATTCACATATTCCAGTCATTTTGTTAACGGCAAAGACAACTTTGGAGTCTAAGGTAGAAGGGCTCGAGTGTGGTGCAGATGTATATGTTGAAAAACCGTTTTCCATTAAGCAACTTCATATTCAAATTGAAAATTTGTTGAAGTTGAGGCAAGCCTTTCATAAGTTTATGGTTGGATTAGCCAACGAAAAAGTGGCTGTTTCTGCCACAGAATTCGTTATGTCCCAAAGAGACTGTGAATTTATAGAAAAAATCCAAAATATAATTGCAGAACAACTTGCAGATGAAAATTTTTCTGTAGATGCCCTTGCAGAGCAGTTGAATATGAGTCGTTCTAATTTCTATAGGAAAATAAAAGCTTTATCCGGAATGTCACCTAATGATTATTTGAAAACACTCAGAATGAACAAAGCTGCTGAATTAATTATGCAAGGCACGCGGATTTCGGAAGTTGCCGTGCAAGTCGGATTTACATCATCTTCTTATTTTGCCAAATGTTTTAAAGCACGATATGGTGTGCTTCCTAAAGAATATGTAGGGCAGCCACCGATATCTTAGAAGATTTTAAGGAATATTGTTGTAAAGTATTTGAGTAATAATTATTGAAAAAAAGAATAATTATTGCTCAATTGCTTTATATTACCTCTTTACCTTGTCTGGGAATTTGGTTATAATAATAAGAAAGAATAGATTTTGTCCTTTCTTGAATGGATATTTTCCTAATTTTTGTTATTTATTTCATTAATTTGCCATGTCTTTAAATGGAAATATTGTGAAAATAATACGTGTTCGGGAACTATAACCTGGTACAATGTAATGATTCGACAGTACTGATTTCTATATATAGGATGAAAATTGTAACAGAAAGGGTCTAAAGTGTAAAGACGGGATAGTCTATAATTTAAGGTAAAAGATGAAATAAGGATTGTAAGGAGATAGAGATTAGTTTTTCTGAAAATAAATATGATTGTTGAACGGATAACCTTAAAATAGTAAATTATTTAAAAACAAATACTTATGAAGACATTACTAACAATAGCAGTTTTCTTATGGGGGTTACTTGCTAATGCCCAAAGTACAGACTTGTTTAAACCGGTAAAAGAAGTAGCACTGCGTGCTCCGTCAGTACCTATTATTGTTTCAGACCCTTATTTTTCAATCTGGTCTCCCTATGATAAGTTGATGGAAGGAATTACAGAACATTGGACGAATGCAAAGAAACCATTGTTAGGTGCTTTACGTGTGGATGGGAAGGTGTATCGTTTCATGGGAAAAGACAAAATCAATTTAGTACCTATTGCTCCCATGACTAATGTTGAACATTGGGAAGCAGTATATACCAATAGTCAACCTGATGATGACTGGAAAGAATCTCAATTTGATGACAATGGGTGGAAAAAAGGTAAAGCAGCCTTTGGAAGTCATGAAATGAAGCGTGTCCATACGGAATGGAAAGGAGAAAATACAGACATTTATATTCGCCGTACATTTGAGTTGAATGATTGGGAAAAAGGAGAGAAGATTTATTTAGTCTATTCTCACGACGATGTATTTGAACTTTATTTGAATGGGGAAAAAATAGTTTCCACAGGTCTTGTCTGGAAAAATGATGTTTATTTGGAACTCTCAAATGATGTAAAGAAAAAGCTACGTAATGGAAAGAATGTGATAGCAGTTCATTGTCATAATACTACAGGAGGTTCTTATGTTGATTTCGGATTATACCGCGAAAAGGAAAATGCGGTGAAATTCACAGATGAGGCTATTCAGAAATCAGTAAATGTGTTAGCGACCTCTACCTATTATACTTTTGCATGTGGTCCTGTAGAATTAGATGTTGTGTTTACGGCTCCACAATTGATGGATGACTTGGATTTACTGTCAACTCCTATCAATTATGTTTCCTATCGCGTACGTTCTTTAGATAAAAAGCAACATGATGTACAGTTCTATATAGAGACAACTCCCGAACTGACTGTCAATGAAAGTAACCAGCCGACAGTTGCCCGTACTTTATCGAAGAATGGTATTAGTTATGTCGAAGCCGGTTCGATAGATCAACCTATATGTGACCGCAGAGGCGATTTAATTTGTGCAGATTGGGGATATGTATACCTTGCCGGAATAAATGGAGTGGGGAAATCGGTAAGCCTGGGTGATTATTTTAAGATGAAAGAGTCATTTATCAAATATGGTACATTGGCTTTTGCAAAAAATAAATGGATAACCCGTAAAGAAGAGAATAATCCTGCTATGGCCTATGTACACAATTTAGGAAATGTATCTCAAAATGGCAGTTCTGGTTTCATGATGCTTGGTTATGATGATATTTATTCTGTGGAATATATGTATGAGAGACGCATGGGATATTGGAAACATGACGGTAAAATTAGTATTTTCGATGCTTTTGAGAATATGCGTGACAATTATTTTTCCATAATGGAACGTTGTCGTGCATTTGATGAGATGATTTATGACGATGCTGAAAAAGTGGGTGGAAAGAAATATGCTGAGATTTGTTCTGCTGCATATCGTCAAGTAATTTCCGCTCATAAACTTTTTAAAGACAAACAAGGGAACTTACTGTTTTTCTCTAAAGAAAACAATAGCAATGGTTGCATTAATACTGTTGATTTAACCTATCCCTCTGCCCCTCTTTTCTTAGCCTATAATCCAGAATTATTAAAAGGAATGATGACTAGCATTTTTGAGTACAGCGCCAGTGGACGTTGGAATAAACCCTTTGCCGCACACGATATTGGTACTTATCCGGTTGCTAATGGACAAGTCTACGGTGGTGATATGCCGATTGAAGAAAGCGGTAATATGGTAATTCTAACAGCAGCTATTGCAAAAATAGAAGGAACTGCTGATTATGCAAAAAAATATTGGGACATATTGACCACGTGGACCGACTATTTGGTAGAACATGGGCAAGACCCGGCCAACCAACTTTGTACCGATGATTTTGCAGGACATTGGGCACATAATGCCAACCTTTCGGTAAAAGCAATAATGGGAGTCGCAGGATATGCCGAACTAGCCCGTATGCTCGGTATGGATGAAATAGCTGAAAAGTATATGACGATAGCTCGGAAGATGGCATTGAAGTGGGAGACCATGGCAAATGAAGGAGATCATTATCGTTTAGCTTTTGACCGTGAAAATACTTGGAGCCAGAAGTATAATATGGTATGGGACAAAATGTGGAAATTGAATATTTTCCCGAATGATGTAATGGAAAAAGAAATAAAATATTACTTGTCCAAACAAAACCTTTATGGACTGCCATTAGATTCTCGGAAAGAATATACTAAGTCCGACTGGATTATGTGGACGGCATCTATGACATCTGATCAAGCAACATTTGAGAGATTCATCAATCCCCTTTATAAATATGTAAATGAAATGGTATCACGTGTTCCTATCAGTGACTGGCATTATACAGACAGCGGGCAGTGGGTCGGTTTTAGGGCTCGTTCGGTAATTGGCGGATACTGGATGCAAGTACTTATGCAAAAGATGTTGACGGATAATAAATAACGGTTTTATTTAAACAATGGATTAAAATGAGAAACATGCAATGTAGAACAATGAGAAAAGTAATGCAGGAGTGCCGATGGATATTACTGGCATTATGCACTATTTGTTTTTGGAGTTGCAAAGACGACGAAGAAAGCGGTTCAACCGCTTTACCGTATGATCCCAGCAAGCCGGTGGAAATTACAGACTTTACACCAGATTCTGGTGGTGGAAATTCATTTATTGTAATATATGGGAAGAATTTCGGAGTTGATAAATCAGCAGTTAAACTTACCATTGGGGGGAAAAATGCAGTTGTGATCAATGTACTTGGTGATTGCATGTATGCCATTGTACCTCAAAAAGCTTTTAAAGGAAATTTCGTGTTGACAGTCGGTAATGGCGAACAAGCGCAGACAGTAGAAGCGGAAAAAAAATTTAATTACACACGCTCAATGGTTGTTTCTACATTGTGCGGCAAAAAAGAAGAAAATGGTTCTTATGAGGTAAAGAATGGTCCTTTTGATGACTGTGGCGGCATTGACAAGCCTACCTGGTTTTCATTTGACCCAGAAAATAAAGATATTCTTTATTTAGAGCAAGACCCGGAAAGTGGTGACCGTCCGTTACGTGTACTGGACTTAAAAAACAAATATATTTATACCAATACGAATGTCAACTTAAGTCGTCCTCGTACGATTACGTGGGCTTTAGGCAAGGGAGATGGACTAAAAGACACGATGATTATAGCGTGTGACAGAGGAGGAGATACAGATGTGAACAACTACTATTTAGTGCGAGATAGAAATAAAGCGGTTCATGAACAGTTCAATGTAACTCCTCAGCCGTTGATGGAAGGAAAAGCATGTAACGGTTCGGCAGTACATCCGGTTAATGGTGAACTATATTACAATAGTTACTCACAGGGACAAGTTTATAAATACAATTATCGCACAGCTTGGGATGAGTTGAAGCAAGAATTCGATTATAGTAAAAAGGTGCAATTATTTACTATTCAGGATGTCAACTGGGAATTTAACATTGTTATCCATCCAACTGGACGTTATGCATATATTGTCGTGGTAAATCAACACTATATCATGCGTACAGATTATAATCCGACCAAAAAGAAATTTGGTGTTCCCTATTTGTTCTGTGGTTCTGTCGGTGGTGCCGATTGGGTAGACGGTACAGGTGACAAAGCACGTTTGAATACACCCTATCAAGGCGTATTTGTGAAAAATAAGGAATATGAAGCAGAAGGGAAAGAAGATATTTATGATTTCTATTTTACAGACAAGATGAACCATTGTATCCGTATTCTTACTCCGGAAGGCAGTGTGACAACCTTTGCTGGTCGAGGTAGTTCTGCACTCAATTCCAATCCTTATGGAAACATAGATGGAGAGTTGAGAGAAAAGGCACGTTTTGATCGCCCGGCCGCATTAGCATATGACGAAAAAACGGAAACGTTTTATGTAGGAGACGTGGAGAACCATTCCATTCGTACCATTGCATTGGAAGAAGGAGATGAAGATACGGCAGAAGAAGCAAATTTTAAGTAAATGACGATAAACGCAGAAATATGAAAAAGATTCTGATAACATTTCTTTGGTTGTTCTGCTATGCTTTAGGCATGCAAGCACAAGAGACCATCGAAGTAACAGGAATTGTTACAGATAGCAATAAGGAACCGATGATTGGTGTAAATATAACCGTACGTGATGCTGCTGGCTTAGGGACCATTACAGATATAGACGGACGTTTCAAGATAAAGATGGAACCTTACCATCGCCTGATATTTTCATACATCGGTTTTGATAAAGTGGAAATACTGGTAAAAGAACAACGAGTGGTGAATGTCGTCATGAAAGAGTCAGAAGCCAGTGTGATTGACGAAGTTGTGATTACCGGTACGGGAGTCCAAAAGAAACTGACGGTAACTGGTGCTATCACAACCGTGAATATCAACGACTTAAAATCTAATCCGACAGGAAATCTGTCCAATGCATTAGCTGGTAATGTTGCCGGAGTATTGGCGATGCAGACCTCTGGTCAGCCGGGGCAGAATACCTCAGAGTTTTGGATTCGCGGTATTTCAACTTTTGGAGCCAGTAACTCCGCATTAGTATTGGTTGATGGATTTGAACGTAACCTGGACGAAATCAATGTAGAAGATATTGAATCGTTTACAGTATTGAAAGATGCGTCTACTACCGCTATCTACGGTTCACGGGGAGCCAATGGCGTAGTACTGATTACAACCAAGCATGGTAAAGCCGGTAAAATAAATATTGATGCAAAGGTCGAGACCTCGTATAATACCCGTACTGTCACTCCCTCTTTCGTAGATGGTTATACGTATGCCGAGATGTTAAACGAAGCCCGTATTACACGTGCCCAAGAACCTCTCTACCAGCCTTACGAGTTGGAGATACTTCGTTTAGGATTAGATCCAGACCTTTATCCGAATGTGAATTGGAAAGATATACTGATGAAAGATGGGGCAATGAGCTACCGTGCTACTGTAAACATGAATGGTGGCGGTAATACTGCCCGTTATTTCGTGTCTGCCAGTTATATAGAAGAGCAGGGAATGTACAAAACAGACAGTAATTTGAAAAAAGACTATAATACCAATGCAAACTCCAAGCGTTGGAACTACCGTTTGAATACAGATATTGACATCACTAAAACCACTCTGCTTAAAGTAGGAGTATCCGGTTCTTTGAAAAAAGTGAATGAACCCGGATTAGGCGGTGATATTTGGCATTCCATTATGGGACAGACACCTATTAGTATCCCTCTGATGTATTCTAACGGCTATGTGCCTGCCTATGGGACAGGAAATCAGACAAACCCGTGGGTACTTGCCACACAAACCGGATACAACGAAACATGGGAAAATAATATTCAGACAAACGTTACTTTAGAACAAAAATTAGATTTTATAACAAAAGGTCTGAGTTTCGTCGGACGTTTTGGATATGATACGAATAACAGCAGTTATATCAAACGTACGAAATGGCCGGAACAATGGAAAGCGGAAAAATACCGAAATGAGGCTGGAGAGCTTGTCTTTAATCGTGTATCGACAGAGCAGAAAATGAAACAGGAAAGTGGTGGTGACGGCGACCGGACGGAATTTTTTGAAGCTATATTGCAATATGAGAGAGCATTTAAGAATCATCATCTCGGCGGGACACTCAAATATAATCAGGATTCGAGAATACAGACACAAAATATTGGAGATGATATCAAAAATGGGATTTCGCGACGTCATCAAGGCGTAGCCGGACGAGTAAGTTATAATTGGAATTATCGTTATTTATCAGATTTATAAAGTAAAGCCCTAAAATGAAAACAAGAGCTAAACAAGTGCAAATA
>NZ_CAUCSQ010000036.1 GCF_958445495.1 uncultured Bacteroides sp. | reverse complement strand
CGCCGGCAACCCCAACACTCCGGTAGATGTCCTTGTAAAGTTGTCCGATGATAGTAACTGGTCTGTCCGCCGTAATGCCGCCGGCAACCCCAACACTCCGGTAGATGTCCTTGTAAAGTTGTCCGATGATAGTAACTGGTCTGTCCGCCGTAATGCCGCCGGCAACCCCAACACTCCGGTAGATGTCCTTGTAAAGTTGTCCGATGATAGTGACTGGTCTGTCCGCTACAATGCCGCCGGCAATCCCAACACTCCGGTAGATGTCCTTGTAAAGTTGTCCGATGATAGTGACTGGTCTGTCCGCTACAATGCCGCCGGCAATCCCAATCACCCGAATTATATCGCTAATGAAATAGAATTCATAGTTGGTGATATTTATGTGGCAGTAAGAGGTACTAATCATCTATGGTATAAGTATAATTCTCCGAATGCTTCTCCATTTTATAAATGCGGTTGTTTTTGTGGTTCTCGTCAACAGTTAGTTTCAAGGATTTATTCTATTGATAATCTTTCCGCTGACCCTAATGTAAGGATGCGGATATTGAATGCTTTGGACCGTAAATTTAAAGAAGTATTCGGAAGATGATTAATACAATCTAGGAAAATAGATACAGATGCTTATTGTGGCATTCTGTTAATGTGCAAAATTAGCTAATAATAAAATAGAAAAGAATTAAATCGGATCAATCTCTACGAAAAGGTATATATGGCAAAAGTATTTATAACAAAATATGCCTTAACATCAGGCATAATGGAAATAGAAGCGGATATTCATAAATCCACGTTTAACAATCAAAATGGCTATGTGAAAGATGGTCCTTTTTCTTTCTATTATATAGGGAGGGATGTTTTTACTGAAAAATCAGAAGCACTGAAGAAAGCGGAAGATATGAGAAAAAAGAAGATTGCTTCTCTTCGTAAGCAGATTGATAAACTTGAAAAATTATCTTTTAATAAGTAAGGAGAAATTTATTATGGGAATGATTAACAATATAGAAGGGCTATTGAACGACGTTCTACTGGACTATAAGCGTATCAGTGAAGCCGTACACGCGAGTATATCGGAGAGTATCAAGCTATCCGACCTGGATAAACTGTACGAAGTATGGCGCCACGGAGACCGGGCCGAACCCTTGTACAGGCTGCTACAGGAGAAGGCGAAAAAGGGCGCTGACGCTTTCCGGGAATACCTGCACGGCATGTTATACTTCGAAGATGATAATGAACTCATGGAAGCCCTGGCGGAGGGCCCGATAAAAACGCTTATAGCCGACGCGCTGTCACTTGTACAACAATTGGAGCCCGGAATGTTAGTAACGCGGGATAACCGGAACGGCGCGGTCGTGTACCAGGTGGAAAAAGGCTATACTTGTCGGTGCATACTGGACGGTGCGCGTGTCGAAATATACGCCCCGGTCTGGTCCGGACATTGCCCGCCGAACTATAACCGCCTGGAACAGGGCGCCCTGATAAGCGTGAACGGCGAATGGTGGCAAGTTGCCGGAGAGCTCCGGCGGCGTACCATGCCAGGCGGCGACGAGGCGCACTTCGCGAAAGCCGCGCTTTGCCTGGGGTATCTATATGTCAACAACTTGATAACATTGCGTGAACGTAGGGCCATCGGTAACCGATTGAACCGCTACCGGGACAAATACAACGTAGATATAACGGTGGCCCAGCTAAACAGCGTAAGACTAACCTATAACGATATTGCAACGGACGAGAAAGGAGGTGATGAAGAATGAACGGAAACGAGATGCAAGTAATGGCCCCGCATCACCGGGGCCAGCTGGCAAAGGCCCGGTTTTGCTTATCTTTCCTCTTTGTTAACGGCTTTCTCCCGGTCAGCGAATACAATACGGTTGACAAGCGTTTAAGGAGATACAAAGAGAAGTACAGAGTGGAGGTAACGCGCGCCCAGGGCGAGAGCGTAGATATAACCTATAATGATGAAGCAAAAGTAATTAACGAATAATTAAATGAGAATGAACACACAATTTGAGCGGTCAGCATGTACTACCGATGAATGGTACACTCCGATAGAGATTGTAAATGCTTTGGGCGTTTTTGACCTGGACCCTTGTGCCCCGCTTAATCCATTATGGAGAACGGCAACGCAAATGTATAACAAAAATGATAACGGGCTATTGAAGGACTGGAAAGGACGTGTGTGGCTCAACCCTCCTTATTCCCGTCCGCTTATTGAACAGTTTGTTAAGCGTTTGGCAGAGCATGGTAACGGAATTGCATTACTCTTTAATCGTTGTGATTCAAAGATGTTTCAAGATGTCATCTTCGAGAAAGCAACGGGCATGAAATTCTTGCGCCACCGCATCCGATTTTACCGTCCGGACGGTACACGTGGTGATTCACCAGGTTGTGGCAGTATCCTAATCGCTTTTGGAGAAGATAATGCAGAGGTATTAAGAACCTGTGATATCGCAGGTAAATATGTACGTATTAATTAGCGGAAAATAATTTATAGTATGCGATAATATGATTTTTAGAGAATGCGATCTTGATTTCTTGAATGTTGAAAATCCAATTGATTGGGAACAAAGGCGTTATGAATTGGCAAAAGCAGCCATGCAAGGAATACTAAGCGATGAAGAAGAAGTTGGTTACGCTTGTGCCGAAGTAACATATAACGTGAACGAGAAGCGTACAACACCTATAGCTGTTGCTCGATTCGCGATCGCTTGTGCCGATGCTTTAATTAAGGAATTGAAAGGAGAATAACTATGCTAACAATACTAAGAGAAACTTACCCAACAGCTAAGAAAGAACATAGGTGTGAGTTTTGTTGCGAAAAGATAACGATAGGACAAAAATATGTCCGTCAGACAAATGTCTATGACGGAGTCGTGTACGACTTCATTACACACCAAGAATGTAAGGACGTAGCCCATGAATTGAGAATGTACGATGATTGCGATGATTCAGGTTTAGGCGGTGAATCCTTTCGCGACAACTTGGATGAATACGTTTATGCCAATCACTACGATGATGAAACGGATGATATCTGTTCTGATTGGCAACAGTTATCTCATTATGAAATAGCGAAGAAAGTATTGAAAGAACTTAAAACGGAGGAATAAAATGAATCGTGAAATAAAATTTAGAGGAAAGTCAATTCTAAATAACGAATGGATATATGGAGACCTTATAGAAAATCAAGGAAGATTTTATATATATCATGCTTGTACCGAAACGACACTATCGGATGAAGAAAGCATTATCACGATAGTTGCAACAAAAATACAAAATGAAACTGTCGGGCAGTTCACTTGACTATTTGACAAGAATGGAAAGGAAATCTATGAAGGGGATATATTGTTAATGGGTGAAGATGAAGGTGTAAAAATCTATAACAAAGTAGGCATAAAAGATGGATGCTTTGGATATGTTGGAGAAACGAATGGTAAAATACTCCCATTCTGTCACTACAATGTAACGGAAGAGATTGCAGGTAATATTTACGATACCCCGGAATTAATCAAGGAGGAATAGCCATGCCAACAAGTGAAGTATTAGACTTAATCCTCAAAATTGCATTATTCATTCTCAATACCACAACTGTTGCCATCATTGTAATTTTGATAAGCAGATGGCACAAACGCATGGAGGATAAGCTGAATAATATCCAAATGTATATTCAGCACGTAACGGACCGTAATGATATTGTATATATCAATCAGCTTGAAAGTCTTAAAAGAGAGCTAATAAAGGCTGAACGTTACGAAGATGCAGAATTCAATTCATCTTGTGACTTCTCAACAGTAACAAAGTGGAAATAACCCTTGAAAGAAATATGGGGAGGATAAAAGGGCGTCACCCGAACCACCAGATAGACGCCCTTATATGATACAATCATAGTACAAATATACTATTAATTTCTAAATTTGTTGTACTATGTTTTCAGAAATATCGGAGTTGAAATCTATCAGAGAGCAAAAATCTAGATTATCAGAAAGAGAAGCTGAATTATCTGCTCCTATTATGTCAGATTTGGATTATATTCCATCCATATATAAGTGGTTTTGCGAAATACAGGATTTTAGGGATTGTCCGGGAAATAAAGATAGTGTCCATATCAGAAAGAAATTTATATTTATCATTCTTTTTCTTTATGCTCCTAGCGTCTTAGCCGGTGGAAGAATGCCAAAAGGTCTTCGAGATAAGATTGCCGAGTCAGTGAATATCAGTGATAAAACATTTATTTCCCACAATATCGAAACTGTGGTTGTTCTCTACAATAATTATAAGGACTTTCGGAAGGATATAGAGTATATTTACACTGAAATTGTATCTCGGTTGAAAGACAATGCTGTAATAGGCTAAAGTATTATATGATAGAAAGAAAATATATTTCAATATCCAAAGTTCACCCCAATGAAGGACAAATAGAAGGGCTTCCGAGTAATCCTCGTTTCATTAAAGAGGAGAAGTTCCGGAAGTTATGCCGTTCTATCCAGTCGCTTCCTGAAATGACAGAAGCACGCGATATTCTCGTATATCTGTATCAAGGTAATTACATTGTGATTGGTGGCAATATGCGCTTGCAAGCCTATAAGCATTTAGGGTGGAAGGAAGTCCCTTGTTGCATATTGCCTGAAAGCATGCCGGTGGAAAAGCTCCGGCAGATGCTTATTCAAGACAACAATCCTTTCGGTGAAAACGATTGGGATGCTTTGGCTAATGAATGGGACAGCATTGAACTTGAAGAATGGGGATTTGACGTGTGGCAAGAACCAGAGGAAAAAACAAAGGCTAAATCCCCCAAAGAAACATCCGAAGAAGAAGCAAAGGAGCAGCCGGATTTCTTTGCTGCCATGTTAGGCGACCGCATATATGACAGTAACAATGAATTTGACATACCGAACTTGCTATTCGACCGACAGCCTACAAGCGGCTTGCTACTGCCTTTTGCTGGATGGGGAACGGATACAAGGGCAAAAAAAGGCATATCTACTTATCATTTTTATGTGGAGGATTACCGGTTCACTAGCATTTGGAACAATCCCGTATCGGTATTGGATAGCGGATGTACCGAACTAGTAGAACCGAATCTGTCTTTGTTTGATACAACGCCGATTGCCTACGGTTTGCAGCAAATCTACATGAAGCGTTGGATTGCCCGTTTCTGGCAGGAGTGCGGCGCAAAGGTGTATGCTGACCTGAATGTGGCGCAGAAGTTCTACAAGTACAACCGTTTGGGGATTCCTGATGGTTATAATGCTTTTGCCACACGTGGCTATGCCGACAGGCAGGAATATTTGAAGATGGAAATACAAATCGCCCGTGAAATATCAGGAAAGGATATACCCAATATGATAGTTTATGGTGGTGGGGATAAGATAAAAGAAATATGCGTGCAAAACAGCATTATATATGTCGAACAGTTTATGGCTAACAGAGTTAAGAAAGGAGATTGAAATGGCTAAAACATCGGGAGGAGTAAGAAGCAAAAGCTCATCAAGAAGCAGCGGAGGTAATTATCAGGCATCCGTTGCAGTGGAAAACCGTCGTGGAGAAACAAGATGGTTGCAAAAGAATTTCCGTACACAAAAGCAAGCAGAACAATGGATTGACAGAGTGGCTTCCCGTTTCGACAGTCCGGCTAAATCCGGCTTTGCGACTACGGCAGCTATTGATAAAGATACGAAGCGTGGCACCCAATATGATATTTACAACCGTGACTTGGCTCGCGAATTTGAAGTAAAGGACAAGCGAGAGTTTAGGGCTGGACGTGGTGGATATACTGGTAGAAGATAATGGCAAAGACATAACAACTAAAAAATACAAACAGTAGTTGGAGCGTGCCACCAAGGAGAGCAATGTATAATATCATCAGACGAGGACATCCTTATTCCGAGGATATGTATTCTACAAATACAAAGGTTGAATATTAACTTAAAAAGTGAAAGAAAACGCCGATTAAACGCCGATAAACGATGCCAAAACCGGAGAATGTCATAGGGAAGGGAACGCCGTTCACCAGCACCAACCAGCCACCTAATCGTGGCAGAAAGCCCAAGTTGTACACCATCGCGAAGAAAGCCTATAACGTGTCAAGGGAGGAATGGAACGAAGTCAAGCTATATCTCCTTCAATGTACGCCGTCGGAAATAGATAAAATCATAAATAAGGAAGACACTCCTATGTGGGTGCTCATCCTTGCACGAGGCTTGAAGCGAAATGCAGCAAAGGGTATCACCGACGTGCTGGACGGCATGGAAGACCGACTGTTTGGTCGTGTTCCTGTCGCATCGGAAGAAAAGGATGATGAACCTGTAAACGGAAGCATTGACATTGAAAAATGGATAGAGGAGAATACGGATGAATAGACCCGGAATAACACCACAGAAAATTTATGCCCCATTGTATCGGAATAAAGACAAGTTTATTATTCTTATAACGGGAGGTCGCGGAAGTGGAAAGTCTTTCAATGCCGCTACGTTCATCGAACGACTCACGTTCGAGCGTTCGGAGGACAGGACATTCGCGCATACCGTTCTTTACTCCCGTTACACAATGGTATCGGCTAATATGTCTATTATTCCCGAAATGATGGAAAAGATAGAATTGGACGGCGGGGCGCGGTGGTTTAAAACTACCAAAGCCGACATTATCAACAAACGTAGCGGTGGGCGCATCATGTTCCGAGGTATCAAAACATCTTCCGGCAACCAGACGGCAAAATTGAAATCTATTCATGGTATCACGACCTTCGTTTGTGATGAAGCGGAGGAATGGACGAACGAACAGGACTATGACAAAATCATGCTCTCCATCCGTCAAAAGGGGATTCAGAACCGGATTATCATTATAATGAACCCTACGGACAGCAATCACTTCATCTATAAGAAGTATATCGAGAATACCCACAAACTGGTGGAGATTGACGGCGTGCCGGTACAGATTTCAACCCATCCGAATATACTCCACATCCATACCACCTACTTCGATAATATCGACAATCTTTCCCCTCAATTCATCAAGGAGGTGGAGCAGATGAAGGTGGAGAATCCCGAGAAGTATGCCCACACGGTTATTGGTCGCTGGGCTGACGTTGCGGAAGGGGCAGTGTTCAAGAAATGGGGTATTGTGGACGAGTTCCCACAGTGGTGCAAAAAGGTTGCTCTTGCTTCCGATTGGGGATTTACAAACGACCCTTCAACAGGTATTAGATGTGGCATTATTGATAACAGGCTTTATGTGGACGAGTTGTTCTATGAAACAGGAATGTTGACTAATGAAATCGCAAGGAAGTTAAAACCGTGGGGACTAAAAGTGTATGGAGATAGTGCCGACCCTCGTTTGATACAGGAAGTAAAAAACAGAGGTGTGAATATCTATCCGGTAGATAAATATCCCGGTTCCGTAGTGGCTGGTATTGACAAAATAAAAGAATATGAGTTATTTGTCACAAGACGCTCTTATCATATAATGGAAGAGCTACGCAATTATGTTTGGGATAAAGATAAAGACGGTCATTATATCAATGAACCGATAGATGCTTGGAATCATTGCATTGACCCGATTAGGTATTATATTTTAGGGCATATATTGGGGCGTATTTTAAAGCCACGAGATAATTCAGGAATATTCGCACACTAAAAATATTGAGATATGAGAACGATAGATGAAGTTTTAAGAATCGAAGATATAGACCAAAAGATATCCTATCTGAAAAAAGGCCGAAAAACGGAGCTTCCCGATGCGGTAAAGCTCTATAACGACTGGAATCCTAACCGGCACGAGATTATCATGGATAAGGAGAAATACCCGAAGATTAAAATCACGGTCGAGAAGGAGAAAGAGGTTTATGACGAGAAGACAGGCAAAACAATCGCCATTCCGAAGAAAACGAAGGACGTAGAGCCTAACCGCATCGCCTTACCCATCGAGCAAGACATTGTGAACATACAGACCGCCTTCACCGTCGGCACGGAGCCGAAGATGAACTGCGAACCGGAGGAAAGCGAACAAGGTATGTTTTCTGCCCTGAAAAAGGTGTTGGAGAAGAACAAAATCAAGTATCAGAACAAGCGTATTGTGCGCTCGTGGCTCTCCGAACAGGAATGTGCCGAATACTGGTATGTAGTGAAAGATGATGGCTTTTGGTCGAAATTAAAGCGTAAGATAGGCAATCTTTTTGGTAAATCTGCTCCTGAATATCGCTTAAAAAGCGTGATATGGTCGCCGTTCAGGGGAGACAAGCTCTATCCGTTCTTTGACGATAGCAACAACCTGGTGGCTTTCTCCCGTGAGTACAAGAAAAAAGACTTGGAAGATATAGAGGTTACTTGTTTTATGACTATCACAGCAGATTTTGTTTACCAATGGGAACTGACTGATGGCTGGAAGCTCGTTTCTTCGTTCAAACATGGATTCAAGAAGCTGCCTATTCTGTATTGCTATCGTCCGGAATCCTATTGCGAGAAGATTAAGACGCTCCGGGTACGGCTGGAGAAACTGATGTCAAGCTATGCCGACTGTATAGATTACCACTTCTTCCCCATTCTGATGTTGTTTGGCGACGTTCAGAACTTTTCGGGAGAGTTTAAGAATAGAGTGGTAGAACTCATCGGTAATGAAGCAAATGCTCAATATTTAACGTGGGACCAAGCAAGTGATACGGTGAAATTGGAATTGGATTCACTTATTGAAAAGATATATTCAATGACAAACACGCCACGTATCTCTTTCGAGAATCTGAAAGGAAGTGGTAATGCTTTGTCCGGTATAGCTTTCGACTATGTTTTCCTTTCCACTCACTTGAACGTGGAGAACTTGGCGGAGACAATCGGCGAGTTCATGCAGCGGCGTGTGAACTTCCTTGTATCTGCACTTGGCTCTATCAATTCCAGCTTCGAAAAGGCTGCCGAGACTATTGATATTAATGTGGAGATAGAACCTTACCGTCTCGATAACATCGATGACCGTGTTAGTACGGCTGTTAAGGCAGTCAGCGGTAATGTCTGGTCGCAGAAACACGGTGTATTATTTGCAGGAAATATTGACAGATTGGAAGAAGAACTCCAGCAAATCAAGGAAGATGAAATTGAGAAGCAGAAAGCCGCTATTGCAATGGAATCAGTCAAAAAGAACAATTTAAGGTTGGAGTAGTCAGAAAAATTTCGGGGGTTATACAAAAAATACAGGAAAAATGGAATAAAATAGTAAGCCGCTTTAATTTTATTAATGCATAGGTCGGTTTTAGACCGGAAAGACAAATAAACCACAATTCGCTTATTGTGGTTCTTCGGAAATGAAAATTTTAGGCTTAGAGTTGAATATGAGATAAATTTGTACAAAGAAAATAATACAGCTATCCTCACGGCTGAAAGATATAACGCCATCGGTGAGAAGTGAGGAGCTTGCCTTTGGCGCTTTTTTATATGCCAAGCGTGGCAGGTTAAGCAAGTCGGTAAGGCGTGAAGAGGTTCGAATCCTTGCTTGCTACTATCGGACAAATTAAAATCCCCAAAAGCGGAAGTGTCCGAGCCGCTAATGGGGATAGTATTAACTATTTAATAATGCAAATCTATGAAAAAGAAAGCAGAAATTAAAAAGTATGACACTAATATTTTAGAAAATATTGGTCGAGATGGTGATTTATTGTCTTTAACTGATCTTTGGAAGGCGGCAGGAAGCCCGGAGAATAAGCGCCCTATTGATTGGCAAGAGAAAGAATCGACTAAGGAATACATTGAAACACTTGCTATTACGTTTAATAGTGCTGAAAAAGCACTTTTAAAAACTAAAAAGGGAAGATGGGGTGGAACTTATGCTCATAAAAGTATTGCACTCGCTTATGCTAAGTATTTAGACCCTGCACTCCACGTATTAGTGAATGAAGTTTTCTTTCAGCGTATCGAAGAAGAAAAGAATCCAGACCTAATCGGACAACGTTACATAAAAGCATACGAGAAAAGAGGTAAGTCTGCTGACTGGACTGCTGAACGTCTAAAATCTATCGGAACCAGAAATATGTTCACAAGAATATTGGCAGCTCATGGTGTATTTGGTGATGGATTTCGTAATTGTACCAATGCCATATATGAACCTCTCTATGGAGGAACTACTAATGTAATTCGGGCAAAGAAAGGGCTTTCTAAAAATCAAAGCATACGTGACAACATGAGTAAAGTTGAGCTTGCAGCAGTCGGTCTGATTGAAGCTCTTGCTTCTGACGAAATAGAAAGAAAAGATATTCAGGGAAATGCGGATTGTGAGATAACCAGCAGAAGAGCCTCACGTAGCGTTGCAAATGCGCTGATTGAACATAAGAAGTATATTCTCTGAATCCGTATATAAAGAAAGGGTAGCCCTAAAGCCACCCTTTCCCGCTGATTGGCGTCAACTTAAAGTGCCGGTCCGAAGACCCCTGACTAATCTATTTCTTGTTTATCAAATCCAGTAACATCTTGTTTGTCTCAACGGCGAGTGCAGACATAAGAAAACCATCCTTGCACATCTCATGCACTTGACCGAATATTCTCTTTAGATTCGATTCCATGCTTTCCTTCGGATTGTACGCAATTTCTTCCTTCCCATAAGGTATTAATCCACCATAGGTATTTCCATGCTTTTTACGACCGCTAGCGAGCGTTTCATGCAATGATTGGTTGAACTCCCTAATTTGCTTCTTGACGATGCGTTCTGCGTACCTGGTACAACGCTCGGAACGAAGTTTCTCTTCCATCTCGTTAAAGGCGTTGATATACGCTTCTTTAAACTGGGCAGCTATCTTTCCGGTAAATCCCATAGCTAAGAAAGTAAAGCCGTCACGAGTCATGTAGTACATGGGTCTATTTTCTCCTTTTTTATCCTCGTATTTAACGGGCGCAAAATTGCGCTGGTTGAATAATTCGCTACAATCCAGTGATTTAATTGCTCTAAGTACGTCTTTGTGTGCCTTCCTAAAATAGTCAGCAACCGCCAAAGAAGAGGTCACAGCTTGACCGTTTTTCGCTTCTACCAAATCAATCTTATCGGTAGACCATAATTCTAAACTTCTTGTTTCCATAATGATTTTATTTTATGTGTTATACTATTGCGTTACTCTTACTTAGCACATGAAGAACCTGTCGTTATCATCACCGAACATCTTATATCCGGTAAGCAGACTTAAAACAATAATTGCAATCTCTATCATAATTGTATATTTTTGATATAGTAATGGCTGTCCGGCATTGGAACGGACTGCTGTAAAGTATGTAATGTATATTATGCTGCTGTATTCAATTCGCCTTTTATCTGCTTGATGGCTTTCTTCACATTCCAATCATTTTCGTATAGGGCTATGATAAATCGCCTACCTCGTTGCGTCCATACAGTATAGATATTTGTATGGGTGTTCCCTCTTTCGCTTGTGAAAATGTTGGTTCTTACATCGCGCATTCCCCATTTGTCATACGGAGCTTTCAGAAGCCATTGGTCAGATTGCTTGTATTGTATGCCAAGCTCTTTCAGTTTGCTGTTCAGCTTTTCCGCATTCATCCCTATCTCTTTGGCTACCTGTGTAGTGGTCAGAGTGTTGACCGATTGCAGGTGAGTGTCGTAGTAGTTGACTTTGGGAGCGGCTTGTGTAAGCTCTTTCTGTTGGAGTTCGATAGTGGCTTGCTGTTGTTCCGTTTCGGCTTCAAGTTGTTTTAATCGTTCTTCACGCTTTGCAAGGGTGGCTTGTGCGATAGTGAGGGCACGTGCCATGATTTCTTCGGGAGTGTCTTCCGCTTTGGTGGCAAGGTAGCCGCCAGTAGTTCGGACTTCGTGAAGGATTTGTTTTACTCCCTTCTTGAATTGTTTAGCGATTGGTTTGCGGGACTGCATGAGGACTTCATATAAGCCATCTTCGGTTAAGAAGTTGTATTCTTTGTAGTTAACTAAGTCCCCTAAGGATTGTTTAGGGGTGATTTTCACCTTTTCTTCTTCATCTATTGTTTGAAGCATTACGGTGATGTTGCTGTGTTCAATACACTCTGCTACTTCTTTGGCTAAGAACAATGGATTTTCTGCCGTTCCATAAACGGTGAATTGATGTCCAAGCAATTCTGTTTGTTTTAGGACTTGAATCGGATGATTTAGCATAATAATAAAAAATGCGCCTACTACGAGCTGCTAAATCATCCACAGGATTATTTTGGAGGCGTTTCCGTATCTCCACTCGGTAAGCGCAATATCTTTAAACAATACTACTACAATATGTCTTGGCAAAAAAATAACTCCAATGGAGACCACAGGAGTTTGCCGCCCCTGTGAATGATTTAGCGCCGCAAACATACAAACATTTTTTGAAAAAAGCAAAGAAAAGCTACTTTTTTGCGTGACGAATGAAGATATATATGGATTTATTTGGATTTATGAACAGTTGTCCGTTATTTTGTCATTATCGTACAACTAAAAACACACAGTCATGGGATTATTCAATTTATTTAAAAGCAAACAGGATATACCTCCTAAAAGAGATATAAAGGAGTTCTTTTCGATTGATATAAATAATCTTTTTCAATATAATCCTGTATACTCTCATACAGAAATAAGCCCATATGGAAATGAAGTAAAACATTATACACTATGCTTAAAAAAGATAGAACTTGGAATTTTCTATGAAGCTGAAATATTAGAAGTCGCAGAAAATGAGTTAAATGTCATATTTAAGGGGAGGAGTAACCTTTTAACCAAAGAACTTGTGGAACTCATAAATTTTTGTGCTGATTGTTTAGGGTTAGATAGTAGCGGGTATGGTAAAATTGAGAAAATAGATTATCAGTATGTTGATGACCATGTATTCTCTCGTATGTGGGATAAAATATGGATTGATAATATGACAACTTCAACTATAATTATGACAATATATTCTTTAAATAAAAGCGTTAACTAAATTGTAAATCATGGAAGGAATCGCACTATTTGTATCTATTGTAATCATCGTGTTCGGAATATTGCAAATTATTCTATTTTTCAAGTTATGGGGAATGACTAATGACATCGGTAAAATAAGAAGCATTATCGAAAAGAAAATACAGCAGGAAAAAGTAGTAAAACAAGATAAAGTTCATAACGAAAAAGTAGCTAATTCTCTAAAAGGAACGTGGGGAAAAGATGTTTCAGAAGAGGAGAAAAATATGGCTCAAAGCTTACTCCCTAAATTGATGGATAACGAAGTAATACTTTTAATGAAAGGAAAATTGGTTGTATATGACGCTTATAGTTTATCTGAACTTGATGATTATAAAATTATATACTATAAATAACTCATCCAGCCCCGTTCCTCCTGGTTCGGGCTTTTTTATTTCCCAAAAGTTAAATATTTCATATTGCATTGAAATCTCTTCCTAAAAGCTTGTTTAATTACCAAATGGTTATTATTTTTGTGATGTCATTAAGAATCGCGATCTTTACATGACTGATGAAGAAGAGCTAAAGGCTCGGATTGAAGCTGCGGAGCAAGACCTTAGCTTCTTTTCCCTCAACTGGGATGCACTACGGGAAACCGAATGGATTTCAGATGAGGAGCTTGAAGAAGGAATCAATGATGCGCTAGACGATTTGATTGATGCCAAAAACAAGCTGAAAGAAAAAGGTAGTCCCCCATAAGGGGCTACCATTTTCTCTTTAACTTATAAAAAATAATGCGTATGAATGCAAAGGAAGAACTTAAAAAGTGGAAAGATGATTTTGCTAAGGCAAAGACCGAACAAGCAAAATTAGAGCACAAGAGGCGCTTTAATACGTATGTGAACTCTTTATCACCTTCTGATAAAAAAGAGTTTCTTGTTGAATTTAGAAAAGGTGCACAGCAGGCTGTAGATGAAGCAAAAAAACTGGCTAAAATTGCAGAAAGAAAAGAAAAACTAGATAAAGTGTTGGATTTTGCCTCAATGTCTTATATAGCGGAGCATTATTTTGGCAAATCTCGTCAATGGCTATATCAGCGTATAAACGGGAATCTGATAAATGGCAAGCCTGCTGATTTTACCCAAGAAGAACTTAAAACTTTGTCATTTGCTTTATCTGAACTTGGGAATATTATGAAGGATACTTCTTTGTGTATAATGCGATGAAATAAGAATAGGCGTTAAAATTAAAGGAGGAATATTATGGAACTAAAAGAAATCAGTAAAGACATCTATGATGTAGATGCTTGGTTGGATGAAGGTCTTGGGAAAGAAGGCACTCCCGAGCGTGAAAAAAATCGAGAAAAGGCATGGGAGGAATATAACGCCCAAATACTCCTTGAGGCCCGAAAAAATGCACGTCTTACGCAGTCTGAACTTGCTAAACGTATTGGAGCTGACAAAGGGTATATTTCAAGGATTGAACGTGGGCTAACAGTTCCTACTGTTGCTACATTGTATAAAATAGCCTCTGCTATGGGGCTAACAGTGGAGTTGCGTCCCGCATAAATATGCTGTAATGGAAATAAACAATCATTAAAAATATATCATGAAAACACCAAACCCTCAAAATGAAATTGTAGTCCGTTGCGGGAAAACTACGGACAGTATGGAAAAGCTTTAAATAAAATATCATGGAAGAAAAGAATATAATAAAATACGACGGAGAGTTAAATTTAAATGGATTAAAAATATCCTGTTATGTTTTGCAAGATGGACGTAGAATACTTTCTACATCTGGAATGCAAAAGGCTCTGGCAATCGTAAATGACGAAAAAGAAAGGTCGTCGGGAAGATTAGCTGAAATACTAAGTTCTAAGAATGTAAGTGCTTGTATATCAAACGAAAATTTATCGGCGAAAATATCTCCTATTTTATGTTATAGAGGTGCTCAAAAAATTGCTGGATATGAAGCGTCAGTACTACCTGAAATATGCGAAATTATGCTTAAAGTGAGAGATTATGCGGTAACAAACAATATAGAATTAGGTAGTAGACAAAAAGCTGTTATCGTACAATCTGACATTATTATAAGGGCACTAGCAAGAGTAGGAATCATTGCACTCGTCGATGAAGCTACAGGCTATCAATATGATCGAGAAAAGGATGAACTCCAAAAGATTCTAAAGGCGTACATTTCAGAAGAGCTATTGCCGTGGCAGAAGCGTTTTCCTGATGTGTTTTATAAAGAATTATTTAGGCTGAACGGTTGGGATTTTACAGTAAATGGCATAAAGAAAAGACCGGGCATTATAGGGAAATGGACTAATATGTTTATTTATGAGGAACTACCTAACGGTGTTCTTGACGAACTGAAGAAGAAAACTCCCAAAAGTGAATCCGGAAACAGAACCAGCCGATATCACCAGTTGCTGACTCTTGACATCGGGGAACCTAACCTTGAAAAGCAGATAAACAAGGTAATCACCTTATTTCAAGTATCTGACAACATGAAACAATTCTGCGACAACTTCAAAAAAATGAAAATGAGGCAGATTGGGCAGATGGAATTACCCTTTGAATTTGACGAAAATGGGTATACAAAAGATTAGTTTTCTAATTCCTTCCCGCCCTTCGCAAGAGGGCGGTTTTTTGTTTCTAATATAACTGTTATTAGTGTTCTTCCCTTACCTGATAGCCAGCTAGAAACTCGTGGTCTTAGTCGGGGAGAAGATGGGAGTGAAACTGTTAATAATTAACATTAAGAGCTTAGTGATGGTTAAATAACCATTGAAAATGATGAATTTAGTGATCGTTTTTTTGTTGTTTGTTGTTGTTGTTGTATATTTGTGCAGTCAGGAAATACGAATAATCACCTAAAGCACATAAAATTCAATAAATATAGGATATAATTCTATATTTGACATAGTAAAACCAAAAACAAAAAGTTTAGTATGGCACGCCCTATTCAAAACACTCCTACAATTAAAGGAGAAGATGCCAAAAGATTCAGAAAAGGTCTTTTGGAATCTCTGACAAAGAAACTTACGCCTGAAGAAAAGGATGCTAAGAAAAAAGAGATTAAAGAGATGGAAGAAAATTACAATTTATTGGTATCAATTTCAGGTGGAACATTCTATTGATTTTTGGGATTTACTGAAAAATGGAAAAGTTACAGTAACCCAATTAAGCAAAGACTATAATTTTAAATCGTTCGATTGCGGGAATACCGATTTGAACGATTTTTTATTTAACGATTCAAAGATGTATCTAAAACATCTCCGTTATACTACGACTTTATTAGAAACGGATAGTAAGATTATTGCTTATTACAGTTTAGCAAATGACTTATTAAGTGTTTCTGATCGTCAAGATTTTGCAGATGAGATGCAAGATTGCAAAAATAAGATAGATTTTGATTTTTGGGAAAGATTTTTAAATCAGAAGATGTACCCTGCTGCCAAAATCGGAAGACTTGCTGTAGATAAAGATTTTCAAGATCAGGGTATTGGCACATTTCTTATAAAATCACTAGTTCAAAGTTTTATAAGGAAGAACAAGACTGGTTGCCAATTTATCACGGTTGACGCTATTAATGACAATAGTCAAAGAGCTATTAGATTTTACGAAAATAATGGGTTCAAATATCTAACAGTGGGAGATGTGAATAAAGAATCTAGGCAAATGTACAAATCATTATTAGAATATATAGAAGCGGACTAACCTCCGCTTTTCTTTTGCCATTTTATCTTATAAAATATCCCTTTCCCTCCTAAAAATCCAATGTATAACAACTAATTTCCCACAATTGAACAATTGTGGTTTATCCCTCATGTAATTATTTTATAGCTTGCTGTTTGGAATGTAATTTTATGCTGTTGAAAATCAAAACTAAATTCATACGGTATGAATATTCAAGAACTTATTTTGGCAGGACTGCAACAAAAATTCACTGGGGTGGACACTGCTATTCTTACCCGAATTGCTGCTAAAAAGGCAGAGGGTGTAACGGACGAGGCGAAGGTAAACTCCATCGTTGAGGGTATCAGTTTTTCGGACGTGCTAAATTCCTATGGTGATTTCCGTGCCGGGGATGCTTCAAAAACGGCAGTTACTAACTACGAAAAGAAGCATGGACTGAAAGAAGGAAAGCCAATCGAGAATCCCAATCCCCAACCTAAACCGGGAGAAGAAAAGAAAGACGATGTACCGGCTTGGGCACAGGCTATCATTGATTCAAACAAAACTCTTTCTGAAAAACTTGTCGGTTACGAGCAGGAACGTGTGCAGGCTCAACGTAATGCACAGGTTTCCGCTAAGGCAAAGGAGTATGGTATTCCCGAAACACTTGTACCCATGTTGAACATTCCCAACGATACGGACTTGGACGTATTTATGAAGGACGCAAAGCAAACATTTGTCAATGCGGGATTTCAAGGTGTACAAGTTCCCCAGACAGCAGAACAGCGTATTGAAAAAGAGAATCACGATATTGCTGTTATGATTAATAAGGGGACGGAAGAGATTAACAAGAGAATTAAAAACTAAAGGTAAAAAATTATGCCAGCAGGATTTAAGTATGATTTAAAGCCAATTGAAGCTAATATGCCGGAGATGTGCCGTTTTGAAACGGTATATCGTTATTCTGGTGGTTTCAATTTGGTTTTGGATAATTTAGCAGGCGTGGATAAAATTCCGCCTATGACACCATTGGTACTTGACTTTGTAAAAAGGCAAGCAACGGCAGTTATTAATGTAGAAGTTGCAGAAAAGTACACTTCCGGAACGACTATGAAGATAAAGAAAAATTCTTTAGCTTATGTAGGTATGTTTATCGGGGATGGTACTAATGGTGCAAAGATTAACAAAATCGACACCACGAACGAAGCTTACGATACATTGACGTTAGCTGCTGCTTTCGGTTCAAGTGTGACAGTAGAAGCAGGAATGGTATTGTATGAGGCAACGGCAGTTGCAGGGACAGAGAAAAAAGCCTTGGCAAAAGCACTCAATTACGCATGGACAAAAGTAGAGCCGGGTGCAACGGTGACGGCAATTGGACGAGCCTATGAGATTAGGACGACAAAACTTATTGTTCCTATCTCGGAAGCAGACAAAGAATCGCTTGGCGATAGGTTTATGTTCACTTATTAAAAGAAAGGAGAGTATATGTATTTGACAGTTCAGACATTATTGAATGACCCTGAAATAGTAAAAGCGGTGATTGACCGTGTGCAGGCTCTCCGTTTTGATACTATTTTCTGGAAAAAACACCTTGATTTCGAAGAAACGAAATCTCGTGTTTTTAAAACTTATCTCGGTACGGTTACGGGTGTTACAGCCGGTTCCGTTATTGACCGTAACTCTAACAAGCCGTTGAGAGAACGTAAATCTCTGGGCTATGGATATGGTGAGGTTGCTTATTTGGGTGACAGATACCAGTTAGATGATGACAGGCTTGATATGTTACAAGAACTTGTAACCAAGTACAACAACGCACGTCCGGCAGACCAGCAAAGAGCGTTGAATGACATTATTAGCTATATTATAGATGATTATCGTCAAGTATTGCTTGCACCGCACAAACGTATGGATATCGTAGACGGTGACCTGCGTTCCGACGGTAAAGCAACAGTGAAAGTTGATGATAATCCGCAGGGTATTGCTATGCTTGATATGGAATTGCCTGTACATCGTATTTCTCCGACAACAGGGGACAAGAATAACTTTGTGGGGTATTTGATGAATCAGGTTGTCGAACTTCGCACTGAATTCGGTCTATTTGTTTCTATGGAGATGTCGCGGAAAACCTTTATCAAGTCCATTGTTGGTTCTGCTGATTTTGGTGAATTTTACAAACAGACATTCGGTCAAAAAGAAGTGCAGATTTCTTCTGGCTTGATGTCAAGTGAGATGGCTACAACCATTTTCCAAGGGTTAGGTTTACCGCCTATTGTCATTAATGAAGATTTGGTTGAACTTCCTGACGGAACCATGAAACAGGTATTCAAGGACAACCGCATTTCTTTGTTTACTACAGCTAAGCAAGGAAAGATGCGTTGGCATACTCCGTATGAAGTAACCGATCCTGTTCCGGGTAAGACTTATACCCGTTCGGAAGGAGGTATGTATATCTCCAATGTAAGAACGGATGAAGGTCGTTTCATGGAGTACGGTTGTGAGTGGATTCCGGAATATACGGCTCCGAACAAGATTGTAATCTTTGATTTGGATACGATGCTTGCGTAATGAATGTAAATGATTACATAAGGCAGCTTTTCTTAGGATTCAATATAAGGTTGAATGATGCCGCCTTATTGACAATCTCGCATTATACAAAAATAGATGGAGATAATTTGTATGAGGAAGAATTATTTGACAAAATCATATATGGAATTTTGTTGTTCGCTCCATTTTTCATGCTATCTCCTCTATCTTATTCCATTTCTGAAAACGGGCATTCTAAATCTCTTTCATGGGAAGAAAAAAGCTTCTTGAAATGGTATTCGTATTATTGCAAGATGTATGGGCTGAAAGACGAACTGAATACGGACAAACCCAAAGTAACTTTCTTGTAAGATGTTAGACGAAGCACCTCACATATTAGTGGTAAGAACGGTGACACCGCCGGATGATAACGAGTACGGGCAACCGATACCCGGCACAGGTGGTGAATCGTGGGATGAACTTACCGAATGCTTTTGCCATGACAATTCCCAACAGCAGGAAGTTTCGGTGAACGGCAAGCTGTGGGTTTACTCCTATCATGTGGTATATGAGGGTAAGAAGCTGGCATTAGACACGAAGGTCAGGTGTTTGGATAAGGATACGAAAGAGATTGTAGGAGAAGGCAAGGTAATCAAGAATGCCGAGTGCTATTCTGAGGAACTGAAAGGGCGTTGTGATATATGGTTGGAATAAAAATAGTTGATTAGATGATAGTAACAACCGACATAGCGAATATTCTATACAGGGATTGCAAGGTTTTCGGCATAGAGGTTTACCAATCGGGTAACATCCCCGACGAGGACAAGGAATTATCTTTTGAAAGGGTGATTATCCGTACCAAACCCCAATCTCCCGAAACCTATTGGAAGAAAGGTTTTGTAGAAGTGAACCTTTGTGTGCCTGACATGGACAGCAAGGCAAACCTAATCCGTTTGCAGGAACTTGAACGGAAGGCACAAGAGGTATTGGGTGATGTCGTAGGCGAACATGACGGTTCAAGTTACTATTATTTGATTGATTCAATCGGAATGGAAGCGGACACGGCTTTGAAGTGTCATTATGTGAATGTTAGAATTTTGTTTCAAGTTTTAAATTGTTAATAATATGTCAAGTACAGCGACAAAGCCCTTTATCGGGCTGAAAAGAGTGTGGTATGGTGATGTTGTTTCAACCGTTACCACTCCTGCAAGCGGCTACACTGCATCAGAGTTGAAAACTCTGATAGGAACACTTACCGAAATTAAGAATGTGCATCAGGATACCTGGGGGTACGATGAAAGCGACCCTTCCGTAACTGATTACATTAACGAACTGACGGGACAACCCTATTACCGGGACGTAACACAAGCCGCCATCCCTACGGTGAATTTCACTTTGGGAGAATATTCCTTTGAAGACAAGGCTGCATTACAGGGAGGTAAGATTGCCAGTGATGGATGGGAACGTCAAAACATGGCTAATCTCATTGAAAAATGTATTGTTGCACAAACCAAAACCGGAAACTTCATCTTCATACCACGAGCAAACATCGTTGGTAAAGGAAGTTTCGTGGAGAAAAATATTGGGTTAGGAGTTTCGGCTGTCCCATTGGAAACAGGGGTTGATGGATTGGCTTCTGAAAAATGGTTTAAAGAAGCCGATGTCGATTTGGAATCTAAACTCAAGTAACAAGATTGTGTTTCAGGACGGCGGTGGGTGATTGCTCGCCGCCTTTTTAATTTAGGAATATGGATAACGCAGCGAAAATAGTTAATAGTGCCATTATCGCAATGGACTTTAGGACGGTCGTAATAGCAGGGAAAGCATATACGATTTACCCTCCAACGATAAAAAAGTTGGCAGGGGCAGGGTATTATTTATCCGATGTCAAAGCAGGGGAATCTATCAAAGATTTACTTTTATCCTTGAATGACTCTGCATTACTCGCCCATGCCCTTTCATGGATAATACAGGGAAATGATGAACTTTTTGAAGAGCTGGCCGAAGGCACATACACGGAAATAGTAGATGCTCTGGATATGGCCTATTCTATGATTTCAGCCCGGTCTTTTTGCAATCTGTCAACTTTAGCGAGGAATGTAGCGGGTCTGACAGCAAGGCAAAGGTAATCGGCAACGATTGTCTGCTAGGGCAGATTGCGTCATTCATGGAGAACCTTCATCTGACATATAGGGAAGTTACAGAAGTTATTCCATACCGCAATCTAGTGATTATGCAAAAGGATAAATTGCACGTTGTTTCAGGTATTGTAAGAAAAGAAGTCACAGAAGAAGAATTTTTTGAAAGTAGGGAAAATAAATTAGGATAATATAATCATATCGTATGCAATTCAAAGGCGACATATCAGGTTTGGATGAGCTGGAACGGCAATTGGAGGATGCCTATTTAGACCGTTTGGCTGATGCCGGAGAGAAAGCCGTGCAAGAAGCCATAGTGAGGGGTAATTACCAGAATATCACGGGTAATTTGCGCAGTTCCATTGGCTATGTAATAGCTTACAATGGGCAGATACTACGTGAAGGTGGCTTCTACAAGATACAGGGAAGAGGCGAAAACATGCAGAAGGTGGAGTTTACCACCAAGGCAGGTAAGCATGTCTCCTTTTGGGCTAAAGGTAAGTACGGGGATGGTTCGGAGGGAAGCCGCAAAGGTTTAGAGTTTGCCCGTTCACGAATAAGAGGAACTATGGGATATGCGTTTATCCTTGTAGCCGGAATGGAATATGCAAGCTATGTTTCCTCCAAGGGATATGATGTGATTGATACCGGAACTTTATTATTATGGGAATTAATAGGTAAATGATATATGGCAGGAATAATTACGGATGTATCATCTGACATACAGAAGCTTCAAAAGTTAAAAGCGGAGATAGAGAATGTCAAGAAGGCGTTAGGAAGTGTCAATGTAAAAGTAGACATTGACATTGCCAAAGAAATGGAAGCGCAATTGAAATCCCTCATGGGGCAATACGACGCTTTGGTAAGGAAAGTTTCGGAAGCGGAAGGGAAAATAATGATTTCCACCAAGCGAATAAACGATGCTTCGGAGAAAATTATCAAGGCACAGGAACAACTTTCAAAAACAGCAGGAGTGAACAACTCCCAACCAAGTAGCGGGAATGCTAATACAACAGCTAATAATGCGGAAACAGCAAGCGTACAGGCACAGGCTAAGGCGTATGATGAATTGGAGGCGGAGATTGATGTGGTCGTGGGAACCCGTATGCAAAATATCAAACGCTTAATCGAAGAACAAAATGCAATCCGATTACTTAACGCAGAAATAAAAAAAATTACTAAATCACAGGGGGAATCTTCTAGCCTTTCGTCTGCTCAACAACGGAGATTGGAGCAGTTAAATAATTCTTTGCTTACTCATAAAACTGCACTTGCCGAAGTAAGACAAAGTTTGAATGCTAACGCTAAGTTAGATAATGTTGCTGCCACTTCTATGGATGCTCTTTCTCAATCTTTAGGTAGGATGAGGGCTGCCTATAGAGCATTAACGGAAAGTGAACGAACATCTCCATTTGGGAAAGATTTATTAGCTTCTATCAACCAAGCTGATGCCAAAATCAAAGCGTTGGATGCTACGATAGGAAACCATCAAAGAAATGTCGGCAATTATGCAAGCGGTTGGAATGGACTAAGCATGTCTATCCAACAAATAGGTCGTGAACTTCCTTCTTTGGCGGTTGGTTGGAATACTTTCTTTCTAGCTATTTCGAACAATCTGCCAATTCTTGCTGATGAAATAAAGAGGGCTAGAATTCAGTTTGAAGCTTTGAAAAAGAGTGGACAGACGGCTACCCCTGTTTGGAAACAAGTTGTTTCTTCTATCGTTAGTTGGCAAACAGCTTTGACTGTGGGCATTACTCTTTTAACTCTTTATGGTGATAAACTTGTAAAATGGGGAAAAGATGTATTGATAGGAGAAAGCGCAACAGAG
The DNA here is from genome assembly GCF_958445495.1 of uncultured Bacteroides sp. Classification (GTDB taxonomy): domain Bacteria; phylum Bacteroidota; class Bacteroidia; order Bacteroidales; family Bacteroidaceae; genus Bacteroides. Next base: position 23,589 of record NZ_CAUCSQ010000036.1, on the reverse strand, counting down.
AAGTTGAAAAAGCAAATGATTGAACTTAATGCAATAGAAAAGGATGCTTATGCAATTCAAATAAGAACAAGGAGTGAATTAAATAATACAATTTCTTCGATTAAAGCATTTAATGGCACTAAAGAACAGGAAAAGAGAAAAGTTGATGAACTTAATAGTAAATATGGAGCAATTTTTGGTACGTATAATACTTTAGCGCAATGGTATGATGTTTTGATTAATAAGGGAAATAATTATATTAACTCTTTATTCGCCCAAGCTAAAGCGCAGTCATATATACAAAAAGCTATTGAAGCAGATCAGAAATTGAGAGATATTAAAGCAAAAGGACAGGAAGAATATACCCCATTTTTTGGAGCAGGTGGTAAATTGTACCAATTTTTCGGTGGAAGTAATAAAAACCAATATGGTAGTAATCCTGCTGAACTTGCTTATAATGAAGCTTTGAATTTGGTGGAAAAGGAAAGAGAAGATGCTATAAAAAATGCAGAAGCATTATATGCTCAATATTTGAAAGAAATAAAAAATAACAATTTGTCTGATTATCGAAATTTGTTTATAGATGGCTCTAAAGAATCCAAAGATCAACAAAAAATAGTCGAAGAACTGTTATCCCTTCGTCGTCAAAACCAGCAAGCTGAGATAGACCTTATGAAAGAAGGTACAGAGAAAAAATTGAAACAGATTGACCTTGACTATCAAAAGGAGTTGGATGCCATTAAGAAACAGAAAGCAGACTGGGAGGCATCCCAAGGTGGCAAACTAACAGACGAACAAAATAATCTATTAGGAATTCGAGCCTCTAATGCTGCGATAAAGAGAGAAAAAGGTATAACAAATACCAAGAATGAGCAATTAGAGAATGACAGAAAGGCATGGCAAGAATATTTCATAGAGTTTGGTAATTATCAAGAAAAACGTAAAAATCTTATTCAAAAATATGATGATGAGCTAGCCAAACTTCAAGTAGACAGCCCTGAATTTGCATTAAAAGCAGCCGAGAAAAATCAAGTCTTGGAACAGTTGGATGAACAGTACGGGAAATCCACTAAATCTATGGCTGATTTATTTGAAGATGCAAGCGAAAAAAGCGTTTCGGCAATTCAGGACATTATTGATAAATATGAACTGTTAATCAAGTATATGTCTGGAACTGATAAAACAGTTTCTTTTGAAGATTTAAAGACAGTTGGTTTTACAGATAGAGACCTTAAAAATCTTGAGAATGGCACTATCAGCATCAAGGATGTAACGGATGCAATAAAGAGATTAAAAGAAGAAGTTGCCGGTAAATCACCCTGGTTATCCTTCTTCTCTGATATGAAAAAGGGGATAGATGATATAAAAAATGCTAGTGGTGATACAAAGAAACTTGGTCAAGGTATATCAACAATAGGTAATGCAATAACTGAATTTTCTCCTGCTGTCAAACAGTTTGGTAGTGATATTGCTTCTATATTCGGGGAAGAACTGAGTGATGAAGTAAACAATGTTATTGATGGTATTTCTGGACTTGGGCAAACTGCAGTAGGAGTCGGGCAAATAATGTCTGGAGATATTGCAGGAGGAGCCATGAGTGCTGTAAGTGGTATTTCTCAACTCGTCAATGCGATGGGAAATTTGTTTGGTCCCAATGGAACTGCTTACTATGAAAGTGTAAAGGAACAGTTAGAAGCTATAAATGAGGTTTATGACCGTATCATAGAGAAAAGCAAGGAAGATATTGTTTTCGGTGGTGGTTTTGCATCTGTGCAATCTGCTACTCAAGCGTTAGATAACTACGAAAAGAAGCTCGTTAATCTCCAAAAGATTGCAGATGCTTCCGGACGTGCTGGAGCAAGCTGGAATTCTCATAGTGCAGAGTGGCATTCAAATAAAAATGTAGGCGCTGACAATTTTGCTCAGATGTCTGATATTTTAGGCAAGTCAATTCAGTCCATGGATGACCTTTATTATCTTTCTGGAAATGAGTTATACTTGATTCAATCACAAATGCCGGAGGCGTGGAGTAAAATAGATGACCGCATAAAAGAAAATCTTCAAAGCATTATTGATTGCAAGGATGAAGCAGAAGAATTAAAAGATTCGCTCAATGAGGCAATGACAGGGGTTGATTTTGATTCTTTTTATAATGGATTTATCAACCAACTTTCTGATATGGATACTTCTTTTGAGGATATGTGCGATAACTTTGAAGAGTATTTGCGCAAATCAATCATTGCGGGGATAGTTGCTAGTCAATATCAGGATAGGATAAAGGCTCTTTATACTCAATGGAGTGATGCTGCAAAAAGTGGGAATCAGATTACGGCAGATGAGTCAGATGCATTAAGAAATCAATATCAACAAATCATTGAGGATATGATGTATGACAGAGAGGAGATGGCTAAGACCTTTGGTTGGGATACTTCTTCCTCTTCCCAAGAATCATCAAGTAAAGGCTTTGCCACTGCTTCCCAAGATTCTATAGACGAACTTAACGGACGTTTCACTGCTTTACAAATAGCCGGAGAAGAAATCAAGAATCAGAATCAGCTCCAAACGATGTCTATTCTTGAACTGAAAGCGGAAATGATACCCATTATTGCCAACACTTCTGGAATAAAAGATATTGCCAGTGAAACACGGGATTTATTACGAATTTCTTATGAGGAATTGACTGGTATTCATGATGATACAACAAGTATGAACAAGTCTTTAAAGAACATTGAGTCAGATATTGCAGAGGTTAAACGGAATACTAACGGGTTATCAAGTAGGTAGTAAATATGAAAGGAGATTTATTAATAAACAACCGAGATGCTTTCCTTGTGTGGGGAGTAAACATGGGAGATGGCTTCATTGAAAGTCTGTATGCCCCTTTTCCGATGAAAGATGTTGTCGAAAACAAATCCCGTTTGCAGGACGGGAAGAGGGTTATAATCGGAGACAGAAAAATTGATGAACGTGACCTGACACTTACTTTTACTTTGATGGGAAATTCTCCTTCTGATTATATTGCCAAATATAAGTCATTTATGAATGAAATATCAAAAGGAGAGTTTACTATCAAGGTTCCAGCATTAGGTGAGGAAGTTTACCATTTATATTATATTCGTTCCAGTTCTTTTAGTTTTAATACAATGAGAACATTTTCCAAGATTTCGGTCAAATTGAATGAGCCAAATCCAGGAAACAGGGAATAAATTTACCACAATAATCAAATTGTGGTTTATAGGGTTGCCGGATTTTATGTTTTGATATTCCTATCTACGAACTTTGTAATATGGCAGAATTAGTAGACATCAAAGACATATCCGGCAAACTTCGTTTTTCGACTCCAATACTGGAGGGTTCGAAAAGGCGTTTTCTTCTGATGAAGGAGGACTACATAACTTTAAAGTTCTCACTTGCCGAACCTGTATATTTCCGTTTGGGTGATTATGTCGACAATGAGTTCGGTATTTTCGAGCTTGTAGACCTGTATAAGCCCACTTACAATACGAATAATGGAGCCTATGATTATGAGCTTCGCCTTGATGCCTATTACTGGAAATGGAAGAACAAGAAGTTTTTCTATACCCCGGAGAGTACCGGACGTGAGGCTGGATGGAATCTTACCGCTACGCTTGATGTCCATCTGAATGTCTTTCTTGACAACTTGAAATCACTTAATTACAAGTTTAGAGAAGAAGATTTTACATACGAGATTGATGAAACGGTAGCGAATACTTCCAAGCTTGTCTCTTACGACAATGTGAACCTTATCGACGCGCTCACGCAGATGGCGGAGACTTGGGAGTGTGAATGGTGGATAACCGACCATGTTATTCACTTTGGACGTTGCGAATATGGTGACCCTGTAGATTTCAAGGCCGGTAGTTTGACAGATACCGAAAATGTGAATGTCAATTCCATGCAGAGGAGTGACAGCCAGACAACATATGCCACCCGCGTATATGCTTTCGGTTCCACTCGTAATATTCCTGCCAGCTATCTCAAAAGTCTGATATTCGATGTAAAAAAGGTAAAAGGGAGGGACATTTCAGATACGGCAAGGGTCTTGAAGAATGAATATTTTCCCATATCAACAAGGGAGGATGGCGGTATTTATCCCCAACTCCCGGATGGCATGTACTCATTCAACGCTAATGAATCCATAGCTTTAATATCGATTCGGAAAGAGGTTGAAGGTCCTTTGCCCGGAGGAAATTATCAGATAAAAATCAATTCTTTTTCGTACAGATTTCTGCCAGGAGACAGGACTGATGGAATCACGGATTTTGTAAAATTGGCAATATGGCTTACCTATAATGTTGATGGAGTAACCAATAGAGTTGATATCCTTTCCGAAGAGAAGAGTATCTCTCAAAGTCCGGCAGGGACCGCTCTTTATTTGGATATTCCGAACAAGACCGTAAACTTTACTTTGCCTGATAATGTTTCAGACATTGTCATTATATCGGAGGCAAGTACAAAGCGGGTCCGTAACACTGATTCCTACAATATAGGGATGTATGCAAATGATTACTCTCCTGCCAAGGCTTATTCTAATCAGATAATTGTAACTTTCATTTCGGGCAGTAATGAAGGGAAGACGTATCAGGCTGTATATAACCCTACTTTTATTGCAGAATCAGAAAGTGCGGTTATCCGTTTACCCGAAGGTGTGACCGCTTCTTTGGGTGACCGGTACACAATTGACAATATCATAAAAGGTAAGGTTCCCGACAATTATTTCAGCAAGGACGACAAGGAACTTACCTTGAACGGAGTTGTTCAAAAGCGTCTTACGTTACCGGATGGCATTCCCTATGTGGACGCCTATAGATATAGTCCCACGGGGGAACGCATAGATATCGGTGACGAACGTTATAATGACCCGGACAATGTTGAAATGCCCCAGGAGGAGGCGGTAGAAGGTATTGTCATATTTGAGGATGAATACCCCCGCTATACAGGTAGTGTGTCGAGTGTCACCCACGAAACAAGAGAAGAGGAGGATGAAGATGGCAATAAAACCGGGGATACATATCCCATTTATACTTTTAAGGATACTGGGTTAAAGAATTTCACGGAAGATTTCCGGTTAGATGGGCAAGAACTCCGTCTAATTTTCCAGACAGGTAAACTTGCAGGTCTTGATTTTGAGATACTCCTCAAAGAAAGTGATGACAGCGGTACAACTTTTGAGATTGTCCGCAATGAGGATTATGGCCGTTATTTACCGGACGATACCCTTTTCCCTCAAGCCAACCATATCGAAGACGGTGAGGAAGTTCCCGCAGACACGTACCTCCTTTATGGCTTTGACACGGCATTCATTTCCGAACAAATGTTACCGGATGCTAGACAGGAGTTGTATGAGACCACTCAAAAGTACGTGAAAAAATCCATGATTGACCCCTCCACCTATGATTGTGAGATGGACTCTGAATTTATCTACAATGACGGTGAGATAATTACCTATGAAGTCGGTGATAGGGTTAACTTGATAAATAAGGCGTATTTTCCCGAAGGACGACAGTCCCGTATCATAGGCTTTGAGTGGCAATTGGATATTCCCTACGACCATCCCGTTTATACTGTCGGTGAGACGGCAGCCTATTCCCGTATCGGCGAGATAGAGGAAAAATTGGATTCTCTTACCTATAAGGGGCAAACCTATTCCGGCTCTACTGTTGGAGGCGGTGGGTCCAGCATCTATGTGATAGGAGTAAATGACAAGACGCTTCCTTCCGATAGGAACGTATTTTCATCAAAGAAATCGCTCGCAACATTTTTGAATAAGACCCAAGAGGAAACGATGGATTTTCTTATTCGGTTGTTAGGCGGTGTCATAACCGATAATATTCAGTCCCAGAATTTCATATCTGGCGCACTTGGCACTGGTTTTCTAGTAAAACGTGACCCGAAGACCGGTCGCTCTTATGCCGAGTTCGATGAAATATATGTGCGTCTGAAAGCGGTGTTCGATTCTTTGACTGTAAAGGAGCTTCAATCGGTTGGTGGCTCCATACTTCTTACCCTTGCCAGTATTGAATGTACCAAGGTTGAACGTATAAGCCGTGCCGCAGTTTATGATTCTAGCGGTGCACGCCTCTACGACTCAACCGGTGCGGCTTTGTATTCTCCTATTGAAACCGGTGGTATTTACCGTTGTTATTTTACAGTTGATGATGGGGAGAAAGCCATTATTAACCAGTTTGTGGCCGGAGACATGGCACAATGCCGACAATTCAACATCAAGTCGGGAATATATGAGAACGTATCCAACCGTTATTATTGGCGGTATGTCCTGGCTGTGGGTGAGAATTACATAGACCTGTCAGTGGATGACTGTGAAGACGGTAGTGATATCCCGCAAGCCGGTGACAAGATAATCCAATTGGGGAACCGTACAGACCCGGCACGCCAGAATGCAATTCTTTTGTCTGCATATGGACTTACAGCTCCGACTATTCAAATGCTGCAAGGAATTGATTCTTATACGTTGGATGGAAGGGCTGTCAAGGAAGAAGGCTTCGACCAAGAGACGCAACAGTTCTATTCGAAGAATTATGGTCGTAGTTATGTAGGAGACCGGGAACGAAAGGAATATATTGAGTATGTTCCAGGAAGCGGACTAGAAGCTCATTGTGCAGTGGTGGGAATCTCCGACGATGGGCAATCAGTATATGAATTATTGCCTGATGGAACAAGTTTCTTTGGGAAAACCGATCCGGATACGGGTAAAAAAACAGGTGTTGTGCAAGGTGTGGATTGTCTTGTTGGAGGAGTAAAGCGTACAGGAATATTTGCTTTGGTAGATGATGAAGTAGTTTTTGAATTAGACCCTGTTAGTAAGCAATATAAATTTACCGGAGAAATCTATTCAGATAAAGGTAAGTTGGGTGGTTTTAATGTCGGCAGTTTTTCACTAGAGAATAAAGATGGACAAGATGCTTTAATAAGAATTATCAATGATAGCCTTAAAACAGTTGCAGCTTTGGGAAATACTATTCCTGGTATTTCAGGTTTTGGATGTGGTTCTTATTTTGAAGCAAGCAATACAGGAAGACTCGCAGACAACAGAGCCGTCATAATAAGGGCCAGCGGCAGTACGGATGAATTCTGGGGTGGTGGGAAAAGGAATTTATGTATTGACGCTTTTGGTGGTTGCGATTGGAGAATGGCGCATGATGATTATTGGCGTATGCCTGGAGTTTTGTTTGGAACAAGAATAACGGTAACGTCTTCCGGTACCCCTTCAATCGGTATATCTTGGGGTAATGGTATTGATCTTTTTGCTAAAAAAGTTGATGTGGATAAAACCAGTAAAATATTCACTTTTACCCACAACTTGGGACATACTCGATATTTTACTTTCATAACTCCAAGTGGACAACGTGCAGCAGGTGATAATGACCCGTGTACCCCTTCGGTTGATAATATAGCAGATAACAGTTTTAATATCAGTTTCTGGGGAAATGGCAATTATGAGAGAGTGTATCCTCTATATTTTGATATGATTATAGTTGGGGTTCCCACAAGTACAAGTAATTAATAATATATTCTATATGGCAGAAGATACAAAAACATTAAGACATACAGCGGAGGAAATAGATGATGCTGTAGACAAGCTTCCAATGGATGGTGATGCTGCGGGTATCTATAAGTCTGCATTGGCTTTCAGTACCATTGTGAACGATAGTAATGTGACCCAAGAGCAATTAACGGAAATGGCTTCTATTTCTGATGCTTGGGAATCAGGGAAGATGGTTTACGCTTTAGATAAAAAAGGCGGTTATTATAATCTTGGTGTGTTGAATATCCAGTTATCGGATGATAACTCCAAATGTTTGTTTATTGCACTGGACCAATCCGGGGTATTGTGCTATTATTCTTGTAACCCTTCTTCCGGTGTTGCAGGTAAATGGTCTGTGGCTCCGGTAGGAAAGGATTTGTTCGCATTGATAGAGCATACCCATACAGCGAGTGATATATCAGAGGTAACGGATAAACGTTTCATGACAGATGCTCAAAAGACCAAGTTGGACGGTATAGATATGTCCCAATACGCCAAGTCAGACTTATCTAATGCCATGACGGTAAGTTTATCTAAAAATGGTTATGCCAAGTTTAACAACGGTTTATTAATTCAATGGGGTACTAACACAAGTTCAGGTCAATATCGTACGGTTTACTTTCCTACCTCTTTTTACGATTTAAATTATTCTGTGGTGTCCGAGGTCCAGGCACAGACAGATGTAAAGACGGTTGCAAGTACCACAACCGATACTTATACAAAATCTTCATTCAGAGTGATAGGTGCATTTATTCAGGCTAGTATGACATTTGGCTACCCAGGTGAACCGATTAGATGGTTTGCAATCGGTCGTTGGAAATAATAAGGAGGAATATGAAATGGAACAGAAGATGTATTGGAAAGATGGTTTCTACGATTACAATGTAGAAGGCGGGGTAGAGATATCCGTAGAATACTGGCGGGAGTTACTTGACGGTCAGTCTTCGGGAAAGGACATCATGGAGAATGAAAGCGGTTATCCGGTATTGGTCGAGCATGAATATACGCTTGATGAGTTGAAGGAAATGAAGATAGCGGAAATTAATGCTTATGACAAGTCAGATGCAGTCAATTCATTCACTCTTTCTGGGAAACAGATATGGTTGGATAAAGAGACCCGTGTAGGTTTGGTTAATTCAATCAATATTGAGAAGTCTTCCGGCAGGTTGCAAACGGTCTTATGGTACAATGCGGAGAAGTACACGATACCCGTTGATTCGGCTTTGCAGATGCTCAACCAGCTTGAATTGTATGCTCTTGACTGTTACAATGTAACCCAGTCCCATATCGCGTCCGTCAAGGGGTTGCTGACGAAGGAAGAGGTGAATTCCTATAATTATAACACGGGTTATCCGGAACAGCTCAATTTCGTGCTATAAATTTAAAATCAGATAAAGCTATGATTCTATTAGTATTATTGTCATTCGTTCTCATTGCAGGTTATGTCTTTGCCATGATAAAAAAAGGCAGGGAAATCCCTTATTCCATCAGTGATACCTACTATGCGTTGACCCACAAGTTTTGGTTCGGGTTGTGTACGATTGGTTCCAGTCTTCTGCTTCTTCCGAGTGCATTTGGAGAAAGCACAGAGAACAGCCGTTTCCTTGTATTCATTGCTTTCATTGTGATGATAGTGTTAGGTGTGTCTCCCAACTTCAAGGTTGAGGACAAGACACCGCATATAGTCGGCGCCTGTATTGCCTTAATCTTCTCTCAAATATGGGTTGGTTGTAATTCTTGGTACTGGCTTCTGTTGTGGGGCGGATTCATCGCATACATGGTTATTTCCATGAAGAAGTACTGGACAGGCAATTTTATCTCCGACTTCATCAAACAGAAGCCGATGTTTTGGATAGAAGTGACTTCGTTGTTAACCGTTTATTTGACTTGTGTCGTATGAAAGAGGCAATAGTACATACCACAACGGGTGGATTTGCAACAATCGCGAGTGCCTTTGTTGTCGAATCATTGCAAAACATGATTCCCTGGCTGATTGTCTCATGTGCGGTAATCCTTTGTGATCTTGCCTTTGGAATGCGGAAGAGCATGCTAATGGGCGAAAAGGTAAGATTCTCCCGTGCAATCCGTGCGACTATGGGAAAGATGGTGACTTATTTTGCTTTTGTGTGTATGGTCTGTATGATTACCGTGGCGAGCCATAGTGAATATCCTATAGATGTCTATTCCTGTTTATTGGTATGTTTCATAGAAGGATGTTCAATAGTCGGTAATATACTTAAACCTAAAGGAATTAATATCAATCTTATCGGTGTATTGGGCGTATTTGGGAAGAAGGTGTTTAAGGTTGACAAGGAAGATGTGAAGGATATAATCGAGAAGGGAGATGTACATGAGTTGGATAAATGAAAGTAACCGTCCCAAGCACCTGCTTTATGCCATCCCTGCAGGCGCGTTATTTACCATCCTGTTTGTTGCGGGATTGGCTGCGGGCATGGAGTTTAAGGATAAGCAATGTGGCGGCAAATGGGACTGGCTTGATATTGCCGCCACATTGATAGGCGGTCTTATCGGACAGGTGATTCAGGTTGTAGTATTAACATTGATTTTATAGGAGGAATAATATGAAATTAAGAGTAGAAAGACTTTGGAAAAAAGAAAGATACACTGTCGGTCGTTTGTATGTCAATGATAAAATGTTTTCCAATACACTGGAAGACAAAGTACGTGATTTACCGTCAGAAGAGAAAATTCCAGGTGAAACAGCCATTCCGGCAGGAACATATAAGGTCATTTATAATTGGTCTCCCAAGTTTGGACGTAATCTTCCGCGTTTACTCAATGTCCCGTACTTTGATGGTATATTGATTCATCCGGGAAATACCGCTGCTGATAGCGCCGGTTGTATTCTGGTTGGGAAAAATACGGAAGTCGGCCGTCTCACAGAATCCCGTTATACGTCAGACCGTTTGAATGTTTTAATTGAAGATGCCCAAAGAAAGGGTGAGGACATAACAATAGAAATTATCGATTAATATTCAGGAGGAGCGATTATGTCAGATTTGCAATTTATAAAGATAGGAAATCAAAACCTCTATGCCGCCGAGGTAGTGGTTAACGGAAACTTCAATATCCGTCTTGAACGTGTGGGCAGTTCGGGTGTCAGAATCTATCAAAAGACAGGTAGTGAAACCGAAGAGATGGATGAGCAAACGGCCGAAGAACGAGGTTTTGACAATGTTTTCATCCCAGGTAATATCCGTTTTTATTCGGGAAAGATTTTTGATTACGATTTCGATGGCTTGGTTTTCCCCAAGATCATCCGTATCGAAAGCCAGTCGGAAGTGTTGAGTGGGACCGTAACAGAATCCGGCAATGAGGCTTAATCGAATATCACTAAACACAATAAGTCTTAACCGTATCGGTTTGAACCGAATCGGTTTCCCCTCTCGTGGTTCTTCCTCCTCTTCCGAACGTCCCTACATCGACCCGGAAGTTCTGGCGTCCTTGAAAGCGGTTTGTATCTGCTACGGCAAGAGCAATGATGATGAAGACCGGGCTATCATTAAGAATCTGGTAGACCCGGACAATCCGTTTATTTGCAGTAATTTCTCTTGGAAATTAAATAGTGGTTATGGAAAATACGATTATGATTATAGTAATGTCAGCGATTTTTTTATAGATAAAAATGTAGCAAAAGCAATATCCGATCATAAAGTTGAGATATTTTCGGCTAAGACAAGTGTTTCTTTTAGTTATAAATCTCCTATTTATAAAGGTAAGATTAAAATAACAGGTGTAACAAAGGCCATAGCTAATAACGAAATAAGATATTTTTCAATATATCCTAATACTAGCACTGATGAGAGGATCTATATATATGAAGACGGAATATATAATATAGACATTGAGGGAATCGAAGGAGGAGCTACTAGTGTCTATTTCTTTGCTTTATCAAATGGAAATACTCAAATAAATCTTAGTAGTAATATCTACGTAGAACAAGTGCCTTCCTATCAAGGTGCATTAGTCACAGACGGGCAAGACGACATTATTAGGTCTACTAAAACAGTCGAAGAAATGCTGGAAGGTAGTACCGAATGTACTGTTGTCAGTATGGTCGTAAATCTTGATAGTAGACTTAGTATTTCTTCTAACGTGCTAGGCTCTAGGTCTTTGAGAAATCAAATATCAGCAAATAAAGAAGATAAGTATGGTATATTCGGCTATACTTCTAGTGATATCAATAGCGTAGGAAACATTTCTCTAATAAATAATATCCTTGGGGATAAGGAAGACTATATCGCCAGTTATCCGAATGCCGGTGGTGTTCAGGATTATTTTTTTATAGATGGATATCTAACGACTGATGATTCTCCAAGTGATTGTAGAATGAAAGCTATTTTTGGAATACTTATCTCCAACAAAGTCTTGACTAGCGACCAAATCAACCAAGCAATCGCCTATTTCAACTTGGACAGATGTGTTGGTCCTCTCATGTACCTTAACACAATCAAACAGGGTATTACAAACGAGAACCACGCATCATTCAACGATGAGCTGACTGACTTCTCCGGTAATGGGCATAATTTGAAAATTTACAACACTGCGTGGAACAAAGAGAGCGGTATTAATGATGATGGTGCATGGATAACTGACGGAGTTAGCGACTACGGAAAGGTTGATAACCTTCCCATTCTGAAAGATTATACGGTTTTTGCCGGAAGAGAGGTAATAGATAACGATATTCAGAATGCAGATGGGGGTGTAGCTACTAGGGGTGCTAATACTGATGGTGGGGCTTTTTGTTTTGATTATAAAAACCAAGCAGTCTCTTTTGGGGGATTTACAGATAAAGAGATAGATGTTAATAGTACCATTAGTTATCAGTCTAAATATGTTAATAATGGAATCGCTATTGAGGCAGGAACTATAACAGATGCCAATCCTTTGCTTATAGCTAAGTTAGGTACTTCAAACGAAAGATACAGTAAGATAGCCTTATCGTCCTTCTTGCTCTTCCCTTACTCTCTTTCCGAGTTTTTATTGGAACGTCAGCTAAAGAGATACAAGATAGGCACTCTGTATCCTGGCATGGTAGAATTCAGACCGATTGTTAAGAGTAATGCTGAATATCAAAAGATTGTTTATTATGATGCAAATTGGAATGTAATAAACGTAGGGGATTATGTATCAATAGGTAGTGATATTAAAGCAAATATATACTTAAATGATTTTGATGAACTGTTAGATGTACAATCTAATTCCTTTAATGATATTGAATTTAAATATGCAACAGGTAATATATATAATATAATATTTAAAGGTATAACTAAGTCACCACAGCGGATTTCTGTAATATTAGATTTATACACTGTACAAGACTTGCTGGACAAGGGCTATGCAATCATCGAGACAAGAAATTCCCGAAATATCCTACGAATCAAACAGGCAAGGGAGGATAAAACTCTTCCCCGTATATCAGACTGGGACACATGGATTATTGACAAAGGCTATGTCCCCAGTTTTGAAGGTCTGGATGCTACCTCTGACACATGGTCTTATCTGTTATCTTTGATAAAGGATTACACTTACATAGGTTCAAGTGTATGGTATGGAGGAGGGGAAGCCCATGGAGCATTTAGGCAGGCTGTCGGCCTTAACGGCTTGAATGTAGAGATTAATATTGATTTACATGATGAGCGCTATTTGAATCTTCAAGGTGCATTTTATCAATGTACGGCCAGCTACGTGACCCTTAATCTCAAAGGAGAGGGCAATATTTCTGTTATGCAGAGTTGCTTTGCCGGAACGCCTAATTTGTCCAAAGTGGTCCTTAATCCTATTGATAATCCTGATTTGGTAATCTATCCACAAGATAACAGCGCTATCCTGGATTGGTGTAATTGTGTCGATGGTGACCCGTTGCCCAGTACTGGATTCCGGTTAACACGTAATTGCGCTTATTGTTATCAGAATACCCCGGTTGAGACTATCAATGTAGTTTGGGATGATGTTAATATTCTTCTTTTTGCATTTAAGAACTGTTCCAACTTGGTAAATGTGACTAATGAAATACCTATATCATCAGACGCAACGGAAGTGCCTGTTATTGATGCATTCACCAACTGTCCCAATCTAACCGATATCAGATTGAAGGGAATTGTCCGCGGAAATGAAGAGGCAGATTACACCTGGGATTTCTCCGGTTGTAGTAAACTAAGCAAGGAGAGCATTCAATATATGCTTGAGAATGCCAGGTCTAACGCTGACATAACAGGTATAATCAATTACAACGGTGCATGCAAATCTTATTTTGAAAATGGGGATATCAGTGAGGATATTGTTCAAACATTCATAGGCAAGAACTGGAAGATACAAATTGACGGGGTTGATTATCTGCCTTCTTATTTGACTTCCCTTTCCAATGTGACTTTGATTTCAAATGAAACATTAATTAAAAACGAATAATATGGAAAAGATATTTGACATAGCAAAAGATAGTGAACAATCGTGGGGTACAATAGCTCAAAGTATAGATGGAAATTTTGATAAGTTAGATAAAGCACAAATACAAACTGTCAGAACATACAATCTGTTCAATGCAGCAGCTATTCAAACTGGGAAATATGTTAATTCATATAACGGAAAACTTGACCCAGTAGAAGGATGGAGTTGCTCAGATTATATTCCAGTTAAAGAAAATACTAGTTATTATCTAGCTGGTACGGCTTCACTTACATCGGGAATTTCTTGGTTTGATTCTGATAAACAAGTCATTTCATTTTCTGGGGGTGTTAATATATATGATAAATCACATACATCTCCACCAAATGCTGCATTTGTGGTTTTTAATTTGGAAAAAAATAATAAAGGAAGTTCCGGTATAATATTTAGTGAAGGGGATGAACCTAGGGAATATATCCCATATTATGCTATTCCTCAAAATGCAATTGAAGGTTTAGACGAGGTTATAAATAGTGCAATATTTTTGTCTAAAAATAAAGAATATTTTAAAGTTTCATTTGAATACCCTAATATTAATATAGTACAAGGAGTAAACGAATTGAAAATGACACTTAATCGTTATGATGGTATCACTCCAAACTATAATGGGAATCCTATATTTAATTTATCCAGATGGATTTTTGCAGACAGTCAATACTCATGTGATGATGATGTAGCTCCCATGCATATACAGAATACGACAATTGGCGCTAATCATGCACAACCATGTGCAATAGGAACGATAGTAGACCACGGTAAATCCAATATAGATATTGGTACAGAATGGGTTCGTGAGGACGATGGTACAAAATATTATATAATGCGCATCGTTGATGAAGACCATATTGTTTTTTTGTCTGAAAATAAAGGAACTCCACAAAATCACAATTTTACTTTACTAAAGAGTGGAATATTAAAAAATGGTGATGACGAACTAAATGTCTCATCTGTTACTAATACTCAATTATGGGAAAGTGTTTTTAACATATCTCAAAAATTATATGCCGACGGCGAGGAAATACGTTCAGATGGTGAATATGTTAGTAGAGTATTAGATATCGTAGAGTCTTATGATGTAGTTAACACTGATGAAGTTTTGAATAATATTATATCACGAAAAGGACAGTCACAAGAAGCTGAATATATAAGTACTCCAATATGTCATATTGAAAACATATATAGGATATTACCCAATATGTCAATGATAATCATTGGGAATATTGTAGCCAAACAGAATTATACCTTTTCAAATTACATGTTTGCCCAATCGGCTAGGATTGGAAATCAACAAACTGACATCAAGTACTATATTCCAAATTCTTTAGAAATAAACGGATATAATTTTAACATTCCGACTTCTGTTGAATGGAATTCAGAATTACCGGCTTTTAATTTTAAGGAGGAATATTGGGCTAATAAACAAAATCCAGTTAATAGAGTTATACAAATCAGGGAGGACAATGTTGGATTTGCTATAGGTTTCTTACCAATAGGTAATGGTAACATATCGGAAAATACTTCCAATACATTCGAAATTCGCAATAATTCAGGTAAAGTGTATCCTCATCCTTTTGACAATAGTGCACTTGGTAAAACTATTAATGCCGGCGATATACGTAGTGCTATACTATATCGTTGTTTTTTTAAAGCCAACGAAGTACAAGGTCGAATATCACTTTATCACGTTTTATTTAATGATACAACATTTATTTTCGCGGATTATGACAAAAAAATGAGCGACCATATTGTTATATCTGATGAATTGAATGGTTTGTTTGTCACAGTTGTTGATTCTCAAAATGTAGTTCTACATACGCATATATACAATGGCGGAATATACGTATCTGCCGAGCGTGTGGATGGACAATCCTCCTATATAATTTTAAAAGTAGTAAGAAATAATGATTAAAATACTATTATGAAATACATAAAATTTCCCTCAGAAAGACTGAACGAGATACCGCAATAAGTACTTGTTGAATTGCACTTGGTCCCGCGAAAGAGCATTGACGGAACCCAGGTAATCATGAAAGTGGACAACTATGAGAAATTATTCCCTTCTGCTATGACATTACCGGAACTTGGAGAAGATACCCCGCATGAGCCTGTTTATCCTTATCCTGTTTATGAGGGTAGCGAGTTGGAAGTCTTGTTGAGTAGTCCCGAATGGACTGTTAGCGACAGTATCTTATGAAAATGCTACCTTGGATATTGGTTTGTCTGCTTGTCGGTTTGGTCGTGTGGATGCGTTGTAGTCCACACGAGCCTTCTCCGGCACTAGAGATAAGAACCGAGACGAAAATAAAGACGGTTGTCGATATTGAAACGTTATTCATCTCTCCTCCCATGGCTCCTTTGCTGCTGATTAAGCTAAAAGATACAATCAGAATAGGTGATACGGTGGTACAGCGTGAACAGGCTTACTATGAAGACAGCCTTTACCGGGCATGGGTGAGTGGATACCGTCCTAAACTCGACAGTTTGCAGGTGTTCCCACGAACAGTTTACCGGACTGTTACGAATAATATTTATCATACTGTCCCTTCAAAGAAGAAACGTTGGGGATTGGGTTTGCAGGCCGGTTACGGTTATCCCAGTGGTTTTTACGTAGGTGCAGGAGTAAGTTACAATCTGTTTATGTGGTAATTCCCGGCTACTATCTTCACAGACCGTTTCCGGTATGAAAAGTTTAAATTTCACTAATATAACAATTTCCAAAGGAAAAATGTTCATTCATACAAAAAGGAGGTAATATGGTAGATTAATTTCAGATTCTTTCCGGTGTGAGTAGAAGGCCGGTTATCATGATAAATGCAACTCTTTCGGGGGCAGAGTGAAAAGAACCCCCGACACTATAAAGTTGACGCCAATCGAACTTTTAAACATACAGAAGCATGTATCGCTGTGCCAGGGGTTCAAATATCCTTAACATTACGATACATGCTTTTGCTCTTTGATCTGTAAAATTCGATTGGCAAAGGCAAAAGTACAATAAAAAATTAAATTACCATGTGTAAGTCAGAGATTTTTACCGAAATACTTAATGCAGTTTCTTTGGAAACGGAAGTATCTGCCGATTCAATCCTTTCTTCAAGTAAGGTAACGGAAGTTGTTGATGCGCGTTCCATCGTCGTATATCTTCTTTCCGAATATGGTTTTTATCCTGAGCAAATAGCGCCCTTACTTCATAAGACTTCCGCTTGTATCCGTTATCTTGTATCTACTTTTGAAATGAGGAAAAGTCATAATAAAATGATGGCAATATATTTGCAAAATGTTTGCAAATTGCTTGAAAACAAGCTCTGATTTAGGCAGCACGTAATATATACTTTTGTATGACAATAATATTAATCATACAAAATTTAAATCTCATGGAAAAAACGTATGTTTTTAATGACCCTGGCAGCAATGGTGGCGGCAGCAAGTTCGACATCATGGCTATGTTGCCCAGTATGTTTGGCAGCAAGGGTGTTGACCCGGGTTTACTTGCCCTTTTGAATCAAGGCCGTAATAACCAGGATGCTTGGGGCGGCGGTGGCTGGTGGTTCATTTGGATTATCCTTTTGTGGTTCTGTTGGGGTGGCAATGGTTTCGGTAACCGCTTCGGTAACAATGGCGGTCTTCCAGCAGAACTGAATGGTGATGTAGGCCGTGAATATCTGATGTCTGCTATTCAAGGTAACGGTAACGCAATCAATCAGCTTGCCTCTTCTTTGAACTGTTCTACTCAACAGTTGCAGAATGCATTGTGTAATATCCAAGGTCTGATTTCCAATGTGGGTAATCAGGTTGGCATGTCTACCCAGCAAATTATCAATGCGTTCCAGAGCGGTAACCAGGCGGTTTTGACACAGTTAGCCGATTGTTGCTGCAAAACCCAGAATGCCATCACTACGATGGGTTATGAGAACCAGTTGGCAATGTGCAACCAGACAAATGCACTTGTGAACACAGCCAACCAGAACACATTGTCATTACGTGACGGTGCTACGGCTAACACAAATGCCATCCTTGCCAAACTGGATGCCATGCAGAATCAGGCATTGCAGGATAAGATTGCTGCTTTGACTGCCGAGAAATCGACTTTGCAGGCTGAAATCTCACAGCGTAATCAGAATGCAACTATCCTGAACACTTTCAGCCAGCAGATTGCTCCGTTGGCCGCAGGTTTGCAGGCTTTGCAGTCTGATGTAGATGGCATTAAATGTCGTATGCCACAAACCGTACCGGTTCAATACCCTAATATTGTTGGTGTAAATCTTGACACATACAGAGCTGCTGCTTTTGGCGCCTATGCCGGTGATGCTGCATACGGCCGTAGCGGTTACGGATGCGGTTGCAACAACTACTGGGGTTAATTCCAGTAAGAAAGGAGGTAATTATGTGGCCTAACTTTTTTACAGGATTTCCTTTTCCGTTTCCTTCCCTGGGTAGGGTAAATTACAACACTCTGCCTACCGTTCAGGTTACAGTCGGTACGGAGAATGTGACCTTGGAACTTCCGAATCATGCCTTTTACGGGCGTAATTATGTCGGAGGATTCTATGTCAATCTTCGTCAGGAAATACCGGCAGGCACAACAGCGACCCTTCCTATTTTAATAGGAACCAATGGTGACACCCGTCCATTGATGGCTTACAACAATGAACCGGTGCGTGTTGAGAACCTTGCCGGTCCGGGTATCTATGAAATCCACTACAACAAGTACACCAATGAACTGTATCTTGTAAATGGAGGATACCGTCCGACAACATCACCTGCTCCAACAGTGGAAACAGCAGCGGTTAAAAGCAAGTAACAAACACGGGCTACCGATTCCAGGTAGCCCTATTAAAAATCAATCATTATGTTTCAATCACTTCGTACTAATAACCAGTTGTATATACTTCATAAGGATGCCAATCCGTACATCGAATGCGGTCCTGTGGTCAGCGTTTCAGCTCCAAAGCCCAAATACCCTATGGCTACTCCTATGGGGCAAATGCCTCAAATGGAAATGGTTGTGGATATTGTGGTCTGCATCAACGGGCAGAACACCACATTTCAAAACCTTCCTGCCGGCATGGATATAGCCGATTTCGGGCAGAACGGCAATATTGTGGTATCGTGCTCACGTGACGCGATGAACAACGAGGTTGCATCCATGAAGCAGAAAAGCATAGACATCATTAACAGCATGGACTTTCATAATTCCGTCATAGCAGGGTGCGACAAGATGCTCACGCTTCTTAATCCTGAATTTGCGGAAAAGCAGCGTCAGGAACAAGAGATAGCCGCATTGAAAGGGCAAATGTCCGAGATGAGCAAGAACATGGCTGACCTTATGGCTTTAAATAAACAACTGATGGAACAACTCGGAATGTCTGAAACATCTAAAACTAAAAAATAATATGGGAATGTGGACAATCAGAGAAGAACATGACGGATATGGTCGTGACTTCGGAATGCGAGGTGGCAACGAATTGGAAGAAGCCTATAAGGAAGGTTGCCGCCATGGTTATGAAAAAGCCATACGTGAGATGCAAGGCGACGGCATGAATTTCCGCGACCGTAGCCGTTACGATGGTGATGGGATGAGCGAACGCCGTATGCCGGGTTATTTCCCGGAATATCCGATGTACGGGGATATGAGTGAACGCCGCCGCAGACGTGCCAATGGTGAATTCTATTAACCGTATGAGGGGAGAAATCCCCTCTTATTCTAATAAGGTAATTAATTATGAGACAAAGACTGGACATTTACGATAAAATGCCGCCGGCAATGGCTAATTATCTGTCACTATACGGCTGGCACTTTTCAAAAAAGATGTGCGAATGGGCTGTTTCCAAAATGGAAGTTGAAAACAAGACTTCCAAACAGAAAGAAAAGCTCGTACCTATCAAAAAGGAGGAAGTGGAGGAACTTCTGAAAAAGTATGGCATCAAACTTGAGAAAGACTCCGGATACGACTGTGTATATGTGGCTAATATGGCTAAAGCCGATTATTATAAGAGTTCGATTATGGATGAAGCCCATCTGGCATTGTTCATAAAGGATTACATAGACGACCCGGACGGGTATGAAGGATTGCCTTTTACTCGGTTCTATGCCGATTGCATTGGAAGCGGATGCCCGATAATGTGGGATGATGTACTCTGATGATTTATGATAGTACAGGAATTTTACATATCGAAATATGATTGGCGGGTAAGGGTGTATTATGCTGTAACAACCTATTGGACCAGTGAGATACTGTGTGAACTTCATCGTATCGGTTGCCGGGGTGATAAATTTCGCCAGGCTTACCGGAACCTTTCTTCCGGCAGGTTAAACACGGGTTTGACCTATTCAGACTTTGAGAACCGTGAAACAGTTATGGTGATTGCGCTAACTTCTTCGCCATCGGAATTCCAAAATTCATGGGACCATGAGAAAGGACACTTATGCCGCCATATCTCACAGGCGTTTAATATCGACCCATACGGTGAGGAGGCACAATACCTGTGTGGGGAGATAGGGCAAAGAATGTTTCCTATAGCAAAGAAATTTTTATGTGAACATTGCAGGAGAAATTTATGTGGAAAATATTAGAAGCCATATTAACAGGCAAAAGCCGGGAGGAAGTCTATAACATGCTTTCGCCCGAAGAAAAATCAAAACTCAATGAATTGGCTGCTTCCACCGGCATCAACAGGCAGCAGCGTAGACAGTTGGAGAGGTATGCAAAGAAAAGATTACATAGATGATTTGATAGACCAAGCCGACGATTTGTATCATTCTGATTTTTGTCGGCTTCTTCTGGTAATGCTATGGAACGCCTAGAGAGGTGGTTGTACAGTCTGATTCCTCTTGCGATTATTGCAAGGGTTATATCTTTGTGCTTGTCCCTGGCTATGTAGTCGGGGATTTTTGTTAAAAACTTCCGGAATAGTTAAAGTTTGACCTCTTAACGACAAATTTCAATTGTATTTTTGCAGTTTTGGTTGATTACTTTGTTTATTTGCAGAACAAATTCGCTATAAATTCTGTTTTTAGTATAACAGAAAGAGGTTAATATATATGAAAAAGTTTATAAAAGTAATCACTAAATCTATGCAAGGTTCCTTACTTCCGAAAAAAGCAAGTGAGGAACAGATTGTAAAAGAAATCAACGATTCCTTGAAAAAACTTGATTATTATGGCACAGACCATGATAAGAAGAACATGAAAGAAGATGTGTCTTCTTTTAATAGAGACTTTAATAAAGCAACTAGAGAAGCTAAAATTAAATTTGAACCTGCGCTATAATGGCAAAGAAAGCGGAACAAAAGTTTACTTTGCACTAAATTTAAAGGTGATATTGTGACTTAACGAGTGCAAAACATAGAAAAATAATCTGTTTTTTATTGCAATTTATCTTCTGTCTTTTGCAAATACAAATTAAATTCATACATTTGCAGCACATGATTATGCCTTTGGCTTACGTTTGTCCCCCTCTTGATAATGGGCATGCCTAACCAAAGGCCATTTTTTATTTTATGAAAACACGTCCAAATACATCATACACAGAAACCCCTATAAGAGTTGCCATATTAATTGATGGTGGGTATTTTATAAAACGCTATAATGCAATGTATAATAAGTCCGGCAAAAAGACAGCATTAACTATTGCTAATGATTTATATACTATATCTCATTCTCATGTAGGGAAAAACAATTATTTATATCGTATTTTTTATTATGATTGTGTACCATTTGCCAAAAAAATACATAATCCTATCTCTAGGAAATGTATCGACTACTCTAAAACAGAAGAAGCTATTCGTAGAAGTGAGTTAATAAACGAGCTTAAGAAAAAAAGGAAAGTTGCTTTGCGTCTAGGTAATATCAAGGAAAGTAAAAGATGGATTTTCTATGATAACACAATGAGAAAATTATTAAAGAAAGAAATTTCTCTTGATGACATTAATGAAGATGATGTATATTATGAATTGCGTCAAAAGGGAATTGATATGAAAATTGGTGTCGACATTGCTTCTTTATCTTTAAAAGGTTTTGTGGATAAGATTGTCCTTATTTCTGGAGATTCAGATTTCGTTCCTGCAGCAAAATTGGCTAGGCGTGAAGGGATTGACTTTGTTCTTGATCCTATGCATTGTGAGCATATCGAAAATGATCTATATGAACACATTGATGGATTAAAAAGCATACCTTTATATCATCAGAAAGATGCAAAAAAGAAATAGCTCCTTTCCATTTCTTTATAACTGCCTCTTTAAAATGGAATCCTCCCGGTATATCGAATATGCCGGGATTTTTTATACCTTTATTTTTAAATATGTTTTATAACATACAAATATTTGTAGTAAAAAACTTGGGTATTACAAATATTTGTACTATCTTTGTAACATCAAAAAGGAAATAAAGTAATAACAACTAAAACATAAAGATTATGAAAACTATAACAATTGAAGAAGTAGCAGCAATGAAGAGAGCGGATGTTAAGCGTTATAATGAAGAACGTACATATATCGGCAATGCGGCAGCCGACCAGAGAATAGATTACGTTCTTAACCTGTCAGATGAGGACTATATGAACATGTACAACGAGACAGCGAGAAAGGAAAACCGGAAAGCCGAAGCCGCTAAAGCGAGAAAAGCCGCTTTATCTGCTGAAAGAAAAGCTACAGGAAAGTCCAAGAAGGCATATAGAGAAGAGTATGACTTATTGATGGTTGAATATAAGAAAACCGGTAATTCCGAGCTTAAGAAAGCTGCTAAGGCGATTGCTAAGTTTGCATTTTAATTAAAAATAAAGATTATGGCGAGTTTTAGAAAAGTAAATTTCGCAATGAAAAGAGGTTGCGGCTACGGTCAATATTTCATTGAAGCACGTTATAGAGGTAAGAATTTAAAAATTCATACAACTAATTCTGAGGCATGGGATTGGATTAACGATGACAGCAATAAAGAAAAACACCAAGAAGCCAAGCGTTATTGCTATTACCAAATTGTAGATGCTTATAATAATTTATAATATATGGATAAAAGTAGTTATAGAGAAGTTCTTGGGCAAAAACTTAAAGAGTTTAGAGAATCCCGCAACCTGTCAAGGTATGCGGTAGCCCAAAAGGGGAAAATACGTGTTGAACAAGTGAAGGCTGTAGAGGAAGGTCTAACCAATTATACTATAGATGTATTCCTTGGATATATTGCCGGTTCAGACTTGTATATGTATTTTGCAGAGAGAGACAGCGAAAACAATCTCAAAGAATTAATTGACAAAATGTGATATGGAAGAAGAAAAGAAATACGACCACAATTCAGTAGACGAGTTGCTTATTTGGGCGAAAAACACGCTTGACAACAAGACGTATCCTGTTGGTGAGTTCCAACTGGATAAATGCGTTAAGATTCTCGATTGTGGGAAATACCTTGATTCGATGATTTCGGTGATAAGCCGTAACTGGGAGAACCCTACATTTTATCCGACTATAGACCAGTTGAGAGTGTTCAGGGAGAAAATAGAAAAGGCAGCGAAGTAGGCTGCCTTTTTTTGATTATGAGGAGTTCTATAAATTAAAATATTGTAGTACAGTTGTTTATATGGTTCCAAGAG
>NZ_CAUCSQ010000035.1 GCF_958445495.1 uncultured Bacteroides sp. | reverse complement strand
CGTGACCCCATGCGTGACAGGCATGTATTCTAACCAACTGAACTAACGCACCAGACTATTCACTTTAGCATCTCTCTTGATTGCGGATGCAAAGGTAGGTATTTTTTTGAAACCCGCAATAGGTTCGGTATCTTTTTTCTGAAAAAGTGGGTTTATTAAGAATTATCATGTACATTTGCAGGTATTACATCAAATAGAAAATAGAATGAAAAATACACCGATTGAACGACATCTGATTGACGAAACCATCAATGAGTTTCAAATTGTCGATTTTTCCAAAGCTACCATTCGTGAAGTGAAAGCTATTGCTTCAAAAGCAGAAACAGCATCGGGAGTTGAATTTATCAAAATGGAAATGGGTGTTCCGGGACTTCCTCCTTCCGCTGTAGGCGTGAAAGCGGAAATTGAAGCATTACAAAATGGCATTGCCAGTCTATATCCCGACATCAACGGATTGCCGGAACTAAAGAAAGAGGCATCCAACTTTATCAAAGCATTCATCAACGTAGATTTAAGTCCGGAAGGTTGTGTGCCTGTCACTGGTTCCATGCAAGGTACATTCGCTTCATTTCTTACTTGCAGCCAATGTGACGAAAAGAAAGATACGATTTTGTTTATCGATCCAGGGTTTCCGGTACAGAAACAGCAGTTGGTTGTAATGGGGCAAAAGTTTGAAACATTTGATGTGTATGACTACCGCGGAGAAAAACTGAAAGAGAAACTGGAAAGCTATCTGAAAAAAGGAAATATATCAGCCATCATTTATTCAAATCCCAATAATCCCAGCTGGATTTGCCTGAAAGAAGAAGAATTGAGGATTATCGGTAAATTGGCAACACTGTATGATGTGATTGTTCTGGAGGATTTGGCTTATTTTGCCATGGACTTCCGCCAAGATTTAAGTAAACCGTATCAACCTCCTTTCCAGCCATCAGTTGCCCATTATACGGACAATTACGTATTGCTGATTTCCGGCTCAAAAGCATTCAGCTACGCCGGGCAACGTATTGGGGTAAGTTGTATCTCTGATAAACTATACCACCGAAGCTATCCGGGACTGACCAAACGATATGGTGGCGGAACTTTCGGAACGGTTTTCATTCACCGTGTGCTTTATGCGCTTTCTTCAGGAACTAGTCATTCTGCACAGTTCGCCATGGCCGCCATGCTGAAAGCTGCCAACGAAGGACAATATAATTTCCTTAACGAAGTGAAGATATACGGTGAAAGAGCACGGAAATTAAAAGAAATCTTCCTCCGTCACGGTTTTCATCTGGTATATGACAACGATCTGGGCGAGCCGATTGCAGACGGATTTTATTTCACCATCGGTTATCCGGGAATGACCAGTGGCGAACTGGCGAAAGAATTGATGTACTACGGAGTCAGCGCTATCTCATTAGTAACTACAGGAAGCCATCAGGAAGGATTGCGCGCGTGTACCTCTTTCATTAAAGACCACCAATATGCTCAACTGGATGAAAGAATGAAACTATTTGCTGAAAATCATTCGATAGCCTGATTATTTGACATAAGATATTCATAAAAGCCATTCTTAAAATGAAAAAAAACGGAAAGAACGATTGTTATTCCGTTTTTTTTCTTACTTTAGTGGCATGAATATCGACTCTGACATATTTAAGATTCAATCGAATAATGTATTGCCGGCAAGAGGAAAGATTCTGATATCCGAACCTTTTTTGCGCGACGCAACGTTTGGAAGAGCTGTAGTTTTACTCATCGACCATACGGAGGAAGGGAGCATGGGGCTGATTATCAACAAACGGTTGCCGCTGCTGCTCAACGATATTATCATGGAATTCAAGTATGTGGACGAGATTCCTTTATATAAAGGCGGTCCCATAGCTACGGATACTTTATTTTACCTTCACGCACTGGCGGGTATTCCCGGAGCTATCCCGGTCGGCAACGGCCTTTACCTGAACGGGGACTTCAACGAAATCAAAAGATATATCCTGCAGGGAAATGCGATAAGCGAACATATCCGTTTCTTTTTGGGATATTCGGGATGGGAAAGCGAACAGCTAAGCGATGAAATCCGGGAAAACACATGGCTGGTCTCCGAAGAGCCGAAATCATACCTGATGAAGGATGACACCAAGGACATGTGGCGGAAGGCTCTGGAGAAGCTGGGCAGCAAATACGAGACATGGGCGCGCTTTCCTCAAGTACCGACTCTCAACTGACAATGTGCTGTTACCGCCCAGTGTCCAATCTGGGGTTCAAACGCTGAAAGAGCGCTACGTCTTTGCATCTTCCTTCTATCTGTAACCAACTTTTCAACAAGCCGCATTGTACAAACCCGCAGGAGGTGAATAGCTTTACGCAAGCTTCATTGTCTACGGCTACATGGGCATAGAGTTGCGTTAAGGACAAAAAGTCGAAGGCATATTCGCAGAGCAGCTTCAATGCGTCAGTGGCGTATCCCTGTTGACGGTAGTCTTTATGGACGGCAATTCCTACTTCCCCCCGCGAATGAAGGGGGGCAAAATCCGTAATATCAATCGTTCCGAGCACTTTATTGTTCAATCTGCCCACAATCATCAGACGCAACTGTTTGTCGGCAAAGACATCACATTGGGAATTCTCAATGTACTGGCGCAACACGTAACGGGAATAAGGGACTGTGAAATTGCTGATATCCCACATCGAAGGGTCGTTCTCCATCTCGTACATGGTATCCATATCTTCCGGTTCTACTGCACGGAGATAGATGCGGTCATTCATCAAGAAGTTCTGTTTCATGGGGTCAGTCTTTCGTTATGTGAAGTTCGTTACGGAGCCGTTTTTCACCGGGCAAGCAGAAAAGAGAGGCTGTCAGTCCAATCAGCATGCAGAGATTGCCTGTACTGCTAAGTGCCAGGTAATAGCACAGCAAGCTTGCCACAATGGAAATTTCAAGTATGCCCAGACGGACAATGCTCCACTGCACATAACGTTTCAGAGCAAGCACAATCGTCATACGGTCTATTTTCTTTTTAAGCGCCAGGCTGAACAATTTCAAGGAAAGGGGTACGCACAAGGCTGTCAGCAAAATACAGAATGTCTCAAAATAGTAGGTTGCCTGTGCGTTATCCGCCAGACTTCCCACAGGAAGGAGCTCAAACTCTCCCGCTCCCAGCAGAAACGCGGGAAGCACCCAAAAGAAAATATAACTGATATTCAAGTTCCTGACGGCACGTTTTATCTGTTCTTCCATGTTCGTTTTTCAGTTTCTATAATAATAATCGTTTATACTGTTCCGGTAAAAAGCGTCCGGTTTACAATGCTGCGTCCCAACGTCACTTCATCGGCATACTCAAGCTCGTCGCCGACGGACACGCCGCGGGCAATCACACTTAGCCTGACACCCAGCTTGTCCAGCTTGCGGTAGATATAGAAATTGGTTGTGTCTCCTTCCATCGTCGTACTCAAAGCCAGAATCACTTCCCGGATTCCTCCTTCCGCCACCCGCTGCACCAGGCTTTCAATCTGCAAATCTCCGGGACCTATCCCATCCATCGGCGAAATCACTCCGCCCAAGACATGATAAAGCCCCCGGTATTGTTGTGTCGCCTCTACCGCCATCACGTCACGGATATTTTCGACTACACAGATGGTAGAGGCATCCCGTTGGGGATTGGCGCAGATTTGACAGACTTCGGTATCGGATATGTTGTGGCATACTTTGCAATATTTCACTTCACGTTTCAAAGTTATCACTGAATTCCCGAAAGCTTCTACAGTGGCCGTGTCCTGCCGCAACAGATGCAGGACAAGCCTCATCGCCGTTTTACGGCCGATACCCGGAAGCTTGGAAAATTCACCGACTGCCTTTTCAAGCAGTATAGAAGGATATTGTTGATTCATAGATAATATTTGCTATTCCATCGATAAAACCCTGCAAAGATACAGATTATTGTGTTAATACCTACAAAAAATGCTACCTTTGCAGCCGATATGATGATACTTTCCACTATTATCTGCTATTTTGCGGTATTACTGTTAATAGCCCGTATCACCGGACATAGAGGAGGTTCTAACGCGGCATTTTTCAAGGGGGAGAACCAATCGCCCTGGTATGTGGTCTCTTTCGGCATGCTCGGTGCCTCTATCTCCGGAGTGACTTTTGTCTCTGTACCGGGCATGGTGCGGAGTGCGGACATGACTTATATGCAAACGGTGGCGGGTTTCTTTTTCGGCTATATGGCTGTCGCCCACATGTTGCTTCCTCTGTATTACAAACTTAACCTGACCAGCATTTACGGCTATCTCGGCACGCGAATCGGGACGCATGCTTACCGCACGGGAACTTTTTTCTTTCTTTTGTCACGTATGCTGGGCACATCTGCCAAACTCTATCTGGTCTGCCTGATTCTCCATACGTATGTATTCCGGGATATGCATGTCCCTTTCTGGATAATCGCCGCAGGTTCGGTGGCGCTGGTCTGGATATACACTCACAAAAGCGGCATAAAGACGATTGTCTGGACTGATACTTTACAGACATTCTGTCTGATTGCGGCATTGACCCTCATCATTTATTTCACGGTCCGGAAGCTGAATCTCGATTTCAACGGTGTCGTCCGGACAATTCTGGACAGCGAATATAGCCGGCTATTTGTTTTTGACGACTGGATGTCCCGCCAAAACTTCTTCAAACAATTTTTCAGCGGTATTTTCATTGTAATCGTAATGACCGGGCTGGACCAAGACATGATGCAGAAGAACCTGTCTTGCCGGAATCTCCGGGAGGCGAAAAAGAATATGTATTGTTACGGGTTTTCTTTTATCCCGCTGAACTTGCTGTTCTTATGTCTGGGAATTCTGCTGATAACCCTTGCCGGACAGATGCATCTGGAGCTGCCGCCCGTGAATGATGATATTTTGCCGATGTTTGCCGCAGAAGGGTATCTGGGAAAACCCGTATTGGTTCTTTTCACCGTCGGAATCATAGCGGCTGCTTTCAGCAATTCGGACTCCGCCCTGACGGCGATGACTACCAGCGTATGTGTGGACTTGCTGAATACGGAAAAAGATACCGAAGAAACAGCGCGCCGCAAAAGGGGAAAAGTACATTTGTCGCTCTCAATCTTGCTGGCTTTCTTCATCTGCCTGGTGGAAATACTTAACGATAAAAGCGTAATTGACGCCATATATATTATCGCTTCCTACACCTACGGCCCGCTACTGGGGATGTTCGCCTTCGGATTATTCACACGAAGACAGGCAAACGACCGCCGGGTTCCTCTCATAGCTATCCTCTCGCCTTTGCTCTGTTACATCGCCGACTGGTGGATAGGGAAAGAAACGGGATATAAATTCGGTTATGAATTGCTAATGTTAAACGGAACGCTTACCTTTGCAGGACTTTGGATGATGTCAACAACTAAAACGAATAATAAAAATGGAAATAACAAGTGCGGAATTTGTAATCAGCAACACGGACGTTAAGAAATGCCCGGCAAGTTCTTTTCCCGAATATGCCTTTATCGGCCGTTCCAATGTGGGAAAGTCAAGCCTTATCAATATGCTGACTGCCCGCAAGGGGCTGGCTATGACCTCTGCCACTCCGGGAAAAACAATGCTAATCAATCATTTTCTCATCAATAAGAATTGGTATCTAGTGGACCTTCCGGGATACGGATATGCACGCCGCGGACAGAAGGGAAAAGACCAGATACGCACGATAATAGAAGACTACATTCTGGAAAGGGAACAAATGACTAATCTTTTCGTTTTGGTAGACAGCCGCCTGGAACCGCAAAAGATTGACCTCGAATTTATGGAATGGCTGGGCGAGAACGGTATCCCCTTTTCCATTATTTTCACCAAAACCGATAAACTGACAAACGGCCGGCTGAAGATGAATGTCAACGCTTATCTGCACGAACTAAGCAAACAATGGGAAGAACTCCCCCCCTATTTCATTTCTTCTTCGGAAAACCGTACGGGACGTGCGGAAATCCTTGATTACATTGAAAACATAAACGACCAAATCAATAAACGAAAATGAAAAAGTTTTTTTTACCACTCGCTTTCATGACAGTATTCCTGTCAATGGCTACCAACGGCCGGGCACAGTCATGGAAGGACCTGTTAAACAAGGACAACATCTCTAAAGTAGTCAACGCCATCACCGGAAACACGGAAACGATTGACATGACCGGCACATGGAGTTATCAAGGTTCGGCGGTAGAATTTGAATCGGACAACCTGCTGATGAAAGCCGGAGGAAGCGCAGCCGCGAATATGGCGGAAGCCAAGATTGACGAACAGTTAAGTAAAATCGGTATCAAAGAAGGGCAGATGAGTTTCACTTTCAACGCTGACAGTACTTTTACGAGCACCGTAGGAACTAAGACGTTAAACGGTACTTACTCCTATGACGCTTCTGCCAAACAAGTAGACCTGAAATTCCTGAAACTCCTGAACCTGCACGCAAAGATAAACTGCAGTTCCAACTCGCTGGACTTATTGTTCAACTCGGACAAATTGCTGAAACTGCTGGCATTTATCGGCAGCAAGAGCAATAGCACCGCATTAAAGACGGTTGGTTCGCTGGCTGAGAATTATGACGGAATGATGGTGGGATTTACTCTCTCCAAATAGTTAAAGAGAAATGTTTAATACTATTTCGCACTCTATAAGGCATATTTTAGGGAAAAAGCGCTACCTTTGGCACTGATAACCATAAAAAAGAAAAGGAAATGAAAAAAATACTTTTTTTAATAACCATGTTAGTAATGGGAGCAGGTTTTGCATTCGCCCAGACAAATGCAGAGATTAAGTTCGACAAGACAACGCACGATTTCGGCAAGTTCTCCGAGAGCAGTCCGGTAGTCAGTTGTACGTTCACCTTTACTAACATCGGCGATGCTCCTGTGGTAATCCACCAGGCAGTGGCTTCATGCGGATGTACCGTGCCCGAATATACGAAAGAACCCGTCATGCCGGGCAAAAAAGGCACGATTAAGGTGACTTATAACGGAACAGGCAAGTATCCGGGACATTTCAAGAAGTCCATCACCTTGCGCACCAACGCCAAAACAGAAATGATAAGGTTATATATCGAAGGCGATATGGTAGCCAAAGACGCCAAATAAGAAAAAATAGGGCACAACATAAAGGAGAATCTTTCGGTTCTCCTTTTTTTTTGTTTACTTTGAAGACAAATACGTAAATTGACACATTAGCAAATTATAAAACTATGAAACAAGAAGAAGACAAATTCACCGGATTGCCCGAAAATGCGTTCAGGGAGTTGAAACCCGGAGAAGTGTACAACCCGTTGATGGCTCCCTCGAAAAGCTACCCGGAGGTTAACATCTGGTCAGTGGCATGGGGTATCGCCATGGCAATCCTTTTTTCGGCTGCCGCCGCCTATCTGGGCTTGAAGGTCGGCCAGGTATTCGAAGCGGCCATCCCGATTGCAATCATTGCCGTAGGAGTCTCCGGAGCTGCAAAACGGAAAAACGCATTAGGGGAAAATGTGATTATCCAGTCGATAGGGGCTTGTTCGGGCGTAATTGTCGCCGGAGCAATCTTTACCCTCCCCGCCCTCTATATCCTTCAAGCCAAGTATCCCGATATGACGGTCACTTTCATGCAGGTATTCATCAGTTCGCTATTGGGCGGCGTACTGGGCATTTTGTTCCTGATTCCCTTCCGGAAGTATTTCGTCAGCGACATGCACGGCAAATACCCTTTCCCGGAAGCAACCGCCACCACTCAGGTATTGATTTCGGGAGCAAAAGGCGGCAGTCAGGCCAAACCGTTGTTAATGGCAGGCATGATTGGCGGATTGTATGACTTCATCGTCGCCACCTTCGGCTGGTGGAACGAGAACTTCACCACACGTGTGTGCGGCGCCGGAGAGATGTTGGCAGAAAAGGCAAAGCTGGTATTCAAAGTCAATACCGGGGCGGCGGTGCTCGGTCTGGGATATATTGTAGGATTGAAATATGCCTCCATCATTTGTGCCGGTTCATTGGCTGTGTGGTGGCTCATCATTCCAGGCATGTCCGCTATCTGGGGAGACAGCGTGTTGAATGCGTGGAATCCGGAGGTGACCTCCACCGTGGGCATGATGAGTCCGGAAGAGATATTCAAATATTACGCCAAAAGTATCGGTATCGGCGGTATTGCCATGGCGGGTGTAATCGGCATTATCCGTTCTTGGGGAATCATCAAGAGCGCCGTGGGGCTGGCGGCCAAAGAAATGGGTGGCAAGGGTAATGTGGAAAAAAACATTATCCGCACTCAACGGGACTTGTCGATGAAAATCATTGCAATCGGTTCCATTATCACCCTGATACTAATCGTGCTTTTCTTCTATTTCGATGTGATGCAGGGAAACCTGGTACATACGTCGGTAGCCATTCTGTTAGTTGCCGGTATATCCTTCCTGTTCACCACGGTAGCGGCTAACGCAATTGCAATCGTCGGCACAAATCCCGTATCGGGAATGACATTGATGACACTGATTCTGGCCTCCGTGGTAATGGTAGCCGTAGGGCTGAAAGGTCCGTCGGGAATGGTTGCCGCACTTGTCATGGGCGGTGTGGTGTGTACGGCATTGTCAATGGCCGGCGGTTTTATCACCGACCTGAAAATCGGTTACTGGCTGGGAAGCACTCCGGCCAAACAGGAGACATGGAAATTCCTGGGAACTGTCGTATCGGCTGCAACCGTAGGCGGTGTAATGATAATCCTGAACAAAACATACGGATTTACAAGCGGTGCGCTGGCAGCTCCGCAAGCCAATGCAATGGCGGCGGTCATCGAACCGTTAATGAGCGGCGTCGGCGCCCCCTGGCTGTTGTACGGCATCGGCGCTCTGCTAGCCATTGTCCTAACTCTCTGCAATATCCCCGCACTGGCTTTCGCACTGGGAATGTTTATCCCGCTGGAACTAAACGTGCCGCTGGTGGTGGGTGGCGCCATCAACTGGTATGTCACATCCCGCAGCAAAGACGCGGCATTGAATACGGAAAGAGGAGAAAAGGGTACGTTGCTGGCGTCCGGATTCATTGCCGGAGGAGCGCTGATGGGAGTAATCAGTGCTGCTATGCGGTTCGGAGGCGTCAATCTTGTCAATGAAACATGGTTGAACAATACTTGGTCTGAAGTGTTGGCATTAGGCGCTTATGCATTGTTGATTACATATTTCATCAAGGCTTCAATGAAAGTTAAATAAGTAAAATGAGGAAAATACTATCCTTCATAGTATCGCTTATGACTGTAACGGTATTCGCACAACAGCCCGTCGAGTTGCCTTTGTGGCCCGACGGCGCTCCGAACTCCAACGGACTGACCGGTGACGAACAGGAATTGTCTCCTCACCGAATCAGCAATGTCACACATCCCACAATAACCGTCTACCATCCGGAACAGCCGAACGGGATGGCTGTCATCATGTGTCCCGGAGGCGGTTACGGACGCCTCGCCGTAGACCACGAAGGTCATGACATGGCGCCGTGGTTTTGCGGACAAGGGATTACGTACATCGTACTGAAATACCGGATGCCGAACGGACATAGCGACGTTCCTCTGACGGACGCCCGGAAAGCCGTCCGCCTGGTGCGCCAGCATGCCGGGGAATGGAATATCGACCCTTACAAGATAGGTATCATGGGAGCATCCGCCGGAGGACACCTGGCATCCACTCTCGCCACGCACTATGATTGGGAAACACGTCCGGACTTCCAAATCCTGCTTTACCCGGTAGTAACCATGCAGCAGAATACTCACGGAGGCTCACGTAACGCATTGCTCGGCGAGAATCCCGCCCCGGAACTGATACGGAAGTTCTCGAATGAACTGCAAGTTACTTCCGACACTCCCCAGGCTTTCATCGTCCTTTCTTCAGACGACGGTTCCGTACCGCCCTCCAACGGGGTGGACTATTACCTCGCCCTGCAAAAAAACAAAGTACCGGCCTCCCTGCATGTCTACCCGACCGGAGGACATGGCTGGGGATTCCGTGACAGTTTCAAATACAAACAGCAATGGACGCAGGAACTGGAAAAATGGTTACGGGAAGGCATAGTATTTCCCCAAGAGCCCGAACCGATGATAAGAATAGGAAAGTCTTACTTGGGAACCAAATACGTCGCCAACACGTTGGATAAAGGTGAAACGGAGCAACTGGTCATCAACACCCAAGAGGTAGATTGCCTCACATTTGTGGAATATACCCTGGCACAGGCTCTCGGTTCATCTTTTGCCGACAACCTGAGAAAAATACGTTACCGGGACGGCATTATCGACGGATATGCTTCTAGGCTGCACTATACTTCCGACTGGATTGACAACGGAATCCGTCACGGTTTCCTTACCGATATCACAGCCGGGAACACCGCCAACAACTCGAAACTGGCCCTTTCGTATATGTCCGGACATCCCGGAAAATATAAAAAACTGGCCGGTTCGCCGGAAAATATAACACGGATGGCCGAACGGGAAAAGACATTATCCGGAAAAACCGTATATTGGCTGCCGAAAAACGAATTGCCGGAGAACGGTCTGTCCTGGATTATGAACGGAGACATTATCGCTATCACCACAAAGCTTCCCGGACTGGACATAGCCCATGTAGGAATAGCCAATTACGTAAACGGAAAGCTACACCTGCTGCATGCTTCCTCCACATTGGGAAAGGTTGTCGTCAGCAGCAAGCCTCTCACTTATATGCTCAACAACAATAAATCGTGGACAGGCATACGTGTTGTCCGGATGTCTCATTCTAAAAACAACTGATTATGAAACAACTTAAACATTTCCTTCTCGCTTCATGCCTGTTGCCCGGATTTCTCGGAGCACAGGAAGGGGCAAACGCCTATTTTCTGGAGCTTGCTCCAGACGCCCAATCGGCGGGTATGGCAGGTACGGGACTAGCTGTCACCGACAACGGAAGCACGGCTATTTTCCATAATGCTTCCACCATTGCATTTTCGCAAGAGGTAATGGGGGCAAGTTATTCATACGCTGGTATCAACAAAGATTTCGCGATGCACAGCGCATCCGTTTTCTATAAAATCGGAAGAGAAGGGAATCACGGGTTTACAGCCGGTTTCCGTCATTTCAAAGACCCGGAACAAAACATCGGCGGAGACACTTTCCGTCCCTATATATGGGATTTGGAAGCCGGATATTTCAGAAACATAGCAAAGAACTTATCCGTCTCGCTGACATTCAGATATTTACATACCAAAGCCTGGCAGGATGCAGACAGCAAGAACTCGTTGTGCCTGGATTTCGGCGCCACATACCACCGCAACATGGCTCTTCTGGATGAAATGGCTTCATGGAGCATCGGCTTTCAAGCTGCCAATTTAGGGAAGAAGCTCGACGGATATAAACTGCCCGCCACGCTTGGACTGGGAGGAGCCATCGACCTACCGTTCAGTATGGAGAACCGGCTGCAGGTAGCCCTCGATTTCAATTATCTGCTTCCTTCCGAAATCCGCCATCTCCAGGCAGGTATCGGAGCCGAATACAACTTCCTGAAATACGGAGTGGCCCGTGCAGGATACCATTTCGGAGATAAAGACAAAGGAATCGGGAATTACGGGACTGTAGGCTGCGGGATAAACTTCTGGCCGATACGCGCCGATTTCTCCTATGCACTGGCAGGCAAAGAGTGTTTCATGCACCGTACCTGGCAACTTGGCATCGGAATAGTGTTCTAAGCTCATCCTCAAGGCGCCGCTTCACTTCGTCCATAGGCACATCGCGTTTCAATTCCTGACGAAGAGAAGTGACGCCTTTATCAATAAATCCGCAAGGATGGATATAACTGAAATAGCGTAAATCCGTATTTACATTCAGGGCAAGGCCGTGCATAGTCACATAATGGCTGCTCCTCACCCCTATCGCACAAATCTTACGCGCGCGCGGCGTATCCCCCTCCAGCCAGACACCAGTCGCCTTTTCCAGACGTCCCGCCCCGATGCCGTAAGAAGAGCAGACACGTATCACCGCCTCCTCCAATAAATGAACATATTCTTTCAACCCCAACCGGAAATCCTCCAGATTCAATATCGGATAGCAAACCAACTGTCCGGGACCATGATACGTTATATCCCCTCCCCGGTCAATATGGTAAAGGGTGGCATGAATCGCCTCCAACTGTCTGTCGTCCAGCAACATGTTATTCTCTTTTCCGCTGCGCCCCAAAGTATAGACGTGAGGATGCTCACACATGATAATACGGTTCTCATAAGGCTCTCCTTGCGCCTTCGCCCGGACAACCCCGTCAAACCATTCCGTCTGCCGTTTCCATGCTTCGGCATACGGTATCAGACTCCAATCGACAAAAACTGTTTTCATAAAAACAAAGATAAGAAATAAAAAGAAAATGTGTACATTTGTCAGCCGAATATAACTAACACAACAATGAAAATGGACTTTCCACAAGTAGACCTGCCTACTGAAGTACTAGCATGGATGAACGTCACGGAAGACATTCTGAACATCTACAAACAATCCTGCCGGTTGCAGGCCTGTATTGTCGCCATCTGCACGGAAGGCTCTATGAAAGCCTCCATCAACCTGCTCGACTATGAAATTCGCCCGAATGACCTGATTACATTACTACCCGGAACAATTATCCAATTCCGCGAGAAGACAGAAAAAGTCTGCCTCTGTTTTGCCGGCTTCTCCGCCCATTGTACCGGACGGATCAACCTGATGAAAAACATCGGGAACGCCTACCCCAAACTTATTGAGCAGCCGGTAGTGCCGCTCACCGAAGAAATAGCAAGTTACCTGAAAGATTACTTCGCTTTACTCTCCCGCACAAGTTGTAACGAGAACTTCAAAATGGACCCGGAACTTGTGGAATTATCGCTCCAGACCATCCTGACAAGTATCCGGCTGATATACCGTAACTATTCGGGAGAACACAACGGCTCGAATCGGAAAAGAGAGATTTGCAGGAAACTGATTCAGGCTGTCACCAAACATTATAAAGAAGAACGCCATGCCCAATTCTACGCTGCCCGACTGGGAATCTCCCTCCAGCACCTAAGCACGACGGTGAGAGAAGTCACAGGCAAAAGCGTGCTGGACACCATTGCCTATATCGTCATTATGGATGCCAAAGCCAAGCTGAAAGGGACCAACATGACTATTCAGGAAATAGCCTATTCCCTAAATTTCCCCAGCGCCTCCTTCTTCGGCAAATATTTCAAGCGATATGTAGGAATGACACCTCTGGAATTCAGAAACAGATAGTTCCGGAATTCAAAAACAGGTAACCGTTGAAAACAAAGATGCCCCCTCAGGCATATCAAGTCAAGGCTGCCGTTTATTCATCTCTTTCCCAGGCTTAACGAATTGAGTACCACGCTCACACTGGAAAAAGCCATAGCGGCGCTTGCCAACATCGGGCTTAACAACAAACCGTTTAACGGGAACAAGATACCGGCAGCAATGGGAATGCCTATCAAATTATAGATAAATGCCCAGAAAAGATTCTGGTGAATCAGCCTCACAGTCTGTTTTGACAGTTGGAAAGCCTTAGGAAGCAACAATAAATCGGAAGTCATCAAAGTCACCATAGCAACATCCATGGCGATGTCCGTACCTTTTCCCATAGCGATGCTGACATCCGCCAATGCCAAAGCCTGCGAGTCATTGATGCCGTCGCCCACCATAGCCACTTTCTTTCCCTGCAACTGTAACTCACGTATAAAATCAGCCTTATCGTCAGGCAAAGCGTCGGCAACAAAACGTTCAATGCCCAGACGGGAAGAGACGGCAAGAGCAGTCCGCTGCCCGTCGCCGGTAAGCATGCATATATCAATGCCCAGACGCTTCAACTCCTTCACAGCCTCGGCAGATGTGGCTTTCACCGGATCAGTCACGGCGATAATGGCCAACAGCGTATTCTCACGTCCGAAATAGATGATACCGTTACCCGCCGATTCATAATGAACCAGCATGTCGGCCATCACATCACTCACCGTCGCACTAAAATCTTTCAGAAGCTTATGGCTGCCCACCCAATAAGTATGTCCCCGGTAAGAAACCTTTACCCCCTTTCCCGTGATACTCTCGAAACTATCCAGCATTGCAGGTTTTATCTTTTCCTCTTCTTGAAGAGCAAAGACAATCGCACCGGCAAGCGGATGCTCCGATTTCAATTCCGCAGCCAAGAGCACATCCTTGAAATAAGTCTCCTGCGGTTGCGCCCACAACCATCCGGTAGCAGTAGGATGTCCCTCGGTCAGCGTACCGGTCTTATCCAACGCCACCACATCAATCTTACGCATCTGCTCCAATGCCAGCGCATCTTTTATCAAGATATGCTGGCCGGCAGCCTTGCCGATGCCTACCATCAACGCAGTAGGCGTCGCAAGCCCCAAAGCGCACGGACAAGCAATCACAAGCACAGACACAGCCGACATTATTCCGTAAGAAATATATTCGCCACCGCCGATAACAATCCACAGGACAAGTGTCAGAACGGCAATCCCCAGCACAACAGGAACGAAAATACCCGTAATGCGGTCGACAATGCGCTGCACCGGAGCCTTACTGCCCTGCGCCTCCTGTACCATACGGATAATACGTGCCAACACCGTCTCGCCGCCCACCTGCGCGGCATCAATAATAAATGACCCGCGTTGATTGATAGTACCTGCAAGAACCTTATCCCCTTTCTTCTTTTCCACCGGAACAGGTTCACCGCTAATCATACTCTCGTCTACAAACGAATCCCCTTCAGACAACTTACCGTCTACGGGAATCTGCTCTCCCGGACGAACAATCACCAAGTCACCCGCCTGCAACTGCTCAATCAGAATCTCCTCTTCCACTCCCTTGCGCAAGACACGGGCCGTCTTAGGCTGCATCCCCATCAGCTTGCGAATAGCTGCCGAAGTGTTCCCCTTGGCACGCTCCTCCATCAGCTTCCCTGTCAGGACAAAGGCGACAATCACTGCAGAAGCCTCATAATAAACATGAGGTTCCAGTCCGCGGGAATACCAGAAACCGGGGAAAAGAGTATTGAACAAACTGAAAAGAAAAGCGATGGAAGTACTTAACGCAACCAGCGTATCCATATTGCTCCGCCCCATTTTCAACTGCTTCCAGGCCCCTGTATAAAAGTCGCTGCCGAAAAAAAGCAATACGGGAACAGCCAGCACCAACTGAATCTCGTTAGAGTATGGCACATGCATCCATACCATTGAGAAAACAAGCAGAGGAACCACCAGAATCCATGCCCCCACCACTTTCCTTTTCAGGCGAAGATACTGTTTATGCTGCTCCTCCATCCGGCGCTCTTCCTTGCGGTTCTCCTCTATAATCAAATCATAACCCGCCGCAAGCACTGCCGCACGTATCTCTCCGGGAGTCAGCTTATCGCCCTGATAAGAAACCGCCAATGTATTGGCGGCAAAATTTACGGAAGCCTCAATGACTCCCGGTAATTTCCTTACTGTCCTTTCTACGTTATTTGCACATCCCGCACAATGCATGTTGAGCACGGGAAAAGTCTTTTTTACCATATTGCCTACATTTTATAAGAACCTCTCCCTGACCTTCTCTGTTAAAGAAGGCCGGGGAGAGATTATATTTCAAATGTAAAACAAGACAATACGGTATTTGTTCAATTACTTCTTATCCGCTTTCTTATCAGCCTTTTTTGTTTCCTTTACAAACACGGCCTCATAATCAAACTTCTTGAATCCCGCCTGCAGATTCTCCACATTGGTCTTGTCCGCATCATAAGTAATAGTAACCGTACGGGTCTTCACCTCAGTATCGATATCCTTCAGACCTTTTTCAAAACGCATATTGTTCTTCACCTTCTTCTCACAGTTCTCACAGTGCATTTGAGCTACCTTGAACACAACCACACGGATATCCTTTGCCAATACGGCAGTAACACTCAAAAGAGCCACCACGCAAGCGGCCATCCATCTTTTTGTTTTCATTTTTCCTATCAATTTAAATTATTATTTCTTGCCGCAGGCCATACGGATTTACACAAACCGGAACCCCTTTTCATGCAAACGGATACAACCTGCAGCGTTTTCTCTATCTGGCCCAGTTAAAACGTATTCCGATATAAGCTTTCGCGCCATGCACAGGCCCCCATATCATCGTGGAATCAAAGTTCTCACCCCACGGGTTCGCCGCATCGACAATCGGATTCTTCTGTTTGAAATTAGTCAGGTTTTCCCCCCCTATATAGACAGACCAACGCCGGAAATAACGGGTCACCTGCACGCTAAGCTGCTCAAAACTGCCATAGCGGCGGTCCCACGAAAGTTGTCCGTCCGCAAGTTCATAAGGTTCAGGCATCCTGCCGCCTCCATTCAATTG
The DNA here is from genome assembly GCF_958445495.1 of uncultured Bacteroides sp. Classification (GTDB taxonomy): domain Bacteria; phylum Bacteroidota; class Bacteroidia; order Bacteroidales; family Bacteroidaceae; genus Bacteroides. The sequence goes on along the minus strand of NZ_CAUCSQ010000035.1, from coordinate 31,497 downwards.
TAACGTCGCATCAAACTGCCAGATTCCCAACGGAGTCTGATAAGAAGCCGTCAGCAATCCTTTATATTTGCTAGTCAACGGTTTTTCCATCCTCTTGCCCTTATAGGTAGTTTGGGCATCCGTCAACCGATAAGCTCCGGTCAAAGTAAACCCTTTGAAAAAAGGATAACTCGCTTCCACCTGGAACACATGCGAATAAGAACGTCCGTCAAGATTATAAAAAGAAACCTCATGAGGATTGCTATCCATATCCACAACCACCTGTTTCCGGAAATCCGTATAATAATACTCCGCATTCACATTCAGAGTCTTACCCAATACCGGAATATAAGCAGATGTGCTCGCACCGAAATTCCACGCCTCTTCCATATCCAGCTCATCGGCAATCATAACCTTCCGGCTGCTGGAAAGCAGGTAATTGTTTTCGGCCAGTACATGATTGGTCCGGTAACCCTTGCCGGCAGAAAGCCGGAAATGCACATAATCATTCGGATTATATTTAAGATGCGCGCGCGGAGTCATAAAGAAACCGTGCTCACTGCTGTAATCCCCCCGAAGTCCCGCCATCAGCATCCACCGATCGTTCAGGTTCAAGGTATATTGTATATATGCCCCCGGAACCGCCTCCTTGTCAAAAGCCTTGAGAAGAGCCCCCGTTTCATTATTCTCCAAACGATAATGCTGGTCATAAGCATCATAATTGAAACTCAGACCGGCAGACAAGCTATTCTGCTTGTTAAACTCCGTCTCAAACATTAAAGAAGCATAAGCATTGGTCTGGTCCACGTCATACAATTTCAGTCCATACGCAGCATCCTGGTTATGCCAGGTAGCAGAAAGAATCAAAGCCAGATTGGTATTCTTCTCCTTATCAAAGATATAGGCGTTTTTAGTGAACAGCTCATAACGCTCCGTGTCAATGCCCACCTTATAAAGAGGCATCCCGGAATGCGTTTCCCCATGACCGGACTGCCCGCTGTTACGGGTTTCGGAAAGAGCCTTGAATCCAGCCTGGAAAACATAATGGTCGCCCATATAAGCCCAACGGTTCCACACGTTATATTGCTCCACCTGGGGAATATCCACAAACCCGTCGTCATTGCCGTCGTGAGCTTTCGTCTCATTCTCATAATGCGCCAGCAATGAAGTACTCCACCGTTTGGAAAGTTTCAACGTAGCATCCGCATTCGCCTCATACCGGTTGGTCGTACTCGCAAACAGATTGGCAGACACCCAGTCGGCTTCGGGCAACTGCGGCTTTTTAAACTCCACGTTAATCTGCCCCGTAATAGCCTCATACCCATTCTTTACAGAAGAAATCCCTTTGGAAACCTGAATGCTCTGCATCCAGGGACCGGGAACATATCCCAACCCGTAAGGCGCGGCCGCTCCCCGGTAGTTCGGGATATTTTCAGTCAACATCTGCACATAAGTGCCCGACAGACCCAACAGCCTTATTTGCTTGGCCCCTGTCGCCGCATCGGAATAACTCACGTCTACCGAAGGATTGGTGACAAAACTCTCGCCCAGATTGCAACAAGCCGCCCTGCTCAATTCGGCGCTGCTTATCATATCCTCATTCATCACGCTATTGCGCAGCTTCATAGTCCCCAGCTTACGGCTGACTACATTCACCTCTTTCAGCTCCACTCCATCCTGAAGCACGATTTCCAGCTCCTGATTCTTTTTGTCCACATGAACCGTATCATTCTGAAAACCGATAAAGCTAACCACCAGCATGTGGCTTTTTGAAGGTTTGACAATAGAAAAAGTTCCGTCTTCTTTAGTCGTCACCCCTTGTCCCGTATTCATCCAGAACACGTTGGCCCCCGGAACAGGTTGTCCGGTACTGTCCTTTACGGTTCCCCTCACCTGCGCGCACACGTTGGCGGCAAGCAACGAGAACAATCCTACTATTATATATTTCATTCTTTTAAAACTTACTTTTGTGATACAAAATCAACTTATAATCCACGCAACTAAGTCGCATTCAATACCTCCTCGCTTTCACATCCAGAACATGACGGAAAACAAGGTATCGAAAAAAGAACAAAATAAAGGGCTAAATAAGATAAGTGGAATACAACGCCAGTATCTGCCTCGAACAGACAGGCGGCGGAGAAGATGAAATGACATATTCCACCGGTTTCTCGGCATAACCGGCATTCAACAAATAACAGAACTGCTCGCAGAAAAGGTCGACCACTGGCGCCGAAACCGTCAGCTCCGTGGTATTCTTTATCAAATCCGGCTTAAAAATGGCAGCCGTGCAACCTTCCTTTTTACAGTCTTTCTTTGACTGGCACGTGTGAGACTTTTGGCACTTCGGACAGCCGCTGGCGCAACAGGACTTCACCGTTTCGCAACGGGCGCAACAATAACGCACGATGGAGACGCCCGCCCCTGAATAAATAACCAGGAGGGAAAGAATCACCGCTGTTATGTAAGCCAGTCTTTTCATACCGGATGCAAAGATAAGAATAAAAATAAATTGCGCCAGCGGTTTCATCATAAAAAAAATATAACGGCAACGTTCTTCCGGCACAGCGCAACCCCCTCTGTGTGACAACATAAGGACAGCGATAACGGAAAGCCCCCTGTCCAAAGGCAAGAAAAGCCATCCCGGACAAACCTCCCAAGCCACATCATAAAATAAAAAAACAGGCAGAATATTTTTTCCGTTTTTATTCGCAGGATTCGTTTATTTCATCTATATTTGTCGATAGTGAAAGATAGGACAATTGTAGAATTTATAGAAAAAACGAATATGAAAAAACAATATGTCAGTCTGCTTGCGATTATCCTTTCGGCAAGCGGCTTTTTATTTTCTTGCCATGACAAGATGAGCAAAAATACCGGTGCATTGCAATTTGACAGCATCCAGGTCAATCAAACCGCACACCTGTTCGGCGACACGGCCAAACCGGCCTGCAACATCATTATCCATTTCACCTATCCGGCACGGTCGTCGGACGACATGTTGAAAGACAGCCTGAACGCCTACTTCATTTCCGCCTGCTTCGGCGACAAATACATCGGCGAGGCTCCAGAGAAAGTAGTCAGGCAATATACCGAGAATTACATCAGCGATTACCGCCGCGACCTGGAACCGATGTATGCCGAAGACGAAAAAGACAAAGAAGACGGGAACTCTATCGGCGCCTGGTATTCATATTATAAAGGCATCGAAAGCCATGTGCAACTATATGAAAAAGACTTGCTCGTTTACCGCATCGACTACAATGAATACACCGGAGGCGCACACGGCATTTATATGACCTCTTATCTGAACATGGACCTCACCCTGATGCGCCCGCTCCGGCTGGACGATCTTTTTGTAGGCGATTACAAAGACGCACTGACCGACCTGATATGGAACCAGCTCATGGCAGACAATAAAGTAACGAGCCACGAAGCGCTGGAAGATATGGGATATGCCTCTACCGGAGACATCGCCCCGACGGAAAACTTCTACCTGAGCAAAGACGGAGTCACTTTCTATTACAACGTTTACGACATTACCCCCTATTCCATGGGACCCGTGAAAGTGACAATCCCGTTCCAGATGATGGAACACCTGCTGGGCAGCAATCCCATTCTGGGAGAGCTGAAAAACTAAACCATCCCGGCAGCCGTATCCATTAACCGGTATTTTCATTATAAAAGAACAGACATCCGTGAATATCCCATTGTTATTTCTCCCGTGTGATATATAAGAAGATATTCGCCTTATTCATATTTCAAACCAGACATTCAAAATTAAAAAAGTGGAAATCATACAGAAATACTTTCCTGGCCTGACGGAAGAGCAAAGCAAGCAGTTTGCAGCTCTATACGAACTTTATGCCGATTGGAATTCGAAAATAAACGTCATTTCCCGCAAGGATATAGGGAACCTGTACGAACATCACGTACTCCATTCGCTGGGCATCGCAAAAATGATACAGTTCCGTCCCGGCACGACGATAATGGACCTGGGAACCGGAGGAGGTTTTCCCGGCATTCCCCTAGCCATCCTGTTTCCCGAAACCCGGTTTCATCTGGTAGACAGCATAGGCAAAAAAGTACGTGTGGCGACAGAAGTGGCCGGCGCCATCGGATTAAAGAACGTAACTTTCCGCCATGCCCGTGCGGAAGAAGAAAAACAGATGTTCGATTTTGTAGTCAGCCGTGCCGTCATGCCGTTGGCAGACCTGATAAAAATTATCAGAAAGAATATCTCCCCCAAACAGCAGAATGCGCTGCCCAACGGTCTAATCTGCCTTAAAGGCGGTGAACTGGAGCATGAGATAATGCAGTTCAGGCACAAGACAGTGATTCAAGACCTGAGCGACTGTTTCGAAGAAGAATTCTTCAAAACCAAAAAAGTAGTATATGTGCAATTATAACCCTCATAGATTATGCGGAAGACATCGCACCATGCTGCCAAACTTATACTAAATACGGATTCGTGGCTCTCAATAAAATAAACTATGAAAATAAAAAGATTTGAGTTTAATATGTTTCCCGTAAACTGCTACGTTTTATGGGATGAAACAAAAGAAGCAGCCGTCATCGACCCCGGTTGTTTTTATGAGGAAGAAAAGCAGGCTTTAAAAAAATTCATCCTCACCAATGAGCTGAATGTAAAGCATTTGCTGAACACCCATCTGCATTTGGACCATATCTTCGGCAATCCGTTCATGCTGAAAGAATTCGGACTGTCCGCCGAGGCCAACAAAGCGGACGAATACTGGATTGACGAAGCGCCGAAACAAAGCCGCATGTTCGGCTTCCAGCTACAGGAACCTCCCGTTCCGTTGGGCAACTACCTGCATGACGGCGACATCATCAGCTTCGGGCATACCAAGCTGGAAGCGATACATGTCCCCGGACATTCTCCCGGCAGCCTGGTGTACTATTGCAAGGAAGACAACTGCATGTTTTCCGGCGACGTCCTGTTTCAGGGAAGCATCGGCCGCGCCGACCTCACAGGAGGCAATTTCGACGAACTGATAGAGCATATTTGCAGCCGCCTGTTCATCCTCCCCAACGAAACCGTAGTCTATCCGGGGCATGGCGCACCTACGACCATCGGCATGGAGAAAGCGGAAAACCCGTTCTTCAGGTGAAAAGAACGGAGAACGGGGAAGCCGTCATTCACAATCCGGAATTTAAAAACTTATAAATCATACATCAAACATGAAAAACGATTTGTTAACTAGCCGTCACATCGGCATCAATGCACAAGACATCACCGTGATGCTCCGCAAAATTGGCGTGGACTCATTAGACGAACTGATTGATAAAACCATTCCCGCCAATATCCGCCTGAAAGAGCCTCTGGCATTAGCCGCCCCTCTGACGGAATATGAATATGGGAAACACATCGCCGAACTGGCCGGTAAAAACAAAGTGTACACCACATACATCGGTATGGGATGGTACAACACAATCACACCGGCCGTCATTCAACGGAACGTATTCGAGAATCCGGTGTGGTACACTTCCTATACCCCTTACCAGACCGAAGTATCCCAAGGACGCCTGGAAGCATTGATGAACTTCCAGACAGCCGTGTGTGACCTCACCGCCATGCCCCTCGCCAACTGTTCACTGCTGGACGAAGCGACCGCCGCCGCCGAAGCCGTGAGCATGATGTATGCCTTGCGCACACGCGCACAACAGAAATCAGGCGCCAACGTCGTATTCGTAGACGAGAATATCTTCCCGCAGACATTAGCGGTAATGACTACGCGCGCCATACCGCAAGGCATCCGGCTGCACGTAGGAAAATACGAAGAATTCGAACCGTCACAAGAAATATTCGCCTGCGTATTGCAATATCCCAATTCAAACGGCAATGCGGAAGAGTATGCGGAATTCACCCGAAAGGCACATGCGGCAGACTGCAAAGTCGCTGTAGCTGCCGACATATTGAGCCTTGCCCTGCTGACCCCTCCGGGAGAATGGGGAGCGGACATCGTGTTCGGAACAACCCAACGCCTGGGAACGCCGATGTTCTACGGCGGACCTTCGGCTGCTTATTTCGCCACACGCGACGAATACAAACGGAACATGCCGGGACGAATTATCGGATGGTCTAAAGACAAATACGGCAAACTATGTTACCGGATGGCGTTACAGACCCGCGAACAACATATCAAACGTGAAAAAGCCACTTCCAATATCTGTACCGCCCAGGCATTACTGGCAACAATGGCGGGATTCTACACCGTCTATCACGGGCAGGAAGGAATCACGGCCATCGCATCTCGCATCCACAGCATCACCGCATTCCTCGACCAGCAATTGAAGAAATTCGGATACACACAAGTCAACACGCAATATTTCGACACGCTGCGTTTTGAACTTCCCAAGCATGTCTCGGCGCAGCAGATTCGGACGATAGCCCTTAGCAAAGAAGTCAACCTGCGCTATTTCGACAACGGAGACGTGGGACTCAGCATTGACGAAACGACGGACATACCGGCAGTCAACGTATTGCTTTCCATCTTCGCCATCGCTGCCGGAAAAGATTACCGGAAGATTGAAGACATCCCGGAAAAAAACAACATCAGTAAAGCACTGAGACGCACCACGCCTTTCCTTACACATGAAGTATTCGGCAAATACCACACGGAAACGGAAATGATGCGTTACATCAAACGTCTCGACCGCAAAGACATTTCCCTCGCCCAATCCATGATTTCCCTGGGTTCGTGCACCATGAAACTGAATGCCGCGGCGGAAATGCTGCCATTGAGCCGTCCCGAATTCATGTGCATACACCCGTTAGTCCCGGAAGACCAGGCGGAAGGATACCGCGAACTGATAAATAATTTAAGTGAAGAGCTGAAAGTCATCACCGGTTTCGCAGGAGTAAGCCTGCAACCGAACTCCGGCGCCGCCGGAGAATATACCGGGCTTCGCGTAATCCGCGCCTATCTCGAAAGTATCGGCCAGGGACACCGCAACAAGATACTGATTCCGGCGTCAGCCCACGGGACCAATCCGGCGTCAGCCATACAAGCGGGATTTGTAACCGTCACTTGCGCGTGCGACGAACAGGGAAACGTGGCAATGGACGACCTGCGCGCCAAAGCGGAAGAAAACAAAGAAGAACTGGCGGCACTGATGATTACCTATCCTTCCACCCACGGCATCTTTGAAACGGAGATAAAGGAAATCTGCGATATCATTCATGCCTGCGGCGCACAGGTATATATGGACGGTGCCAACATGAATGCCCAAGTAGGACTGACTAATCCGGGATACATCGGTGCGGATGTCTGTCACTTGAATCTCCATAAGACATTCGCTTCACCCCACGGCGGCGGCGGTCCGGGAGTAGGCCCTGTCTGTGTAGCGGAACATCTGGTTCCTTTCCTTCCGGGACACGGACTTTTCGGCAATACGCAGAATCAGGTGTCGTCCGCTCCGTTCGGCAGTGCGGGCATCTTGCCGATTACCTACGGATATATCCGCATGATGGGTGCGGAAGGCCTGACGCTAGCTACTAAAATCGCCATCCTGAATGCCAACTATCTGGCAGCATGCCTGAAAGACACGTATGGCATCGTATATCGCGGGGCAAACGGCTTCGTAGGCCATGAAATGATTCTGGAATGCCGGAAGATACATGAAGAAACAGGCATTTCCGAAAACGATATAGCCAAACGCCTGATGGATTACGGTTATCATGCTCCTACCCTCTCCTTCCCCGTACACGGCACACTGATGATTGAACCTACCGAAAGCGAAAGCCTAAGAGAACTGGACAACTTCGTAGACGTCATGCTGAACATCTGGCAGGAAATTCAGGAAGTGAAAAACGGAGAGGCCGACAAAAATGACAACGTACTGATGAATGCCCCGCATCCGGAATACGAAATCGTAAACAGCCATTGGGAACATTCATATACACGCGAGAAAGCAGTCTATCCGATAGAAAGCGTACGGGACAATAAGTTCTGGGTAAATGTGGCGCGTGTGGACAATACGCTGGGCGACAGGAAATTATTGCCAACTCTCTACGGAACATTCGACTGAAAAGGATAAGGGTTGACTGACACACTCCAAAAACGATATGCAACATAACAGGGATATTCGGTAAATTCCGTATCCTTGAAATTTGATGAAGAGTAGGGAGTGTGTCGAAACCAAGAATGAATGCTCGAAACAGTTACAGATTCTAACTGATAAACATAAAAATAGCCGTATCATTACTCAAAAAAATAGAGTTGATACGGCCTTTTTATTGCTGATGAAGAGTGTCGAGTTTCAAGATAAAGAGTGCCGAATTTCAGACGAAGAGTGTCGAGTTCCAGATAAAGAGTGCCGAGAGTACCGAGTTTCAGATAAAGAGTATCGAGTTTCAAATAAAGAGTGCCGAGTTTCAGATAAAGAGTATCGAGTTTCAAATAAAGAGTGCCGAGTTTCAGATAAAGAGTATCGAGTTTCAAATAAAGAGTGCCGAGTTCCAGATAAAGAGTACCGAGTTTCAGATAAAGAGTGCCGAGTTTCAGATAAAGAGTGTCGAATTCCAAATAAAGAGTACCGAATTTCAAATAAAGAGTACCGAGTTCCAAATAAAGAGTACCGAGTTCCAGATAAAGAGTGCCGAGTTCCAGATAAAGAGTGCCGAGTTCCAGATAAAGAGTGCCGAGTTCCAGATAAAGAGTGCCGAGTTTCAGATAAAGAGTGCCGAGTTTCAGATAAAGAGTATCGAGTTCCAAATAAAGAGTGTCGAGTTCCAGATAAAGAGTACCGAGTTTCAGATAAAGAGCACCAAGTTTCAGATAAAGAGTACCGAGTTTCAGATAAAGAGTATCAAGTTTCAAATAAAGAGTATCAAGTTTCAAATAAAGAGTGTCGAGTTCCAGATGAAGAGTACCAGGTTCCAAATGAAAAATCCATTTCCTCTAAAATTGAATTTTGACCTCTACTCTTCATCTTTATGTTCCTCTATTTTCTATCGAATGAATATCCCTCACAATAAAAAAACAGAAAACTGTTTTGCACAAGCCGTTTCAGAAATAGAAATTGAAAGTCGAGCCTCTTAAAGGTCGGAACCTTAAAAGGAAAAATCCCCCTATCCCCGCTTCACATTGTGATGAACGAGGGCTGTCCCGTTTTTCTATCCGACAATAGTTATCGTACCCGCCTTTACGGTCTTCTCCTTCATGGGAACCGCAGAATCTGCATATCCCAATGCCACGCAACCATATACCTTATGATTTTCCGGAACCCCCAAAGAAGTGATAAACTCACGCACTTCGGAATCGTCGCATGTCGTTCCGAGCTGATTAATCCAGCAAGAACCGATTCCCAGGGAACGAGCGGCAAGAAACATATTCTCAATAGCGCAGGCACAATCCATTCCCGCCCACCATTGGGTAGGTTCATTGGAAACAATCACCAGAGTGGGAGCATGATAATAACAGCAATAAGTGTTGCTCCGGCCGCGTTCCTGCAAATGGGAATCGTCACTCTTGGCAAAAGCCCTTTTGATACGCTCATTCAATTCGACCAGCTTACCAGCATCCCGGACGGCAGTAAAATGCCACGTTTCCAGATGCATTCCACTCGGCGCATAAGCAGCCGCCTCCAGAATAGCCTGCAAATCTTCTTTACCGACCTGCTGACCGGTATAAGCCCGTACACTCCGACGCGCTTTGATGTTTTCTAAAACTTCATTCGTTTTCATACTGCACATATAATCAATTTTACCGTTTTACCAACCCAATCTTCGCATTCAGTTTAAAATAATACGTCCCGTTTTCCTTCTCCAGAAAACCATATTTATCTTTCTCCAAGGAACCTTTTTCCAAACGGGTATTCAAGAATAAGAAATCCTCCATCACCTGCTTCTCCGATTTATGATAACAGAGCACATCTCCGTTTCCGTCTACCAGCAGAATGCCCTCTACCGCCGAATCCTGTCCATTGTAAATCTTGGCAGGACGCATCCCCAATGCCAACGCCATAAGAAACTGTTTCACTTTAAACTCGTAAAACCGGTGTTTGTTTATCAGTTCGTCCTTTATTTTTAAAGGATTCATCCGTTTGATTACCTCCGTCAGTTCGCTAATGCGCGAAATCCCGTCCAAATGCATGATACGGACCATTTCCGTCAATACACGCGGAAAATGCAGGTCTATCATCAGAAGATTGCTACGGAATACCCGATCAGCCACATCCGAATATTTTAACACTCCTCCCAAGCGTTCAATCATCATCATCCGTTCCGATACTTCATTGGGAGATTCGGGCAACGCATTAATCTTATTCACCGTAGGAACGGCAAACTTGACTCCACTTTGCTCCAGTTTCAGATTCGCCGCACGTCCCCCGTCCAACAACGGATTCATGGCACTCAACCGCGAACGCACATTAAAACCTCTTAACGGAGCTTCCGGATGCCAGAAAGCAACAGAAAAATCCGTACGGTCTTCGGTTTTGGCCTCCAAATCGAAAATGCCCACTTCATCCAGAAATTCCTCCACTCCATCCGGAGAAGCCACCTCATTACCGGAGGAAGACTTCACCGCCTGTAAAATCAAATCCGCCACAACCCCGAAATCGTTCCGGGACACAGACGCGGTTCCTTTTTCTCCTTCTATGCGAATCTTCTCTCCCTCAATATAATAACAGCGTGTTCCGTCATGTTCTTCACGCCGAATCATTGCGACAGTCCAATAATTCTCACTCTTTTTCGCTTCCGCCGTACCCAATACAACTTTACCGTCTGCCAGCAGACGGAAAAACGTATAGAGTTCACACCATTCTTTTTTTGTTGCTTCAAATGCCATATTATAATCTTATTTTTTTTCTATATACCCGGAGGTCTTCCTCCTTCTCCTATTGATTTTCACCGGCGGTTTCTATCGGCTGATGACCTGCGGCAACACGGCCGGAGACACGACAGGAGGCACGATACAGGTTACGTTTTCCAACGGAGGCAGTTCGCCTGCCTGCGCACAAAGAGGATTGCGTATCCATCTCTTAGGAGTAACAATGATGTATCTTCCCGTCCAGCACCCGTCGAAATAAGAGGGATTGCCCGCCTGTTTCTTAATCGGATAACAGATATTCTCGCCCTTGCTCCGCATCTCCGGCGAACGGCCGGGGTCATTCACCCATACATACTTGTCATCAATGCCGCGCAACACTATCCAGTGCCCCCTCGGTCCGGGGCGAAGTCCGTGAGTCGCTCCCGTGTACCTGACGTTCACCATGACAGGAACACCGCGATTGACGTACTCTTTCAATATCTCATAATTTTTCTGTTGGAAATGTTCAGCACCCGCCATATTCTCATAATAACGCGCCAACGAGTCTATCTCGAAAGCATAGTAACTTCCTTGTCCCACCGACGTACGGCGACGGAAAGGAGCGCGTTTATTCAGAAAATAATTCCGCTGATATTCTACCAATTTCTTTTCGGCCTCCTGAGGCGACCGCTGGACCTCCGACGTCATGCCCTTGTAATAATCGAATATCATCAATGAAGATGCCAGCGAACAATGCGTATAAGGACAGCCCGTAATTTTCTGCGAATACCAAGGCACGGGAATATCATTGGGAGCAAATCCACCCCTTCCCTGCGCCCGGATTTCCGTACCTGCCGACAGCAGAAGGCACAAGAATACGCCTAACACTATGTTACATCTGTCTCTCATCCTAATTTGTCCCAAACGGCTCACATTTAAATAAGCTTTTATCCTATCTGCAAATTCACCCGGCCGGCCAATCCGGATTTACCAGTCCCGTATTCCGCTCCAACCTTTTACAGTACCAATCTTTCCGGTATTAACTATTCCGATATGAATCATTCCGATATGAATCTCTTCGGTAGCGGCTTTTCCGGTATCAGCCTTTCCAGCGTCCACTTCTCCAAGATGAATTTCTCCAGAATGAGTTTCTACAGGATGAGCTTCTCCAGTCTCCAAAATTAGCTTCTCCAAGATGAATCTTTCCGGTCTCCGCCTCCAACCCGTTTCAAATTCAATCTGTTTCAGTTTTAATCCGTTTCAGTTTCATTCTGTTTCAACCCGTTCCTGTTCCATCATCCGGAATCCGGGCAGTCTCCACCTTCTCCAGCCGCATACGCAATCTCGGCATCATAGAAGAACGGATACGCAACGTCATGCTGCAATCCATATCGTATGACTGGCTCAGAATCTCCGGCCCCTCTTCCTTGACAATACGCATCACATCATTCATAAAAGGATATTCAAACATCACCGTCACTTCCTCATCCACGGTTTTCTCTATGATTTCAGCAGCAGCTATCGCTTCGGCAGCGGCGGCTTTATAAGCGACAATCAGTCCGCTTGTCCCCAGCTTGATTCCCCCGAAATAACGGACTACGATAATCAGGATGTCCGTCAGTTCATTCGAGTTAATCTGCCCCAAAATGGGTTTTCCGGCAGTACCGGAAGGTTCCCCGTTATCATTGGCACGAAAATCCTTGCGGGCGGCTCCCAGCATGTAGGCATAGCATACGTGGCGTGCGTCATAATATTTCTTCTGATACGTTTCAAGATATGCTTTTATCTCGTCGAGAGTACGCACGGGCAAGGCGACGGCAATAAATTTGCTGCGCTTTTCCGTATAAATACCTTCGGAAAGTCCGGCAATGGTTCTGTAAGTATCTTTAGCAGTCATGCCGCAAAGATACGGCTTTACCCGGAAAATTCAACCTGTCATTTGAAAATATTAAATGATTGGATAATTACGAATGTGCGGACAAACGGCATCAACGAATTCGTTTTCCTGTAAAGGACCGTAGGTTTTACTTGAAAAGGACGGGACGTTTTATTTCAAAGAACCGTAGGTTTTACTTGAAAAGGACGGGACGTTTTATTTCAAAGAGCCGTAGGTTTTACTTGAAAAGGATGGGACATTTTATTTCAAAGGACTGTAGGTTTTACTTGAAAGGACAAGACGTTTTATTTGAAAGGACCGCATGTTTTACTTGAAAGGACAGGACGTTTTACCAGAATCGAGCGGTCAATCCGCTGCAATCAACCGTATGACCGCAACCAATCGACCGCTCGATTTCATAAAAGAGATAAATCTTAATCCAACTTGTGAATCACCAGTCCCGAACGAAGTTTCGGTTCGAACCAGGTGGTTTTCGGCGGCATGATATTGCCGGTGTCGGCAATGTCCATCAGCTGCTTCATGGATACGGGATAAAGTGCTAAAGCCACTTTCATTTCACCGCTGTCCACCCGTTTTTTAAGTTCTCCCAACCCGCGGATACCGCCGACAAAGTCGATACGCTTGTCGGAACGCAAATCCTTAATCCCCAAGATTTCATCCAGTATCAGATTGGAAGATATGGTAACGTCGAGCACTCCAATCGGGTCATTGTCATTGTACGTACCGGCTTTGGCCGTCAGGCTATACCATTTACCGGCAAGATAAAGAGAAAAATTGTGCAGGCAGGCAGGTTTGTAAATATCCGCACCCTTCTCTTCCACAATGAAATTCTTATCCAAAGCGGAAAGGAACTGTTCGGGAGTCAATCCGTTAAGGTCTTTCACCACACGGTTATAATCAATGATAGTCAATTGGTTGGCAGGGAAACATACCGCCATGAAATAATTATATTCTTCATCACCGCGATGGGCCGGATTCTGCTTTGCCTTCTCGGCTCCCACCAATGCGGCGGCGGCAGAACGGTGATGCCCGTCGGCAATATACAAAGCGGGCATTCCGGCAAATTCGGCGGTAATGGCGGCAATGTCTTCATCCCGGTCCACTACCCAGAAAGTATGCCCGAAACCGTCTCCCGGAGCGATAAAGTCATACACCGGCTTCTCTGCCGCATATTTCCGGACGATGGCATCCAGCTTTTCATTGTCGGGATAAGCGAAGAACACCGGCTCAATGTTCGCATTGTTCACACGGACATGCTTCATGCGGTCTTCTTCTTTGTCACGACGGGTCAGTTCGTGTTTTTTAATAACGCCATTCATATAATCAGGAACATAAGCGCCTACTACCAGCCCGTATTGCGTCTTCCCGTTCATCGTCTGGGCATAAATATAATAATTCTCCTTACTGTCCTGCACCAGCCAGCCCTTTTCCTGGAACAGCCGGAAATTCTCCGCCGCCTTCGCATACACACGTTCGTCATGCTCGTCCGTACCGGCAGGAAAATCAATCTCCGGTTTGATGATATGATAAAGAGATTTCTCGTTACCTTCCGCTTCTGCGCGGGCTTCTTCGGAATTCAGCACATCATAAGGACGTGAGGCGACCTGTTCAACCAGCTCCTGAGGAGGGCGAATGCCTTTGAAAGGTTTGATTATTGCCATGATATTAGAATTTTATTATAAAAACTTAAAAGGCCGTATCGAAAAAACCGCTATCATCATGCCCTCTCATGCAGAACAATCTGCCATACGCAGAGCCATCTGTCATGTAAAGTAACCTGTCATTACGGAACACGGTGGAAAACCTGTTCTCGCTTCAAGCAGGAAGAAAAGGCTCTCCACTGCGTTCGGAATGACAAAATGATAGACCGTCCTTTATCTGATACAGCCTTCAAATATACTATTTATTTCTAAAAAAGTCGTTTTCCGACGGATTGTTTTTATCCCGGATATTTACGATACTTACTTGTTTACTCTGAATTTCTCACAGCCGTCTTTCAGGAAACCGACAATCTGCCTGGCAGCGGCGATACCTGCATTGATATTCGCTTCGGCAGTCTGCGCGCCCATCTTCTTCGGGGTCGAGAAATAACGTCCGGCAAACTTCTCCGCAAATTCGGCATTGGCTGCAGGCATGATGTCCGTGATGTATTTGAAATCCGCACGTTCTTCCATCAGCTTGATGAGCTCCGCCTCATTGATAACTTCCTTACGGGCGGTATTCACCAGCATGGCTCCTTTCGGCATGTCTTTCAACAGAGCGTAATCGATGGAATTTTTTGTCTCGGCAGTTGCCGGAATATGCAAGGAGACAACCTGGCAGGTCTTGTAAAGTTCTTCGGCGGAATCAAGAGCTTTCACCCCGTCTTTCTCAATCACCTCTTTCGGGCAGAACGCATCGTACGCATATACTTCCATTCCGAAACCTTTGGCAATACGGGCTACGTTACGGCCTACATTCCCATAAGCATGGATACCCAGTTTCTTCCCCATCAGCTCCGTACCGGAAGTTCCGTTGTAGAAATTACGGACAGCATAGACCATCATCCCCAAAGCCAGCTCGGCAACGGCATTCGAATTCTGTCCCGGAGTGTTCATGACGCAAACATTATGGGCGGTAGCGGCGGCTAAATCAACATTGTCATATCCTGCACCGGCACGGACCACAATCTTCAATTCTTTCGCAGCATCAAGCACCTCAGCATCCACAATATCGCTACGGATAATAATGGCATCGGCATCTTTTACCGCATCCAGCAATTGAGCTTTATCTGTGTATTTTTCAAGTAAAGCAAGCTCGTATCCAGCCGCTTCAATTTCTTTACGGATACCGTCTACAGCAACTTTGGCAAACGGTTTTTCAGTAGCTACAAGTACTTTCATAGTTTATCTTATATCGTTAAAAAGTTTCACCACAGATTACGTGGATTTCACAGATAAAAACATATCAGAACCTGTGAAATCCAAGTAAGCCTGTGGTGAATAATATTATGAATGAAGTTTTTCAAATTCCTGCATGCAGTCAATCAAGGCTTGTACGCTTTCTTTCGGAAGCGCATTGTAGCAAGAAGCGCGGAAACCACCTACGGAACGGTGTCCCTTGATACCTACCATACCTTTTTCCGTAGCGAATTTCAGGAAGTCCGCTTCAAGTTCCTTGTATTCGGGAGCCATCACGAAACAGATATTCATGCGTGAGCGGTCTTCTTTTGCAGCAGTGCCTACAAACAGCTTGTTGCGGTCGATTTCGGAATAAAGCATGTCGGCTTTCTCAATAGCGCGGCGTTCCATTTCTTTCACACCGCCCTGCGCCTTAATCCAACGCAAAGTCAACAATGCGGAATAGATAGGTACTACCGGAGGAGTATTGAACATGGAACCGCCGTCAACATGAGTCTGGTAGTTCAACATGGTCGGGATGTGACGGGAAACTTTGCCCAACGCATCGTTCTTTACAATCACGAACGTAACGCCCGCCGGAGCCAGATTCTTCTGCGCGCCGCCGTAGATACAGATATATTTGGAAACGTCAATCGGACGCGAGAAAATATCGGAAGACATGTCGGCGACCATCGGAACCGGAGAATCCGGATCTTCTTTCAATTCGGTACCGAAAATGGTATTATTTGTCGTAATGTGGAAATAGTCCGCATCGGCCGGAACCGTATAGCCTTTCGGGATAAAAGAGAAATTCGCATCGGCGGAAGAGGCAACCTCCACCACTTCACCAAAAGCTTTTGCTTCTTTCATGGCCTTCTTCGCCCATGTACCGGTATTCAGATAAGCTGCCTTCTTTTCGAGGAAGTTATAGGGAACCATGCAGAACTCCATGCTGGCACCGCCACCCAGGAACAGGACCGAATAACCTTCGGGGATATTGAGTAATTCCTTGAACAGAGCCACTGCTTCATCAACCACAGGTTGGAAGTCTTTGGCACGGTGGCTGATTTCCATCAAAGACAGACCGGAGCCGTTGAAATCTAAAATAGCCTTCGCTGTATCCTCTATCACCTCACGCGGAAGAATGGAAGGTCCTGCATTGAAATTATGCTTTTTCATTTGAAGTTTGTTTTTGGTTTAACAATTTCGTTACTTTTGTCTTTAGACTTTGCGAATTTACGAATTTATTTCCGCTACACAAATCTTTCCTTATAAAATTACTGCTTTATAGCAGATTTTCCTTACTTTTTATTGGTTTATACAGGATATATACACCATATTGTTATCTATACATATCAAGCGCGGGACAAAAGATGAAAATAGGCATTTAACAGGAGCAATATATTACGGAATGAAAGAAAAAGAACATAAAAAATGAATATTTATAAATAAAGAGGGATTATTTCGCCTCTTCAACCAGCGTTTTCATCCCTTTAATCTTCTCCCCCTGAATCAGATTCAGCAATTGCCTGACTTTGGCACGGCGGACAGCGACAAAGGCATAATGCTCTTTCACATCAATCGCTCCTACGTCTTCACGGGATACATTTCCCTTTTTATATAAGAATCCGGCAATATCCGCCCGGCTCAGCTTCTCTTTCTTCCCTCTACCTATATATAGGGTAGCCCATACGGATTTGGGAGGCCGGGAAGGATTTTCCGGCAATACGAACGTTTCCACCTCTTCCGGAATATAAGAAGGGAGCTCTTCTGCGGAATGGAGAATCAGGTATGATGTTCCGGTCGCGTCCCAACGGGCGGTACGCCCGTTACGATGTGTAAAAGCTTCTTCATTCACCGGAAGATGATAATGGATGATATGTTCAATTTCCGGGATATCCAGCCCACGGGCGGCAAGGTCTGTGGAAACCAGCACATGGCAACTGCCGTTACGGAATTTATACAAAGCCCGTTCGCGGTCCGGCTGCTCCATCCCGCCATGAAAACGTTCTGCAAACAGCTTCTTTTCCGCCAAGAGTTTATGCACCCGGTCTACAGCGTCCCTGTGATTGCAAAATACGATGCTCGAACTGCTTCCCAATGTGCACAACAGATTGTATAAAGTATCAATCTTATCTTTCGAAGGGGAAAGCACTTTCATCAGTGTCAAGCGGGATTCCTGTCCTTTAGAAGCGTCCGGCAGGAAGTTCAGCCTGACTGTCCGGTCCAGTCCTGTAAATCGGGGAATCTCTTCCGCATCGGTGGCAGAAAGCAGCATGCGTTTCCTCAATCCCGGAAGTTGCGTGATAATCTCCGCCATTTCATCATGGAAACCAAATTCCAACGATTTGTCAAACTCATCAATAATCAGCGTATGAATCGTTTCCGGATTGAAATTTCCTTTGGACAAATGGTCGTTGATGCGCCCCGGCGTACCTATAAGGACGGCAGGACGATTGCCGAGCAGGCTCTTTTTCTCTTCTGCGACGGGGTGTCCTCCATAACAGCAACAGGCTTTCCACGCCGTACCTGTCGCTTTGAATACGTGGTCTATCTGTAATGCCAATTCGCGCGAAGGGACCAGAATCAATGCCTGCACGCCGTCCGTGTCCGGCTTCAAAGCGAGCAATAAAGACAACAGATATGCCAACGTTTTACCCGAACCGGTCGGTGACAATAATATAACATCTTCTTTACCCGCAGCTTGCTCCAACGATGCTTTCTGCATCGGATTCAGTTCTTCGATTTTCAGATTGCGAAGAGCCGACCGAATAATCTCATTTTTCTCTAACATGCGGCAAAGATACGAAAAGGATAAGAGTATAACGGTAAAATGACGGTCAAATTTTAGCCATTCCTGTCAGTATGTAATAGCCTTTCAAATTATTTTCTTTCATATAAATCGTAACTTCTACCCGACAAGCTTTCATCAAGTCATATCCGGTTAAACCTGCATCCATAGCTTTAATAAACGAATACTCTGTATCGTTGTGAATAAAAGATATACGATGATATTCCATAACAAATTGTATTTAATTGACTATTATGTAGTCAAAAGTACAAAATTTATAGATAAGTATAAGCAAAAATGGAGTACTATCTTCAAAATAGATATGAAAAACATTCGATTTGTCCCGAAAAGACACTAAAAAAGGGAAGCTATACCGTATATGCTAAAAAAGGAATCACGTCAAAAGCAGAAACCGGATTTATCATTTTTCTTGTCATTCCAAGGGGGTGTGCCAAAATTCAATTTTAGAGGAAATGAACTTTTCATCTGAAAACTGGCACTCTGCATCTGGAACTCCATAGTCTTTATCAGCAATAAAAAAAGGGAGTGTGCCAAAATTCAATTTTAGAAGAAATGAACTTTTCATTTGAAAACTGGCATTCTTTATCTGAAACTCCATACTCTTTATCGGCAATAAAAAAGGAAGTGTACCAAAATTCAATTTTAGAAGAAATGAACTTTTCATCTGAAAACTGGCACTCTTCATCTGAAACTCCATACTCTTTATCGGCAATAAAAAAAGGAGGTGTAAAATTCAATTTTAGAGGAAATGAACTTTTCATCTGAAAACTGGTACTCTTTATCTGGAACTCGACACTCTTTATCGGCAATAAAAAAAGGGGGCGTAAAATTCAATTTTAGAGGAAATGAACTTCTCATCTGAAACCTGGCACTCTGCATCTGGAACTCCACACTCTTTATCGGCAATAAAAAAAGGGAGTGTACCAAAATTCAATTTTAGAGGAAATGAACTTTTCATCTGAAAACTGGTACTCTTCATCTGAAACTCCATACTCTTTATCGGCAATAAAAAAGGAAGTGTACCAAAATTCAATTTTAGAAGAAATGAACTTTTCATCTGAAACCTGGCACTCTGCATCTGAAATTCCACACTCTTTATCGGTAATAAAAAAGGGGAAGGGCAAAATTCAATTTTAGAGGAAATAAACTTCTCATTTGAAACCTGGCACTCTGCATCTGAAACTCCACACTCTTTATCTGGAACTTGACACTCTTTATTTGAAACTCGACACTCTTCGTCTGAAACTCGGTACTCTTCGTCAGCAATAAAAAGGCCGTATCAACTCTATTTTTTTGAGCAATGATACGGCTATTTTTATGTTTATCAGTTAGAATCTGTGACTGTTCCGAGTATTCATCTTAATTTCGACACACTCCCTTGCCGGACGTTTTCCTCCATATCAACCGAAAAGGACGGATTCTTTCCAACGCTGTCCCGAATGAGGGAATAACATCGGTACGGCAGCAGGCTCTGTTTGGAGGATTTCCGGCGGAGAACCGACCATGTGTTTATACAAACTTACCCAAGAATACGCTTAGATATCGTAAACTTGGGTAAGATTCAACTGATTCTATTTAAAGAGGCTTAGAATCCAATCTATTATTAAGATTGTTAAGAGTTCAATCTCTTGTCAAAAGTCCAATCTATTGTTAAGAGTCCAATTTATTGTTAAGAATCCAATCTATTGTCGGAAATCCAGCCTCTTGTCATATACCTGGTTTATGCAAACTTTCCCGCCGTCTGCCAGCTGAAAAGTCTTTTTCGGATTTTTTATCCGCCGAAGTTGTCGAACATCAAGTTCTGGGCCGGAACGCCGAGGTTGTCAAGCATCTTCTCGACAGCCTTCGACATCGGGCCGGGACCGCACATGTAATATTCGATATCTTCGGGAGCTTCGTGATTTTTCAGGTATGTTTCGTAAATTACGTTATGCACGAAGCCCGGAGTATATTTTACACCTGCAGCATCGGCGGCAGGGTCCGGACGGTCGAGAGCCAGATGGAACGAGAAGTTCGGGAAGTCTTTTTCCAATTGCAGGAAGTCTTCCAGATAGAACACTTCGTTCAAGGCACGGGCTCCATAGAAATAAGACATCTTGCGGTCGGTGGTATGCAGCGTCTTTGTCATGTGCATGATTTGCGCACGCAACGGAGCCATACCGGCGCCACCGCCAATCCACATCATTTCTTTCTTGGAATCAAAAATCGGATGGAAGTCTCCGTAAGGACCGCTCATGATAACTTTGTCACCCGGTTTCAGAGTAAAGATATAGGACGAAGCGATACCCGGCATCACATCCATAAATCCGGGACCCTGTTCTTTCGGTTTGAACGGAGGGGTAGCGATACGTACAGTCAGCATGATACGGTCACCTTCCGCCGGATAGTTAGCCATAGAATATGCGCGAATCGTTTCTTCATCGTTTCTGCATTTCAGCCCCAACAGACCGAATTTCTCCCATGCAGGCAGATATTCCCCGCCAATCAGTTCCTTGTCAATGTCTTTGTCATAATCCATCGAGAACTTAGGAATCTTGATTTGCGCATAAGAACCGGGGACGAAATCCATGTGTTCGCCTTTAGGCAGAGCCACGATAAATTCCTTGATAAACGTAGCGACGTTTTTGTTGGAGATAACCTCGCACTCCCATTCTTTCACGCCGAGTACAGACTCGTCAATCTTGATGCCCATGTCTCCTTTCACTTTCACCTGACAGCCCAGACGCCAGTGGTCTTGCTGCTGTTTACGGCTGAAATGGGGAACTTCGGAAGGCAGAATTTCACCGCCGCCTTCGAGTACCTGGCATTTGCACTGTCCGCAGGAACCCTTACCGCCACATGCGGATGACAGGAATATCCCGTTTACAGACAGCGTATTGAGCAAAGTAGAACCGGAAGCCACTTCCAATTCTTTTTCACCGTTGATTGTCAGTTTCACATTTCCTGACGGTACCAGGAATTTCTTGGCAACCAACAGGATTACAACAAGCAACAGAATAACCACAAGGAATACTCCAATGCTCGCTAATATTAAATTCATATCCATTGTCTTATTCCTTTCTTTTTAGATGTTCAAACCAGAGAAACACATAAACGCGATTGCCATCAAGCCTACAGTGATAAACGTGATGCCCAGGCCTTTCAGCGGTGCGGGCACATCGGAGTAAGCCATCTTTTCACGGATGGCGGCCAGACCGACAATAGCCAGGAACCAGCCGATACCGGAACCCAGCGCATAAGAAACGGCATCCCAGATATCACCGATATATTTCGGGTCGCTCGGACCGAGGTTGATACGCTGCTGCATAAACAGGGAAGCTCCCATGATAGCGCAGTTAACGGCAATCAACGGCAGGAAGATACCCAATGAAGCGTACAGGGACGGGCTGAAACGTTCCACCACCATTTCCACCAACTGCACGATACCGGCAATAACGGCAATGAAAAGAATAAAGCTCAAGAAACTAAGGTCAACTCCTTCAACGATAGCATTGGCAGCCAACACTTTAGTTTGCAACAGGTAATTGACGGGGAGCGTAACCACCAGCACGAAAGTCACGGCGATACCCAGTCCTACGGCAGTCTTCACATTCTTCGAAACAGCCAGGTATGAACACATACCCAGGAAGAACGCGAATATCATGTTGTCCACAAAGATAGAGCGGACGAATAAACTGAAAAAATGTTCCATATCCTTTAATTAAGAATTAAAAATGAAGAATCCGGCATGATTATATTGCGGAACAAATAACGGACAGTCCGGACAACAACGGAAACAGACTTCCGGTACAACCCGCTTTTGTTCATTCCTCTTCATTTCCATCATTTATATTAATTACTTTGTTCTTGCAACTCTTTGTGGCGTGCACGCTGATACCAGATAATACAAGCGACGATAATCAATGCCATCGGCGGCATCAACATCAAACCGTTGTTGATATATCCGATATTCTGAATAGGCTCGTAATTCAAGATATTGAAGCCAAGTAATGTGCCTGAGCCAAACAATTCGCGGAAGAAAGCCACGATTACCAGAATCTTGGCATATCCCAGACCGTTGCCCAGACCGTCAAGGAATGATTCCCAAGGAGCGTTCTGCATGGCAAATGCTTCAAGGCGTCCCATCAGGATACAGTTCGTAATAATCAGACCTACATAAACGGAAAGCTGAACACTTACATCATAAGCGAACGCTTTCAATATTTCACTTACAATAGTTACCAAAGCGGCTACCACAACCAACTGGACGATGATACGGATACGGTTGGGAATGGTTTTGCGGAGCAATGAGATGACGACATTCGCAAAAGCCGTAATGACCGTAACCGAAAGCCCCATCACAATAGCAGGCTCCAGCTTTGCGGTGACGGCAAGTGCCGAACAGATACCGAGCACCTGTACGGTTACCGGGTTATCTATCCCCAACGGAGCAGAGAATACTTCTTTATTTCTCTTTGAAAACAATTGTCCCATATTCTTTTTTTCTCCTCCTTAATTATTTAGTTAAAAAACTTATGTAACTTTTCAGGCATTCTTTCAGCATGGTATCCACACCGACAGAAGTAATCGTACCACCGGAAATCCCGTCTACCTGGTAGTCCTGTTTTTCCACTTTACCGTGTTTGACGACTCCCAAGGCTACAGAACCGTTTTCCAGTGTCTTTTTACCCACAAATTCGTGTTGGAATGCGTCCGTCGCAATTTCAGCACCCAGACCCGGAGTTTCGCTTGCATGCGAGAAATAAGTACCGTAAACGGTATCTTTGTCCTCATTCAGAGCGATGTATCCCCAGATAGCTCCCCAAAGGCCGGCGCCGTAAACCGGAACCACATATTTGGTCTGGCCGTCCACTTCACATACAAAAACATGCAGGCGGTGCTGCTCTTTCGCTTCTTTCTCATAGTTGGTAGCGAAATCGCCTGTATTTTCAGACAGCGTGCCATCCGCGTTCATCAGCATATCGCTTTTTACATATTTCTTATACTCCGCATCCGCATCTTCCACGTTCTTGATGTTCAGTGCGGCAAGAATCTGCTTCTTTGTGTCCAACTGCACATTCTTATTCTGCGTCTCTTTCAGCGAAGAACTAACGAATGCCAGCAGAAATGCTACGATAACAACCATTACCGAAGCATAAATGATAGTATAACTATTACTATTCGTATTCATTTTTCATTCGGTATTTATTGGTTAGACTTGACAGCGCGTTTTTCGCGACGGCTGATGTTGCCCTGCACTACACAGTAGTCAATCAGCGGTGCGAAGATGTTCATTAACAGGATAGCGAGCATCATACCTTCGGGATAACCGGGATTCAGCACACGGATAACGATAGCCATCACACCGATAAGGAATCCGAAAATATATTTGCCTTTTTCCGTACGTGCGGAAGTGACAGGGTCGGTAGCCATAAATACGGCGCCGAAACAGAAACCTCCCAGAACAAGATGCTCGTACCAGGGCATCTGTGCCATTGTATTATTTTCCATACCGATGGAGTTGAACACCCATGCCATGAATGCACCGCCGACAAATACGGAAACCATCGTTTTCCAGCTTGCGACACCGGTCCACAAAAGGATAACGGCACCTATCAGGATAGCAATCACGCTTGTTTCACCGATAGAACCCGGAATGAGCCCTGTCACCATATCCATGCTGAATGCAGGAACCGAGCCGGTTGTAGCGGCTTCTCCCAGCGGGGTGGCAACGGTCAGTCCGTCTACGCTCTGTCCCAGGCCGAAGATACTGTCTGACGATACCCAAACGGCGTCGCCGGACATCTTGGTGGGATAAGCGAAAAACAGAAACGCACGGGTAATCAACGCTACATTGAAAATATTCATACCCGTACCGCCGAACACCTCTTTCGCAAAGATTACGGAAAATGCAGTGGCTACGGCAAGAATCCATAACGGGCAGTCTACCGGAACAATCATCGGTATCAGGATACCCGACACGAGGAATCCTTCCTGTATCTCTTCCTTCTTCCATTGAGCTACCACGAACTCAATCCCCAGACCTACTACATAAGAAACGATTATTTTAGGCAATACTGCCAGAAATCCGTAGATGAACATTTCAAAAAAGCTGCCTGTAGCGCCCGTATGGGTGAAATGCTGGTAACCTACGTTGTACATACCGAACAACAACGCCGGCACTAACGCAATAACCACAATCGACATGATGCGTTTGCTATCGATTGCGTCATGTATGTGCGTTCCCGTTTTCGCAGTCTTGTTGGGCACAAACAGGAATGTTTCGAAGCCGTCGAACACCGACTGGAATGCGTGGAATTTGCCGCCCTCTTCAAAGTTTGGCTTTATCTTATCGAGATAATTTCTTAACGCTTTCATTAATATATTACTATTTTACGATTTACTTTTTACTTTTTGCCTGTGAATAGACGGGATTATGACATTTCGGCACGGAGCATATCAAGCCCGGCACGGACAATGCGTTGCAGTTCCATTTTCGAAGAACAGACAAATTCGCAGAGAGCGAAATCCTCCGGAGCCACTTCATAGATGCCAAGCGCTTCCATACGGTCGATGTCACCGGCGATAATAGCCTTTATCAGATATTCGGGCAGGATGTCCATCGGGAATACTTTGTCATATTCTCCCGACATAATCATGTGGCGCTCGCCACCCTTGATGCGGGCATCCAACGTATATTCCTTTTTCCCCATCAGCCAACTGAAATAGGAATGGTTGGCACTGAACTGGTTGAAACGCGGCATTATCCATCCCAGCATCTCGTGGATATCGTCTCCTTCAGGAATAACGGTCAGTTGGCTATGGAAAGCGCCCAGGAACCCATTCGGGGAAACTTTCTTTCCCGTCAGCACGTTGCCGCTGATATAGCGCAAATCTCTGCCTTTGGTTACGTTTCCGGCGAATACGTTGGTCAATAAAGCTCCTACCCGCAGTTTGCAATATGCAGGTTTCAACACTTCGGAACCTGTCACCGCCACCGTCCGGGTAAAATCCACACGGCCGGTATTGAACAGACGGCCGATGAAGATTACTGCCTGCGCATCGATTGTCCACACGGTTTCGCCTTTGGAAATAGGACTGATGTGATTGATTTGGACGCCTACGTTACCCGCCGGGTTGGGTCCGTCAAACGCCGTGACCGTAACGTTCTTTGCCTGTGTCAAGGCAGCGGCTTTCTGGTTCACGCTGATGCTCAGATACGTTTTCGCCATCTTGGCAAGAGCGTCAAGCCCGGTCTGGAAGTTCGCTTCCTCTCCTTTCAGGACAAACTCAAAGTCGGGAGCCAGCGGATTGGAATCGAATGCCGATACGAAGATGCCTTTCGGCGTTACCGTCGGATTGGCGATGATGTCGTAAGGACGTTGTCTGATAAATGCGAACAGACCGGCTTCCAGCAAAGCGGTCTTTACGGCATCAGCATCCATTGAGGCAACATTTTTCTTTCCAAACTCTTCGTAGTCCTGTTCTGCAGCAGCTTCCACTACGATGTTCAACACCTTGCGGCGAGCACCACGTTCCACACTCGTCACCACGCCACTCACGGGCGAAACAAATTTCACTTCAGGATGATACTTGTCGATGAACAAGGGTCCACCTGCCATCACATACTCCTGTTCCTTTACAACTACTTTCGGCATCACTCCAGGAAAATCGTCGGGTACGAGTGCGTAAAATCCCGGCTCTTTCACTGTCGCGTACGTTTCAGCAGCTTTACCTTTCAGGTTTATGTCAAGGCCTTTACGTAACTTTATTACATTTGCCATGCTATATAAAATAATGGTTTCATAAATTTGCCGCAAAAGTAATAAATAAGATTGGGATTCGGGAGGAAAAAAGAAAGGAATTACGGAAAAATATCCGTAATTCCTTTTGTGCTCGTACACATACCTCTTTCTTTTGCCTGAAAACACCGTTTTTAATCAAGATGCCACAGGCTTTCCGGCCTTCCGTAAAGAGGAAATCACTCTTCTCCTGCAAACATCGGGTCCCATGCAGGAAGCCGGACCGGTTTTTGTTTTAATATTTCAAGCGTCTTCGCAGTGGCGTATTTGGTATCTATCACAAGGCGGAACATATACTCGTCAAACCATTCGTCAGTCATGATAAGATATCCCCGGTACCCGGCTGAAGGCCCCCAGCTATTTTCGACCATCCATTTGGTCGGATTTCCGTTTTTATCGATATCTACGGCCATTAAAGTCATCGCATGGCTGGAACCGCTGGCAAAACTCCGGACACGCTGTTTTTTGTCCATGCCGAAAGTCGTGCCCATCAAAGATTCGTAATCATAGTTTTTAACGTCGAGCAGTCCTCGTCCGGAATCCAGGAACTTACCCACATCGCAAGAGAAGTACATCATGGTACTGTCTTTCAGGGAAGCGATAGCCATTTCTTTGATATCCTCCACGGGAAGGTTGACGTAAGTCCAGTTTTTACCGTCGTAACGGTGGCGGTCATAATCGATTTCATAACATTTGTAATATTCACGGCTGGGGTCATTCATCAGCATCACATAGTTGCCAATCAGGTTTTCATCGCCATATTTCTTCAAAAAGGAAAGCGGCGTATATGTCTCGGTAGACACCGGTTCGCCTTTGGCGTTGTATTGCGTCCAGGTAAATTCCATGGGAGGCACACCTAAATTCAAAACAAGCATGCGGTAGACGGTTGACAGCATTTCCGTTTTCTTTTTTTCCAGCACCGTCGATTTCGCCCCTTTGGCTGCCAGGTCACGAAGTTGAAGCCCTTGTTCACGAAGCTTCAAGGTTATCAGGCTTGCCATGCGGGAGGTGTTCTCGCTGCTGTTGGTCTCAGGCATGACGTCTTTGGGGACAAGCCCGTATTTACTTACAATATCGGCAACGCCGGTAAAAGTTCCGCCGTCACTCAAAGGGTTGCGGAAAAGCCATTCCACCATCTTGTCATCCATCGGCTTATCACTGGTATCGATGACTCCCTGCAGAAAAAGGTTGGCCTTTTCCAACTGGTCGAAAAAGAAAGGATAGGTCTGGGAGAATTCAAAAGCTCCCAGGTCATATTTGCCGATAGCTTTGGCACGCATGACGTTCAGCCCCGTGAAAAGCCAACAACGGCCGGAAGATTTCTGGTCGGTAATGCCTTTGGAATTCACTTTCACGGAGAAGTGGGTATCCATTCCTTTCAAATTATCCTGGTTCAAAGCCAGCTTGCGGATGTCATTGTTGCCGATGGCGTTGCGGATGGCCTTATCGGCGGGAGTGTTCCGGTAACTTTGTTTAATCTGTTGCAACATGGCTTCGCTGATGCCGCCGTTCGTATCTTGCGCCTGTGCATAACAGCAAAGGGCACAGCAAACAAAAACTGATAAAATTCGTCTATTCATCATTAGCAATTCGTTTAAATTATTTTGCGGTATGCCAACACGATGCGCCTATCCACGGCCGCCAGCCCGCATATCGGCATACAGGCAAATTGATTTTACATATATCCTTTGCAAAAATACGATTCTTTTTTAGATTTATTATCTATGAAGATGAAAACTAATTGAAATAAAAGCGTTTTCTTTGCACCCGGATTCCCAAGAAAAAATATGAAGAAATATATAATAGGTATATGGTTGGCATTTCTGCCGGTCAGCGTCACATTAGCCCAAACAGACAGCACAACAGTAAAGAATGATGAAGTGCAAGGTTCCACACCTCCGGCCCTTACCGGCGAGACCGTTTCGACGGACAGCGCCCCTCCCCTTTCCAAACGGGAACTGCGGCGCCGGCGTGTAGCCCAGAGAAACCTCCATTACAACATATTGGGAGGGCCCAGTTACACGCCGGATTTCGGCGTACTAGTGGGCGGGAGCGCGCTGCTGACATTCCGGATGAATCCCAGCGATACGACCCAACGGCGCTCGATAGTCCCGATGGCAATCGCCCTGATGTTTGAAGGCGGATTGAACCTGATGGCGAAACCGCAGCTCTTCTTCAAAGGTGACCGTTTCCGAATCTTCGGCACTTTTTCTTATAAGAATACAATAGAGAACTTTTACGGCATCGGATACAGTACCAATAAAGATTATGAACGCGGAGAAAATACGAGCGAATACCGTTACAGCGGCATTCAAGTGAATCCGTGGTTTTTGTTCCGATTGGGAAAAAGCAACTTCTTCGCGGGTCCGCAGATTGACTTGAATTACGATAAAATCACTAAACCGGCAGCCGGAATGGTGAACCAGCCCTCATACATCGCAGCAGGAGGGACGGAACACGGATACACGAATTTCAGTTCGGGACTCGGATTCTTATTGACATTCGATACACGTGACGTACCTGCAAACGCTTATCGGGGGACGTACTTGGACTTCCGCGGAATGATGTACAGCAAAGCTTTCGGAGGCGATGATAATTTCTACCGCCTGGAAATGGACTACCGGCAATATAAAACGGTCGGAAACCGGAAGGTCATCGCCTGGACGGTACAGACCAAAAACGTATTCGGCGATGTTCCTCTGACGAAATATGCGCTTAGCGGAACTCCTTTCGACCTTCGAGGGTATTACATGGGGCAATATCGCGACAAGTCTTCCCACGTAATGATGGCCGAATACCGGCAGATGATAAATACGGACAAAAGCACGTGGATAAAGAAAATGCTGAACCATATAGGTTATGTGGCGTGGGGAGGCTGCGGATTCATGGGACCTACTCCGGGAAAAATAGAAGGCGTGCTTCCCAACATCGGACTCGGTTTACGCATTGAAGTCCAGCCCCGTATGAATGTCCGTTTCGATTACGGCAGAAACATGGTAAACAAACAGAATTTGTTTTATTTCAATATGACGGAGGCTTTCTGACCAACCTCCGCACATGCGGACCAATGAATAGTCCGCATACATTTTAATCAACAATTTGCACACGATAAACAAGAAAGATTACAAAATAGATAATGAAAGACTGCTTATAAATAAAATTAATCCTTATATTTGCAAGGTATAACACAGCAAGAGCAAATAATATGATTATTTTATGAAGCAATATATATACCTTTTGTGGGGATTATTCTTTTTATTCACCTCTGCCGCGCGCGTGGCCGCACAAGAATTCAGCGACTACTCGCAGTTGAACGATGAAGATTACAGCAAAATAAATCTTCCCCCCTTGTCCGTTCTGTTCGAGAATGCCAAAAACAGCCCTATTTATGAAATGGCGGATGTGAAAGCGGCGATAGAGCGCAAATTACTGCAAAAAGAAAGATGGGCGTTTCTCGGCTTTTTCAGCCTGAGAGGAAGTTACCAATACGGCATGTTCGGCAATGAATCCACCTACACGGACGTAGCAATCCCTCCCTACCTGACTTATTCCACACAAGCGCAAAACGGTTATACGGTAGGGGCGGGCATAAGTATCCCCTTAAATGATTTATTTGACCTCAAAGGACGTGTCAACCGGCAGAAACTCACATTGAGAAGTGCGGAACTGGAACGGGAAATCAAATACGACGAGATTAAGAAAAACATTATCGAAATGTATGCAACGGTCACTTCACAGATAAAAATCCTTCAAATGAGAAGTGAAAGCCTGGTACTTGCCAACGTACAATATGAAATATCCGAAAAAAACTTTACCAACGGGACGATTGAATCCACAGAACTGGCAGTTGACAAAGAAAGGCAGTCTGCAGCCCGCGAAGCATACGAAAAAAGCAAATTCGAACTGGCAAAAAGCCTGATGATACTTGAAGTCATCTCACGCACACCAATCATACGAAAATAAAAGACCCGAATTTATGAACTTTATCATTTCCATCATACGGACCTTATTTCATCACCGTTGGACGATATTGGTGGGGACCTCCGTCTTTACATTATTGGTTTTCTATTTTACCAGACACATGCAAGGGGGATACGACGTGAAAGCGACTTTATATACGGGAGTCGCTTCGGGATATAACCTGGAGAGCGACAAACGTACCGACTGGGCTACCGTGCAGAATTCGATGGACAACCTGATAAGCATCATGCAGGCCGAAAGCACATTGAAAAGGGTGTTCTTGCGGCTGTTTTCACGTGTACTGATTCTGGGAAATCCGGAAACGGAAAATGAGGGAATTACTTCTTCCAGCTATAATTACACTTACAATCATTTGAAGAACAGCCCGAACGGCCCGGAAATACTGAAACTTATCGACAAGTCGAGCGAAGATAAAACAATGGCTAACCTGGAAGCGTATATGCGTCCGAAAAAGGGTAACTACATTTATGAGATGTTTTACTACAACCATCCTTTTTATAGTTACAACGCCTTGAAAAACATCAAAGTGCAGCGTCGCCTGACCAGCGATTTGCTGGATATCAGCTACACATCCGGCGACCCCGGCATTGCCTACAATACCGTGAGTATCCTTATGGAGGAATTTGTAGAGGAATATCGCCGCATCCGTTACGGGGAAACGGATAAGGTGATTAAATATTTCGAGGAAGAGTTGAAACGCATCGGCAAAAAGCTCAATTCCGAAGAAGAGGACCTGACGAAATACAATGTAGAGAAACGCATTATCAATTATCTGGACGAAACAAAAGAAATAGCCGCTATCAATAAAGAATACGAGCTGAGAGAACAAGACGCCCTCTTTGCATACAACAGTACTAAATCCATGCTTGAAGAACTGGAAAGACACATGGACAGCAATGCCAAACAAGTACTGAAAAACATTGAATTCGTAGACAAGTTGCGGGAGGCTTCCAGCATTACCGGGAAAATTTCGGAAATCGAAGCAATGAGCGATTCGAAAGATAAAGCCGATTTGTCCGTAGAAGGAGACAAAAGGCGGTTAAACGAACTTAAACAAGAGCTGAATGAATTGACGACTTCTTATGTGGGCCACAAATATACCAAAGAAGGGGCGTCACGGACCAGCATCATCGACCAATGGCTGGAACAGACATTGTTGTTTGAAAAGGCCAAAGCCGAGCTGCAAATCGTACAAAATGCCCGGCGTGAACTGAACAGCCGTTATGTATTTTTCGCTCCCGTAGGCACTACCATCAAACAAAAAGAACGCAGCATCAATTTTACCGAACGCAGTTACCTGACCGTATTACAAAGTTATAACGAGGCTTTATTAAGGAAAATTATCCAAACCCCAGCATTATCCTAAAAATATAGTTTTTTATTCTGTAAATCA
>NZ_CAUCSQ010000034.1 GCF_958445495.1 uncultured Bacteroides sp. | reverse complement strand
AGTTCTGCTGTCTGATACAAGAGGATAAATTGAATTGATAGAACTCACCTTAAGTGATTATTCTTCATTTGCCTATCAAGTGGAAATTTCAAAAGAAGCTTTGAAAAAACTGAAAGAACTTTTTTTAACTTTAAAACAAGTATAGGATAATGATGGAAATTGTCATAGGGAGAGAATCGCCTAATAGCCGGTTGCGTATCAGTGTAGATAATAAAGACTTTTTTCTTGGTGAAAACGGGAGTGTGCCCAAGTCAGTAAGTCGTCAACATTGTAAGCTGACTATA
Source organism: uncultured Bacteroides sp. (assembly GCF_958445495.1). Classification (GTDB taxonomy): domain Bacteria; phylum Bacteroidota; class Bacteroidia; order Bacteroidales; family Bacteroidaceae; genus Bacteroides. Next base: position 48,316 of record NZ_CAUCSQ010000034.1, on the reverse strand, counting down.
AAAGAGAAAGGAAATTATGTAATCACCAATATAAGAAATATAACTTATGTAAACGGTGTAGAAGTCGAATCTAAGCATATAACCGATAATGATCGTGTAGAATTGGGAAGTGACCGATACTATTTGAACATAGCTGCAATATGTAAGATAGTTGCGAACGCATCACCTTCAACATATTCTATTCGGCATCTTGAGAAAGTTTGGGATGAGTTTCATGACACCAAACTCCGGATACAGATTAAAGAAAAGAAATCTGTAGCAATACGATCGGTAACAAGTGTATTTTCTATGTCTGCCATATTCTGTGGTTTTATTCCCGGTATAGCCGAGTACACTTCGTTGCGTGTAGCTTTATATTCTGCAGGCCTTTTGTTGGGTGTGTATTTCTTTATAGTTACTTATCGTTCATCTTCCACACTTCCTAAATTTCTGGATGATTTAGATAAGAAGTTTCATAAAGATTATGTATGCCCTAATCCGGATTGTCACCATTTTATGGGCTATCAACAATATGATGACTTAAAGAAAATGCCAGGTTGTCCCTACTGTAAATCCAAATACACGAATAATTGACAATCTCACAAAAAACAGACAATAGCAGAGGCAAAGGAAGCCGTCCTATTCAAGCATTATCAAACAAAACAAAAAAATAATAGCATATGCAGTTACAATCAGAAACTCTTTTGTAAGCAGAAAAATAAAAATTGAAAAGCAACCCCCTTCATACATAAATCCCTATATTTCATGTAATACACCTTATGGAATATCTGGTTTATAGAATGATTCGGTACCTTTGAAGCAAGACAAGAAAAACAATTATGAAAAAAAAAGAAGAAACAAAAGCTCAATCAATGTCAGAATTTAATCGAGATAAAGATTGGGCGATAGCGGCTGGAATTGGTGCTGTAACTGGAGGAGCGGCTTTTGCAACAGCGGCATATTCTGCCGGAATATTGGAAAGTGAACAAGAAGAAATCATTGATGACGGCAAAATGACTGAACACAACGAAGTCACTGTTGAAATTCATCGACCGGAAGTGATACCTGTCGAAACGCTATCTTCATCTACGGGTGATGTATTGACAGAACCATATACTGCAGAACCGTATATTACAGAACCATCAGTTCTGCCGGATAATGATGAAGTGAATATTGTTGCTGTAGAATCTAATGGGATGCACTTGGAAAATATCGGATATCCGACAGAAGGAGCGATTCTCCATTCGGATATGCAAGAAATAATGGACATTTCTATAAATCAAACCATAGACACCCTATCCGTTGATAGTATTAATGAAACATATGATGACAACGTGACGGATGATTACCTACCTTATTTAATATAAAACAGAATTAATAACCATAAAAATTGCAGCCTTATGAAATCGGAAGAGACTATACTCAATCAGTATGAGAATGAAAATGAAGAGACACAACTATCTGATAAACAAACGAAAGAGCAGAAAGAACCGCGGGAAGAACTTACTAAAAAGAACCGTTCCTGGAAACAAGTTGTAATAGGCGGAGTATCGGGAATATTATTAGGTAGTACGAGTACATTCTTTACAGGCTCAACTAGCGCATATGATGATGCGGACGCTCCAGGGCACGGTAGTCAATCCTCAACAAGCGGAGAAGCACTCCCGGTTTCAGAAGATTCTGCTATTAGCGTAGAAGGGCTTCCTGTAGCTACAGTAAGTGATGACCTGTCTTTTAGTGAGGCCTTTGCGGCAGCACGTCAGGAAGTGGGACCGGGCGGAGTTTTTGAGTGGAACGGAGGCGTTTATGGTACATACTATGCAAATGAATGGAACGAAATGACTGCAGAAGAACGTGCGGAATTTGGCAGCCGTATCTCTTATGGGACCGGGGAAAACACAGCAAATAATGAAGATTCCAATCAAAACGATACAAGCACAGAAGCAATATCTGCCGAAATTCACACAGATACCATGCCGGGTGGCGGGAGAGTCGGAGAGGACCTCGTCGTTAACGTAGAGCCTGAAAACAACGAAACATTTGATGAGGTTCAAATAATAGGCGTTCATGAGGCGACAATGGAAGATGGCTCCGTAGCTACTATCGGACAAATGGAAATAAGCGGCCATGAAGTCTTTGTCGTGGATGTAAATCATGACGGCACTTTTGATATTATGGGAGCAGATATGAATAGCGACGGAGTCATCAGTGAGAGCGAAATATGCAACATACAGGATGAAGGAATACAAGTAGCCGATTTTCAACAACAATTGGATATAAGTCCCCAGGATAATTATTTGGCAGAACTGCCGGATTATACCAATGATGCTGAGCCGGTTGACTTTGCTTAACATCTAAAACATCAGTTATGAAGCAAATATTGTTTTTGGCAGCCTGTTTTTGCATCCTTTGTGGAAAAGCTTCTGCCCAAAAGATTTATTTGGTATCTGTCGGGATAGCAGATTATCCGGGTACGGAGAATGACCTCACACTTCCGGCCAAAGATGCAAAAGCCATTCAATGGGTCTATCAAAAAAATCAGAAAGCAGAAACAGTAATATTGACAAATCGACAGGCTACCCGCAGTAACGTGTTAACCGGCATGAGCAAGCTTTTTAGTAAAGCTACAGTCGATGATATCATTGTTCTCTTTTTCAGCGGACATGGATATAAAGGCGGATTTGTCGGGTATGATGAAAGGATTTCCTATCAAGATGTGAGAAAAGTAATGGCTAAAAGCCCGTCGAAAAACAAGATGATATTTGCAGATGCTTGTTTTTCAGGTAAGATGAGAAACTCAAGAAACAGTTCGTCGGCGCCATCATCTTTGTCTTCCTTGAAAGTAATGCTCTTCTTGTCCTCCCGCGACAATGAGGTATCAATCGAGCGTCGCACCATGCAAAACGGATTCTTCACTACCTGTTTGCAGCGTGGCTTACGTGGAGGAGCTGATGCTAATCGTGATAGGATAATTACGGCAAAAGAACTGTTCCTATATGTCAGTAAAGGAGTAAAAGAACTGTCAAATAATAAACAACATCCGGTCATGTGGGGAAAGTTTAGTGATACGATGCCGGTTATAGTGTGGTGAAAAATGTAAAAAAATAAAATGGAACCCGAATTACTTAAAATCAAGTGCCCCAATTGCGGGGCAGTTCTGACTATTAAAAATATGACCGGTTTGGAAAATAAATCTATTCCTTGTCCGGTATGTAAAAAAGTCTCCCGTTATGTAGATTATAAAATTCCAAGTCAGAGGCAAGAATCACAATATGATATGGACGATGCGACTACGGCAGGAGATGCCACACAATTAGGCAACAATTTGCACGACAGACTTAAATCCAAAAGTATTGGCAAACTTAGAAAGCCCGGGACAAACGAGGAATATACGCTTTCGCTCGGTAAGAATACCATCGGAAGAAAAGCACAGTCATCTAATTCTACCATACAGATTAATACGGATGATCGTTACATGAGTCGTGCGCATTCTGTTATTGAAGTCCATAAAAAGCAAGATGGGGATTATATCCACTATTTCTCGAATGCACAGAATAAAAATGCCACATATGTGAATTGCCTAAAAATAGAGAACGGAGACCGTATCGTATTACATGGAGGAGACACCTTGAAAATGGCGAATACAGTGTTGCAATTTGTTTTTGATTCGGAAGACGAAACTATCCTATAAATTGGAAAATAAAAGAAGATGAAATATATATTAAAACCATTGGCGATTTATGAGTTGGGGCAGCGAGCCAACCAAGAAGACTCTATATTCCCACATTATGGAAAAGCAACAAAAAACGATCGTACATTCCTCGTCTGCGATGGAATGGGAGGACATGATTCAGGAGAGATAGCAAGCCAGACTGTATGCGAAGCCATGAGTAAGTATGTTTTAGCACACACTCCGACAGATAATTTCACAGATGAACAGTTCAATCAGGCATTAAACGCTGCGTATGACGAATTGGATGCTAAAGACAACGGTGCGGCAAAAAAGATGGGGACCACCATGACTTTCTTGCACTTCCATGACGATGGTTGCCTGTTAGCTCATATCGGAGATAGCCGTATTTACCATATTCGTCCTTCAGAAAAGAAAATCCTGTTTAAAACGCGAGACCATTCACTCGTGAATGACCTGATTGAAATAGGAGAATTAACGCCTGAGGAGGCCAAAACATTCAGACAAAAGAACGTCATCACTCGTGCCATGCAGCCCAATCTTGAAAGACGTCCTAAAGCTGAGCTTAAACATATTACGGATATTCGGCCGGATGATTATTTCTTTATGTGTTCGGACGGGATGTTGGAAGAGACAGAAGATGAAAACCTGTTGAACATACTATCGGAAACAAAGAATAGTGATGAAGAGAAGTTGGATATACTGATTAAAGTAAGTGAAAACAACAAAGACAATCATTCAGCCTATCTCATTCATGTGCTTGATAGTCTATCAGACGAAAATATCCCGGCCGAGACAAATAAAACCGTTCAAGAACCAAAAGAAAACAAGCGCCATAAGCGTGTTTCTTCCATCATAAAAATTTCGGTTTTTTGTGTACTGCTCTTTGTGCTTCTTTATGCCGCCTCTTCACTTTTTATAAAACGGATATCCAAAAAAGAACCGGATAAAAAGCCGCAAATTGAAAACGTAAAGAAAGATTCCCATGATAAGACCCGGAATGAAGACAGGAATCAAAAACAAGAATAATCATAGTTACCGACAACTAATAAACAATGAATTATGCAGCTCCCATTTCAAACTTTCCTCCAAGGCAAGAAATATAGAATAGAAAAAGTGCTTGGGCAAGGTGGTTTCGGCATCACTTATTTAGCAACAATGAAAGTGGAAATAAAAGGACCACTGGGAATCATACAAACAGAAATAAATGTCGCTGTTAAAGAGTTCTTTATGAAAGAGCTATGTAATAGGGATGAATATACCAAACACGTTTCCGTCCCGTCAACCGGCAGCATAGAACAAGTTGAAAGCTATCGGAAAAAATTCAGGAAAGAAGCAGAGAACCTGTCCAAATTAAACCATCCGAACATAGTCAAAGTTTTGGATGTCTTTGATGAGAACGGAACATCCTATTATGTAATGGAATATATTGACGGCGGTTCTTTGCAGCAATACGTCAGTCAGTCGGGTGCTTTGACAGAAAAAACGGCACTGAATTATATCTCTCAGTTAGCGGCGGCATTAGGTTACATGCATACCCACCGGTTGTGCCATCTTGATATAAAACCGAGCAACATATTGATAACTGCTGATAGAACGAAAGTACTATTGATAGACTTCGGGCTTTCAAAACAGTATGACCCGGACGGCAACCAGACTAGCAGTACTCCTGTCGGCATTAGTGAAGGATATGCTCCTATGGAACAGTACGAGCCGGGCGGTGTCAGTGAATTCTCTCCCGCAACAGATATTTACTCATTGGGAGCCACTCTGTTTTTTTTACTTTCAGGAGTAAAGCCCCCTAAGGCAAGCCTGGTATTGAATGAAGGTTTACCGGAACTGTCGGGTTCAATATCGGATACTACCCAAAGAGCCATTGAAAAGGCTATGAACCCCAGAAGAAAAGAACGTCCGCAAACAATAACGAATTTTTCGATACTCCTTAATAGCCAAAAGGAGAAAGAGCCAATGTCATCTTCTATAAACAGTGATGATACGACAAAGATTATAACGGATGAAGAAAAGTTACAAACATCCGATGAAAAAACACCTAAGTTTAATCTGAGTCAATCTACATGGACATTGATTGTCAGTGTCGCCATATTAACCGGTATAGTGATATTATTCTCTGTTTCTTACAGAGGCAATGAAGCTAAAAAACGTGAATTAGCTCTCATGGATTCCATCCGGATAGGAGATTCGATAGCAGCTTTAGAGAACACGCCAGTACTAAATGACGTTGTTGCTGTTGCTGATACCACGGTTCTATCGGTAGCACAAAGTACGGCATTGGACGAGAAACAGGCATTGAAAGAGAATCTGCGTCTTGCACACTATGGGTTTAGTGAAGGGATAGCCCTGATAAATAAAAACAAAAAATGGGGATATATTGATAAAAACGGGACCATTGTCATCCCATTGAAATACGATTATGCAGAGTCATTTTCAGAAGGGCTGGCGGCAGTCGAGAAAAATGGCAAAAGGGGATATATAGACAAAGACGGGAATACAATGATTTCGTTTAAATACAACTATGCCGAGCCGTTTTCCGAAGGACTGGCATTAGTGGGAATAAATGGAAAAGAAGGTTTTTTTGATAGAAAATATGGGTTTATTAATAAAAGTGGCAAGATGGTTACTCAATGCATATATGATTTTGCCAATAGTTTCTCCGAAGGTTTAGCGGCAGTGAGCATAAATGGAAAATGGGGGTTTATAGATAAAAGCGGTACCATCGTTGTCCAGTGCCAATATAATAACGTATCCAGCTTTAAAGGCGGGGAAACTAAGGCAGAACTGAATGGTGAAACTTTCCGTATAGATAAACGAGGAAATAGAATCTAATCAATTATGAATATACAAATAGGCACACTCCTTCAAGGAGGTAAATATAAAATTGAAAAAGTACTTGGGCAAGGTGGTTTCGGAATTACCTATTTAGGCATGCAAGTCGGGTTAAACCGCTTGGTCGCAATTAAAGAGTTCTTCATGAAAGAATATTGTGAACGTGACGAGCGAACTTCAAAAGTCTATTTAGGTTCTCAAGGCAGTAAGGAAATCGGTAATCAATAATATAATATCCGATACGGTCTTCGTTTGAAACCGGCAACCCTTAAAGCGGAAAAACGGGACACCTTTCGTTGTTCATCCGTAAGCGGTGCGATGATAGACGATATGACAAAACAATCCCCTTATTTTAACCTTCATTCCGGAGAATGTCAGGTAAAATAAGGGGATTACTGTTTTGAGAGATTCCAGTCTGTCGGATTACATTTACACAAAATTCTGGACAGTGCCGATTTTCAATTTCCGGAACCCGTTTTGGGGTATCCTTCTTTCGCTTTAGGACATCCTTCTTTTCGCTTTAAGACATCCTTTCTTTTCGCTTTAAGACATCCTTTCTTTTCGCTTTAGGACATCCTTTCTTTTCGCTTTAGGACATCCTTCTTTCAATATAAGAACCTCCTTTTTTCCAAAAAGAAACATCCCTATACCGACCGACAACGCAATATCAAAAACGGCCTCCTCCCAGCGCCTTGTATAATTGGGCATGCAACTGGCAATAAGCAGTATTCAGCTCGATACGTTCCAGTTCGCATTCCAGATAACGCTCGTCGGCTGACAACACATCCAGATACCCCGCAAAACCGGTCTTGAACAACTCATTCGCGTTATTGATAGACCGGTTATGAATCCGGCTTTCCTCCTGTTTGAGAGCCTTGCGTTTGCTCATCTGCTCGGAGGCGGCTATGAGACTCACCACCTCCTGGTAAGAGCGCAATACCGTATAATGATAGTTCAGCAAAGCAATCCTCTGGCGGCTTTTAGAAGTCTGCCATAACGCGCGGATTTCATGACGCTTGAAAATAGGTGCGCTGATACCCGCTGCGATGTTATACGCCAGTGAGGCCGGAGAAGCGAACCACTCCTGCAGGTTGAACGCATTGAACCCTCCACTTCCGCCTATTGTCAGTGAAGGGAAAAAAGCCTTGCGGGCGGCGGACAAGTCAGACTTGGAAGCCAGCAGCTCCAGTTCGGCCGCCCGGATGTCGGGACGGTTCCTCAATAACTGGGCGGGAATACCCACCTCGCCGGGAAAACGGTAAGCAGACATCGTATTGAAATCCGGACGTACCACCTTCATGGACAACTTCCCCAATAATAAGGCAAACGCCCGTTCCGCATCCGATATCTGCAACTCCGTATCCAGCAACATCTCCTTCAGTTGCAGCCGGCGCGAGTTGAACTGGTCCACCGACAGACGGGAAACCTCCCCCTCCTTCATCAACTCATCAGTCAGGGCACAAGACTCTCCGGTCTTGCGGATAGCCTCCTCCAGTACCGCCCGTTTCCTGTCCAGGCCAATCAAGCCGTAATATTGCGTAGCCACTTCGGAAATCAGCATCGTGCGGGCGAGCCGTTGCGCCTCTACAGACTGCATCCACCGCATGGCAGCCGCCCGTTTCTTGTCCGTAAGCTTCCCCCAGATATCCGCTTCCCACTGGAAACTCAGTCCCAGGTTCAGATTCCTGTACGGGTCGGGGATATGCTTGTTCTCCGGCAAGTCCGGGGTATTAGTCGTGCTGTTGCCCACACCGTCCATCGTAAACTCGCCAAACCGTTGGATACCGCCGTCAATCCCCAATGCAACCTCAGGCAACAACGCCCCCTTGCTGGTTTTCAGTTGCGCCCGCGCTATGGATATATTCTCCATCGTCTGCAAAAACGAATGATTCCCGGCCAGAGCCGTATCCATATAAGCAACCAGGCAAGAATCGGGAAAGAAAGCTTTCCATGAAAGAGAGGCGACCGTAGCCGTGTCCGTGCGCCCCGTAAACGTGTCCGGCAAGTCAATTCTCTCCACCGGTGAGAGAGAAGGAGCCTTGCATCCCCCCAATACCCACACCGTGGCGGCCATAACCGAACAAATCCTTATGCTATTCATCATCATCTTCATAACGTATTTTATTGCGGTTCAATCGTACCGACAAAGATTCAAAAATCAAATATAATCCGGGAACCAGGAAAATACCCACAGCCGTCCCGATAAACATGCCGCCTGCCGCTGCCGTACCTATGGAACGGTTCCCCAGCGCGCCGGCGCCGCTCGCCAGTAACAGCGGAATCAGTCCGCAGATAAAAGCGAATGAAGTCATCAGAATCGGGCGCAGACGGCTCACCGCCCCCTTTACCGCCGCTTCCAGAGGAGACAATCCCCGGCTGCGGAACTGGTTCGCCATCTCCACAATCAAAATCGCATTCTTGCCCAGAAGCCCGATAAGCATCACCAAAGCCACCTGTGCGTAAATGTTGTTCTCCAGCCCCGCCAGTTGCAGGAAGAAATAAGAACCGAAAATCCCCGCAGGCAGAGAAAGAATTACCGAGAAAGGCAATAACAGACTCTCATACTGAGCGGCAAGCAACAGATAAACAAACAACAGGCAAATACCGAAAATGACAAGAGTCTGCCCGCCGGAATCCTTCTCCTCGCGAGTCATGCCCGACCATTCCACGTCATACCCGCGCGGAAGCACCTCCTTGCAGATTTCCTCCACGGCGGCAATCACCTCACCCGAACTGATGCCGCCTTCCCCTTCACCCGTAATCAGTGCCGAGGTAAACATATTGTAACGGGTAATCTGGCTCGGACCGTACACCCTGTCCATAGTCATGAAATTCGAGTACGGCACCACGTTCCCGTCCTTGTTCTTGGCATAAAAATGATACAAATCCTCAGGATTCATCCGGTATTCCGGAGACGCCTGAATCATCACCTTGTACATCTGCCCGAAACGGATAAAGTTAGAAGAATAAAAACTGCCTATATACGCTTGAAGCGTCTCCATAGCCTTGTCCAGTTCCACTCCCAGCTTGGCGGCCTTTGCCAAATCCACCTTTAGCAAATACTGCGGGAAGTTCGGGTTGAACCCGGAAGTGACCCCTGCCAGACGCGGGTCCGCGTTTAACTTCTCCACTAAATCGTCCGCCACTGCTGCGAACTCATGGAAATCCCCGGCAGTCTTGTCCTGCAGCCGCAGCTCGAATCCGCTCGCATTGCCGAAGCCCGGAACAGACGGAGGCAGGAAAAACTGGATGTCAGCATCCTTGATGTGAGAAGTACGGTCCTTGTAAACCTGCATCAGCTCGTCCACGCTCTCTTCGCGCTCGCCCCAAGGCTTGAGGTTAATCATCCCCATTCCGTAGCTCGCCCCCTCCGTTTCCGTCATCAGGCTGTAGCCCGCCAATGTCGAGATACTCTCGATTTCGTCAAAAGGCAGCAAAGCAGCCTGTATCTCATTCAACACCTTCTCGCTGCGTTCCACCGTAGCCCCCGGAGGCGCGTCCACATTGACATATATCATGCCCTGGTCCTCATTCGGTATAAATCCGGTGGGCAGGACCAGATTGATTCCGTAGGTTGCCAGCAAGAAAATAAGCAAAGTAGCATACGTGAAAGCCTTCCGTCCCAGATACTTGTGCACTCCGAGATTATAACGGTTCTCGAAACGGTAATAAGCCCGGTTGAAAACGATGAAAAACTTACGCAGCCAAGTCAGCTTCTTCCGGCCCGTACCCGCCGGTTTGAGCAGTAAGGCGCAGAGGGCGGGGGAGAGGGTCAGGGCGTTGATACCCGAAATGACGATAGCCACAGCCAGAGTCAGGGAGAACTGGCGGTAGAAAATCCCCACAGTACCCTCCATGAAACCTACCGGGACGAATACGGCAGACATCACCAGCGTGATGGCGACAATCGCCCCGCCGATTTCCTTCATGGCAGCGACAGACGCCTTGTATGGCGACAACTTGTTCTCATGCATCTTCACATGCACCGCCTCCACCACCACTATGGCATTATCGACCACAATCCCGATGGCAAGAACCAGAGCGAAAAGCGTAAGCATATTGACAGAGAACCCCAGCATCTCCATAAAGAAGAACGTGCCGACCAGCGAGACAGGGACCGCGATGGCGGGAATCAGAGTAGAGCGGATATCCTGGAGGAAAATATACACCACGATAAACACCAGCAAGAAAGCCTCAAGCAACGTTTTCAGCACAGACTCGATGGAAGCGTCGAGAAACCGCGACACGTCATAAGCGATGTTATAATCCATTCCCGGAGCAAAACTGCTCTCTTTGATTTCCTCCATCCGCTGCTTGATGTTCTGAATCACTTCGCGGGCGTTCGAGCCCGGCCTCTGCTTAATCATGATAGAAGCCGAAGGACGCCCGTCGGTCATGGAAATCATGTTGTAGTCTTCCGAGTCAAACTCGATTGCAGCCACATCCTTCAGCCGGAGCAGCGAGCCGTCGGGCAAAGCCTTCAGCACGATTTCGCCATACTCCTCCGGAGTGCTGAACTTACCCGTATATTGAAGCACATACTGCAACTGCTGCGGCAGACGGTCGGAACTGATACCCGTCTTGCCGGGAGCCGCCTCGATATTCTGTTTGCGGATAGCCTCGGTCACGTCCTGGGGAACCATGTTATAAGCCGCCAGGCGGTTCGGGTTCAGCCATACGCGCATGGCGTAGTCCCGGCTTCCCATAATCTCCACGAGCCCCACGCCGTCAATACGTTTCAGCTCCCGCAAGATGTTGATGTCCGCAAAATTATAGACAAACTTCTCGGTGTGCGTGCTGTCGCTGCTGAATACGTTCAGATACATCAGCATGCTGTTCACCTCCTTCTCCGTCACCACGCCGGCCCGGATAACCTCCTCCGGCAACTCGTCGAGCACCGTCGTCACACGGTTCTGCACGTTGACAGCCGCCACGTCGGGGTCCGTCCCTACCTTGAAATACACAGTCGTGAGCGACATGCCGTCGTTGGTACATACGGTAGTCATATACGTCATTCCCGACACGCCGTTGATAGCGCGTTCCAGCGGAGTCGCAACCGTTTTGGACATCACGTCCGCGCTGGCGCCCGTGTAGCGCGCCGTCACCGTCACTGCGGGAGGCACGATGTCCGGAAACTGGGTGATAGGCAACGATACGATAGAAAGCGCCCCCAGACACACGATAATCACGGAAATTACCGCCGAAAGAATCGGTCTTCGGATAAATAATTTGAACATAAGCTATACTATCTTTGGAGGTTATTCAAATGAAGTTCCTGTTTGATGTCCTCAAAAGAGACCGTATCAGTTTTAATCTTCGCGCCATCCCGAATCATCTGCACGCCCTCATACACGATAGTCGTGTTCGGCTGCAAATCCTGCGTGATATAATAATTCTGATACCGTTCAATCGGGTTGAAGCTGCGCACCTTCGCCACACCCTCCTTATCGACCAGATAAACATACGTGAAATCCTGGATTTCGAACGTAGACTTCTGCGGAACCAGGCATACATCCTCCATGCGCGTCATCATGCGCACCTTGCCGGTCACGCCGTGTTTCAGCAACCCGTCCGGATTCGGGAAACGTACGCGGAAGGCGATAGAGCCGGTTCCGCGCTCGAAATCCCCCTCCACCGTTTCCTGCCGTCCCTTGTGCATATAAGGCATTCCGTCCGGCAATATCAGTTCCACGTTGTCCGTCTCCTGCAACTGTTCCCCTTTCAGTTGCGCGCGTTTGAAGCGGAGATATTCGTTCTCGTTCACCTTATAATACGCAAAAACCTCCGAGATATCACTTACGGTAGTCAGCAGGCTTTCCGGGTTCACCAGGCTGCCCACCTTGTACGGGATACGGTCTACATACCCCGTGAACGGAGCGGTGATAGTCGTGTACCGGTATTCCATCTGAGTACGTTGCAGTTGGGCGCGTGCCTGCGCCACCTTCATCCTCGCCACTTCACGCTCGCGTTTTACCTGGTCCAGCCTTATCGGAGAGAAAATCTGCTTGTCCACCAGCCGCTGGATGCGTTCCGTCTCATAATTCGCCATTTCCAACTCCGCCTGCACCTGCTTGTAGTTAGCCTCCGCTTCCTTTACGGCTTCCGCATAACTCTCCGAACTCAGCCGGAACATCGGCTGCCCTTTCTTCACCAGTTCCCCCTCGTCAACCAGCACCTCCTGTACGAAACCCTCCACCTTCGGCTTGATTTCTACAAACTGGATAGCCTGGATATCGGCAACATAAGAACGGGGCAACTCCACCGTAGTGGGTTGAAGAACAGTTACAGGTACGGTCTCGTCTTTTCCTACCTGACGGTTGCCTGCCGACTGGCAGGCAGATAACAGCCCCATCACGCACGACAAGGCTGTAATCCTGTGAAAAAAAATTCTCATAAAGATTACAAAATAGTATTAGTATGATAATGTTTGTTGTAATAAAAGAAAGAGGACCGGCAGTAAGAACGGCCCTGGAACATAAAGCCGGAATAGCCGTTTCGCGGCTAAATGAGCAAGGCTAAATGAGCAATGTGCAGTATATCAGATGTTGCGACCCCGCCGCTTCCCCTTTGACGGCACGGGAACAGAGGCGCGGGAATGGAATACGCGGCAACCGTAAAAAAACGAAAACAGAAAACATCAGCAGAAAACACTTGATAAAAGTGCGTTGCAAGGGGACAACCCTCTTATATACGGAGTCACACCATTCTATATCCTCACCGTCGGCTTCCGTGCTCCCCGTGTCATGCACCGTACAAGGCATCTGCTCCCAATCCTTTTCCGCAGAGAAAAAAACAGCCAGCTCATAGGCATACGCATCCCCGTGTATGAGCAGTAACATAGCCATACATATAATCCGGAAAATCTGTTTTTGCCTGCGTATCAACATAAATGTGTCAAAATTTCGGCACAAAATTAATACCTCCCGCAGAAAGCAGGAAAACAGCGCTTTATTATTTATTTTTTTTAACAGTCATAAAGCAAATATCCGTTCATACATCCTGTAAGGCAAAGCCCCCCGTTTCCCCGTCCGGAGGAGCCCCCTGCCTTTTCACGGATTCGTCCGGCTCACTTCACGCATAGCAGGCTTTCCATTTGCGCGACGATGTACGTTTTCCATTCGGCAAGCATATCGTCAAACGATTCCCCCTGTTCCGTAAAAACGCGGGAGCCGAGATTCCTGGTAAGGAAAGGGAAAGTCAGCAAGCTGTAGAACGTGAAGAACAAGAATCTCAAAGGAACCGGCTTGAGCTTTCCCTCCTCCATCTCTTCCTGCAGGCTGGCAATCAGTCTGCCGAAAGCATCCTTCATGTGCAAAGACCGAATCGTGTCCAGCAGATAATCCACATCCCGGTGCATCTCCCTCAATACGAACAGCGGCAGGCAAGCATTCTCACGGAAAACGGCGTAATACGTATCCACCACATTCCCGATACGCTGCGATATAGGCTCGTCCTTTCTCAGCAAGATATCCTGCACCTTGGGCACGATTGACTGGATAATCATTCCGAAGACAGCCTTGAACATCTTGTCCTTCGTCCTGAAATAATAGTGCAGGGCAGGGCGGTTTATGCCCACCTTGGCGGCAATCTCGCTCATGCTGGTCTCGGCGAACCCGTTCTCGATGAATGAAGACTTGGCAGCCTCGATGATTCTCGCCTCCAAATCATTGTTCTCGATATTCTCAGTCATAATTTTATTTTTTCAGATTATCAATAAATAACAGCATTCTATTCACAATGTTGACGTCGCTCACCCCGCTGTCGAAATCCAGCGACAACATATTCACCTCCGGGCAGAGCGACTTGATGCGCTTCTCGATTCCCTTCGATACGATGTGGTTGGCTATGCATCCGAACGGTTGCAGGCTGACCACATTCGTCACCCCCTGCCGCGCGTATGAGATAATCTCTGCCGGCAACAGCCATCCCTCACCGAACTGGGCGTTCAGCGACACCACCTTCGCGGCCTCCTCCGCTTCCTCGAAAATATCCGCGAAAGGAGTGAAATAACGGAAATTCCCGGCTATCCTGTTCACCTTCTCTATCTGGCTCCGGACCACCCTGTATCCGAACTTGTAGACAAACTCCGGCAGCGTCCTTCTCTGTATGTCCGACTCCACCCTGACCTTCCTGTTCACGAAACTCTGCATAAAGAAATCCGTCAGGATGGAAGGGACCACCTCGATTCCCCTCTCCGCCAGCCAGTCCGTCACATTCTTCTGTGCGAACGGGTTGAATTTCAGGAAAATCTCCCCGACCACCCCGACTCTGGGACAAGGCTTATCCTCGCATATCCCGTTGAACTGCCTGGCGGCCAGTGCCAGATAACTGAACAAATCCCTCGAACGGTTTTTCAGTATCAAGTCTTCCGCCGTGTTCAGGAACATATCCCTCAGTTGCGCCGCCTGTCCCGCCTTCTTCTCGCGCGCTGCGGAAGCATAGTAAAACTTGGAAATGCAATCGCTGTACAACACAGCCCGGAAAGCCACCGGCAAGACTCTCAGCCAATTAATCCTGAGTCCGGGCTGCCTGTCCTCGATAGAGCCGCCGAACGTCAGGGATACGACAGGAGTATCCGCGTAGCCCGCATCCGCCAGTGCCTTTCTTATCACGGCGACGTAGTTGCTGGCCCTGCATTGCCCGCCCGTCTGCGTCATGGCGACCACACATTTGCCGGGGTCATACCTGCCGCTCTTGAAAGCCTTGACGATATCGCCTACAATCAGCGTGGCGGGATAACAGATCTCATTGTTGGCGTATTTCAGTCCCCAGTCGCACGACTCCGTGTCGCTTAGCGGCAGGTTTTCCGCGTCATATCCCGCCACACGCATGATTGCGGGAATCAGAGGAGACATGAAAGGAGTGAAGTAGGGAACCAGCACCTTCCGGCCGCGGAAACTCCCGTCGTAAATTGGGACAGTCCCGAATGCCTCCGCCTTTTTCCTGTCCTCCCTCTGCTCCCCGGATATTTTCAGGCTTTCCACCAGTGAGCGCACCCGGAGCTTCATGGAGCCTACATTGTTGATATCATCCAGTTTCAGCAAAGTGAACGTCTTCCCCTTTCGCATCAGCAAGTCGCGCACCTCGTCTGTGAGGAAAGCGTCGGGGCCGCAGCCGAAAGAAGTCATTTCGATAAACTGGACGCCGCCGTCCTGCATGGCACACCATTGCGCCGCTTTCAGTATGCGGTTGGGATACGTCCATTGAGCAAGGAAATGCACCTCGCCGACTTCAATCTCCTCGCCGCGCACGATATCGTCGCTGATGACGTCGATACCCATGTCCGCAATCATGTCGGAGATTTTATGCTGTATCAGAGCATCCGTGTGATACGGGCGGCCGGCAAGCAATACGGCAAAACGGCCTTTCTCCCTTGCCTCCCGCAATATCCTCCTGTTGTAGTCCGCCAGCGTGCGTTCATACTGTTCCTGCTCTTTTTCCGCCAGTGAGAAAGCGGTCTCCGCCAAAGCCCCGCCGATTCCCAGCCCGCTTAGATAACGCCGGCATTGCTTGAATAGCAACTCCCTGTCCTTGAAAGAGATGGCAGGAGAGTCAATGGGGATTCCCTCAGACTGCACGCTCTTTACAACGTCGGAATAACCCGTGACGATGGGACAGTTGTAACTGTTCTGCTCCTTCTCCCGCTTCTCGAAAATCACGAAAGGCATGAAGATGCGGTCCGTTCCCTTGTCGAGCAGATTCCGTATGTGGCTGTGCACCAGCTTGGCGGGAAAACAAATGTTGTCGGACATCACCATTCGCGCATTCTCCTCGTAATGCGTGAAGTCCGACGCATCGGAAAGGCAGACCCGTATGCCGCATGAGGTGAACAGCGTATGCCAGAACGGGAAATTCTCATACATATTCAGGCATCTGGGAATACCGACCGTCATGCGGGCAACCTCCGCCTCCGTCCCGTTGCGCCGGAAAAGAAGCTGCTCTTTCAGCCGGTAGACATTGTTTCCCTTTCGCCCGCTTTCCCCGTTCGTAAAGACTTTCTCGCACCGGTTCCCCGAATAATAATCCTTCCCGTTGTCAAAGCGGTAGCGGTAGACGGGGCATCGGTTGTCACACCCTTTGCAATGCAGCAGACGAGACGTATAATGCGCCTTGGAGATAATCTCGTCCAGCGTGGCGGAGACGTCGCAATGGTCTTTGGCATACAGGGCGCAGCCGAAAGCCCCCATCAGTTCCGGAACGTTGCATCTGGCAACTTCCGCCCCGGTCAGGAGTTCGAGAGCGCGGACCACGGCGTCGTTGCGCATCGTCCCTCCCTGCACCACGATGTTGCGTCCGAGAACCGACACATCTTTCAGTTTCAAAACCTTGTAGAGGCAATTCTTGATGACGGAGTAAGCCAGTCCCGCCGCTATGTCGTCCACCGTGGCGCCTTCGCGGAGCACCTGCTTCACCTTCGAGTTCATGAATACCGTACACCTCGTGCCCAGGTCGCACGGCAGGGAAGAGCGGCAGGCGGCCAGCGAGAAGTCACTCACCGTATATCCCAGAGTCTTGGCGAAAGTCTCGATAAACGAACCGCATCCGGAAGAGCACGCTTCATTAATCTCGATACGGTCTATGACGCTGTTGTTCACAAACATTGCCTTCATGTCCTGCCCGCCGATGTCCAGAATGAAAGACACCTCCTTGTTCAGGTAACGGGCGGCTACGTAATGCGCGATAGTCTCCACAATCCCCGAATGTAACTGGAATGCGGTTTTTATCAAGTCCTCTCCGTAGCCGGTGGAGCAACTGCCCTTGATATTCAGCACCGTACCGTGTTCCAGACATTTCTCCTTCAATCGGAGCAATCCCTTTTCCACCGCTTCGACGGGGTTTCCGCCGTTGACGTTGTAATAAGTGTACAGAAGCCGCGCGTCCGTGTCGGTCACGACGATTTTAGTCGTGGTGGAGCCGGAATCGATACCGATGAATACATCCTGCTTTCCCGCCTTGAACGCAGCCGTGGGAATCTCATGCCTTGAAATCCTGTCCTTCCACCCATCATATTCCTCCCGGCTTGAAAATATCGGTTTCAAACCGGATTGCCGGTTGCCCGTCTTTTTCAGGCTGTCGTCCAGCCGGGCTATCAGGCAAGAGAGCCGGTATGTCTTTTCGTTTTCCACAGGCGAAAGGGCGGCGCCCAACGCAGGCAGCAGCGTACCGTTTTCCGGCAAGATGATGTCTTTGTCCTCCAGCCTCAGATACTCGGTGAAGGCTTTGCGCAGTGCGGGGATAAAGGTAAGCGGACCGCCGCAGAACAAGACCGGGGCTTCGATGTCGCAGCCGTGTGCCAGCGTCACAATCGTCTGCACGGCAACGGCATGGAAGATGGAAGCCGCAATGTCTTCCCGGCTCACGTTTTTGGCTATCAGGTTTTGAATGTCCGTTTTGCAGAACACTCCGCAACGGGAAGCAATCGGGTATATCTGTGTCGCATTCAGCGCGAGTGTGTTCAGCTCTTCGATGTCTGTTCCCAGGATAACCGCCATCTGGTCTATGAACGCTCCCGTACCTCCCGCGCAGTTCCCGTTCATGCGGAGGTCGGTCGCCTCGGCATTCTTGAAAAACACGACTTTGGCATCTTCCCCGCCTATGTCTATCATGGAGCGGACGCAGGGATAGTCCTTCTGTATCGCTTTAGTGGCGGCAACCACTTCCTGAATGAAAGGAAATCCCAATTGTTCGGAAATACCCATACCGACAGACCCCGTAATATTTACGCAGGTATCCCGGTCGCCCAATTCCGCCAACACCTCTTTCAATATGTTGCTAACAGCCTCTTTCGCTTTTGCATTATGCCTTTCGTATCTCGAAAACAAAATCTTGCCGGCTGTATCCGTAACCGCTAGCTTGGCTGTTGTCGAACCTACATCAATCCCTATTCTAAGCATAATAGTTCGGTTTTACAATGATATTTGACATATGTGTCAGACGCAAAAGTAAAAACTCTTTTTGAAAGGTTGGTTCGTCCGAAATATAAATAATTATTTTTTTATGCAATGAAAACAATCATGCATATTTTTTAAGACTTTCAATTCGGGGTCCGGAAGTGTTGGGAGGTATGGATTGTTTGGGTGGGGGTATTTGGATGGGTAGGGATGTGCAGATATTTTGGTTGTGTCGATGTTTGGGTATGTAGGTATTTGGATGTGCAGATATTTTGATTGTGTAAATGTTTGGGTGTGTAGGTATTTGGATGTGTGGATATTTCGGTTGTAGATGTTCGGATGTGCAGGTATCCGGATATGCAGATATTTCGATTGTATAGATGTTTGGGCGTGTAGGTATTTGGATGTGTAGATATTTCGATTGTGTAAATGTTCGGGCGTGTAGGTATCCGGATATGCAGATATGCAGATATTTCGGTTGTGTAGATGTTCGGTAGTGTAGGTATTTGGGTATGCAGATATTTCGATTGTGTAGATGTTCGGTAGTGTAGGTATTTGGGTATGCAGACATTTCGATTATGTCGATGTTCGGGCATGTAGGTATTTGGGTATGCAGATATTTCGATTATGTAGATGTTTGGTTGTGTAGGTATCTGGATACGTAGATATTCGAATATGTAGGTCCCCAAGTGTTAAATTAAAGAAAAATTCCCTTGTACAGTTCTGATTCATAAAAGAATAAAGACTATACAAAGGAAAACTGTATCTTTCACTTGCGGAAGACAACCCAAAGATAACTAAGAACATCTCATCGGTCCGTTTTTGAAACCTTTCCGTTATCAGTGGGTATTTCCGTCATATCCCCATTTCATATACATAGCTCCCCAGGCAAATCCGGCTCCGAAGGCCGTCAGAATGATGTTGTCACCTTTTTTGAGCTGGTGTTCGAAATCCCAGAGACAGAGTGGGAGAGTGCCTGCACTTGTGTTACCGTAACGTTCAATATTAACCATGACCTTTTCGGAAGGTATCCCCAGCCGTTGCGTTACAGCATTGATGATACGCAAGTTCGCTTGATGGGGAATCACCCAGTCTATATCGTCTTTGCTTAGGCAATTCCTTGCAATGACAGCTTCGCAGGCATCAGACATGCTGGCTACCGCATACTTGAATACGGTGCGTCCTTCCTGATAAATGTAATGCATCCGGTTGTCCAGCGTATAATAAGAATGGGCGCATACAGACCCGCCGGCTTTCACGTGGAGGAAAGGCAGGCCTTTGCCATCCGTCTTCAATACGGCATCCATGATACCCCAGTCTTCGGTGGTGGGTTCCAGCAGGACGGCGGCGCCCCCGTCACCGAATATCGGGCAGGTTGCCCGGTCGGTATAGTCAATGATAGACGACATCTTCTCAGCCCCTACGACAATGACCTTCCTGTAATTTCCCGAACGGATAAAATTGGCTCCGGTCTCCAGAGCATATAAAAAACCGCTGCATACGGCCTGCATATCGAAGGCGAACGCCTTTTTCAGTCCCAACCTTTCGCATAAGATAGAAGCCGTGGAAGGGAAACGGTAGTCGGCAGTGGTGGTGGCGACGATAACCAGGTCTATATCGTCCGGATTGGTCCGTGTACGTTGCATCAGTTGCTTGACGGCTTTGCGGGCTATGTAAGAAGTCCCCAGCCCTTCCTCTTTCAGGATACGCCTTTCTTTAATACCGATACGGCCCATAATCCATTCATCAGTAGTGTCCACCATCTTGGAAATCTCGTCATTCGTCAATACATAGTCGGGCACATATCCCCCGATTCCCGTAATTACCGCGTTTATCTTCTCCATTAGGTCTATCCGGTTTAGTCTGTTCTATTAATAAAATAAGAGTAGTTAGTAAAGTGTCATAAAATGCGGGCGCAAATATATGGAAAAGGAAGTAAAATTCAATCGCCGCCGGAAAAACACCCGCTTTTTTTAATAATAAAAAGGAATATTAGGTCAAATTTTAATGGGACGTTCCCGTTGGAACTGCCGTTGCAGAAAAGTTCCTGCCTGTGGAATGGGAAGCCGGGAGAATGAAACTGAAAAGAATGCCGTTAAGACCGGGAACAGCGAATAAATATCTATCGGTTTGAATAACGCGACACGGGAAGAGACCGTTTCAGACTGGAAATTCTTAAACCGGACAGGAAATTGAATGTTGAAAATCTTACGGATTGAAGCTTTTGGGAAGTAAAAAACCTCTTCTTCCTGTTTTTCCCTTTGACAATGATTTTGCTTATATGCAACCGGAATGTAATCCGGTTGGTGTGTTTAAAGAACTATTTTAATGTGCCTCCAGATTGCCGAGTAGTTCTATAACCTGATGAATTTCGGAGTATGCCTTCAAATCTTCAGGTGATTCCTGGCAAAGTTGGCAGAGCTTCTTTGAATTTGACATCACTCGTTCCAAATCACCGTTCTCTGTCAAGTATTTGTAGAGGTTGGTACGTATGAAATACCGTTTTGTCTTTTCATATCCCGGCATATACTTCTGTAGCTCCGGAAGCAGTTGCTCGTAACTCTCATACCGCCGACAAATCACATTGGGCAGAAAGTGAAGCAAGAACCAGAATTCCGTACATGGGTTCGTTTCTACAAACATCACTTTGCCGGCGTATTTCTTTGCGCCATACTTTCTCTTTGCTCGTTGATACAATTGCATTTCAGAAGGAAACTGAAATAACCTGTCCATATCAAACAGGCATACGATGAAATCATATTGCTTGTTCAAGTAGGATTCTACCAGTTTCAGAATATGATTGATGTCGCTGTGCTGTGGAAAATCAGGCGCAACCTTGAAAGGATAACGGCACGCTACCCTCAAAGAATCGAAATAAAACCATTCGGTTTCTCCCTCGCCGATAATAGCTATACTTTTTGTCACTGTCCGCCCCATGTCATTTGTCGTTTAGGTTGATGTACTGGCTGCCGAGAAACGGTAGTTTTACTAACTTCCCCTGCTTGTAGGCATTATATGGGGAGAGATTCTTGTGCAGGCCCAAAGCGGAGAGACGTACAATTTTCGTCTCGCCGCATTCATCTTTATCGGTAAACCATATCGTGTCACGGCGAATGAAATCCTCGTTGAGAAGATTGATGTCGTGCGTTGTCAGCAACATTTGGGATGTTCCTTCACTGTTTGCCAAAAAGACTTTGATGAAATAAGCCAACAGCTCATAATGAATGCTTGTCTCGACTTCATCGATAGGCACAAACCGATTGGTCTTTAACAAGAAATTCAGAATCACTGCCATTCCCAAGAATCTCATAGTGCCGTTAGATTCGTATTCTTCGGACAAATCGTATAGTTTGTCGTCAACCTTGTGCTTGAAGGTCAATTCAGTATTTGTAATTTTGCTTTTTTTGAGCATTTCGGCTTTTGCCTCATTATCGATGGGGGCATTTTGAATCACTTGCTCCAATTCCGGTGTAATCAATTCTTCCTCTTCGTGCAATACGACATCTTCTATGTTGAAATCAGATGCTTTCAGGAGGTTTAAAACAAACTTCTTCAAATCTCCTGTCCCGTCTTTATCCAATCGTGATTTGACATACCCTGAGAGTAGCATGCCGGGAGCAAGCACCTCTTTTACCTGTTTGGCAAAGTAGTCGTACACGTCATTCAACTTAGTCCGTTCCACATTACTTTTGCCAAATGCGGCAAGCACACTGCAATTATTGATAGTGTTGCCGGAAATTACATCCTGACTCTTCCGTGGCATTTTCAGATTTACGCCGAAATCTATTGTCGTGGAATCTGTTGTTGCATCATAACTGCGGCTATACAGTTTGGTAGGGCGAATGGAATCGTAAACAATCAATGTTTCGGTATGGATATATTTTGCATCCAACTCAAAAGTAAGGATATATTTCGACTGATTGATATAGAATACCATCGACATCTTCGTCTTTTCATTCCTTGATGTGTCATCCAGCATGAAAGGAACGACCCCTGTTTTCTCATTTCGGTTTTTAGGCATCCTAAGAACAAGCTTTCTGAAAAATTCCACAGCATTCAAGATATTGGTTTTGCCGGAAGCGTTAGCACCATAGATGATTCCCACTTTCAGCAACTTTACCCCCTTCTTGACTTCATACGAATATTCGTCAGACATAAAAGTATCTGATGAAGGCTCAAAACTTATCTTTTGCGGAGACCTTATTGAGAAAAAATTTTCAATAGTGAATTCTGCTATCATATTCGTTGAATTTATCTGTTACACACAGTACAAAGATACAAATAAAATTCCATATGACGAATTATAATTTATGTTTTCGGAGAAAAATTACAAAACATGAGTACAAAGTATATTTATAGGCATTTTTCTGACAATAAGATAAAATCAAGTTCAGTTTTCAGTTCTATGATGTTATTTGTTCATTGTTTGGATTATTGCATTGGTTAAATAGGGGTACTAAAATGATACTAAATAGTAAACTATTCATTTGATTGTTGTTGTAAATCGCTGAATATTAGTATATTGTAAAATATAATATATATTGCAACCCAGTAAATTAAATCTAATATAGAAGGGATTTTTTGTTATCACTTATGAATTATAAATGCGAGAGTATGCAAAACTGAATTAAGTATTTACAGAAGTGGGTATTCGAAAAAGTGACGGACTGTAATAGTTAAACATAAAAAAAGCCATATCAAGCCTTTCGGTGTCGGAGGTATCTTCGAAATAGATTGTAACAGTTAAACATAAAAAAACGTATCAAACCTTGTGGTGTCAGGGGTATCTTCAAAGTAGATTGTAACAGTTAAATATAAAAATAATCATATCAAGCCTTCCAGTGTCAAAGGTGTTTTTTTAAGTAAACTATAACAAGTAAACGTAAAAGAATCGTATCAAACTCCATTTGGGTAATGATACGATTTCTTTCTACGGTTGACCGGGATAGCCGGGTTTCAGATTAAAGATTAAAAATCACCTTCATCCGAAATTGAGTTCAGGCTTTACCCTTTCATGATTCTACAAGTCCTCATATTCCTTCCGGCTGTCGAAACAAGGACATGCTTTGTGGATATTGGCGCTCAACTGATAGTGGCCTACGATTTTCGCTTCGGGATAAAGCTGTTTCAGTTCGCCCAGAACCCGCCGGAGCGTCTCTTTCTGCAAGGCTGTCCGGGTGTCCTCCGGTTTCCCCAGTTCGTTCAGTCCGCCTTCATAACAGATGCCCAGACTGTGGAGGTTGAATCCCAGCGCATGCGCTCCCACTTCGCTCATCGGGCGGGTGTGGTGCAGCATTCCGTCTTTCGTCACGTAAAAGTGATACCCGATTTGTTTGAAACCCCGCTGCAAATGGCATTTGAGCAATTGTTCCTCCGTGAAAGGAATATTCACCCGCGTGGCGCTGCAATGCACAACGATGTACTGGATGCTGCGCGGGATATATTCTTCTTTTAGGGAAAGTTCTTTCATTTCCTTCATCTTCTCCGTCCGTTATATTAGATGTGTCCCATGCAGGAAGTCACGCCTAAGGCGGAGACAATTGAAGTAGCTATCGTGATAATCACTTGTAAGATTTGTTTCCAGATTGATTTTTTCATGATTTTTGAATTTTAAATTTAAAAATAAATGAGAATAAATTAAACATAAAAATGATTGGGAATTAAAGATAAAATGAGATTGAGAATGAAATTAAGCTTGGGAATAAAGCTGAATTTGAAAACGATATATGAAAATAAAAATAAGATTGAAATCGGAAATAAGACTGATTCTTGAAACGGAATCGGGATAGAAAATAAGATTAGGATGGAAAATAAAATTAGAATTGAAAATCAGATTGAGGTTGGAAATAGCGGTTGAAAGAGTAAGTCCCGAATCCGGGCTGCCGGCATGCTGCCGGTTCAATACCGGCAGCTCCCTGATTCATCGGCCTGCACTGTCAAAGCGGCCTGTTGATACCTCGATACGGATTTCCATTATAACGACGGGTCCGGCGCTTCCCCGTTTCCGTTGTCGGGATTCCCATTCCCTCCGCCGTCTCCACCGGTATTGCCTCCGTCCGGAGGAGTGGCGTTTCCTCCTTCTTCTCCGTCCTTCTCCGTTTTCCACAATGTATATTTCATCGCCTTACACATATCCGTAAGCATGCTCCCCGGATGAAACCGTACACGTGATTTCTTGATACAGGTAGCCGCTTTGAATTTCTCCGCCGTCTCGGTTGCGTTGCCGGTGACAAGCGTGATGCGGAAACTTCCCATATCGCCCAGAAGGACAATGTTGCCCAGCATCAGTTGGTTTTTCATTTCCAACAAAAACTCTGTGATGCAACCTTTCAGTTCGCCGATGGAATAAGAAGAACGTTCCGATACGCGGCCGATAATTTCGTCCGTATCCACTCTGCGGTTGCTGCGCGCCATCGCGTAAAACTTTGCCGGTTCCTTCGGTTTCAGAGGATTCCTGCGTTCTATTACTACAAATTTCTGTGCCATAGATTTTACTTTTTAATTAATTCTTAAAACTTGATATTTGCATTCCCAAACTTAATATCCGTAATCGATTACATTGCAAAGATACTGTATCCGGATGGGGGAATGGACGCCAGTAAACGACACTGAACGATGGTTATTATTTTTAACTGAATACTTGTCAAAGTACGGGAAAAAGACTACCTTTATATCCTAAACGATACAACAATCCGGAAAAATGGAAGAAGTTAAATTTTACGTGAGATGCTATGACAAGATAGAGTTGGCAAAGATGTATTTCCCTAATCTGAGCAATCCGGTGTCCGTAGCGAAACTGCGCCGGTGGATGCGTAACTGCATGCCTTTGATGGAAGAACTGACGGCGGGAGATTTTCATCCGAAACTGAAAATGTTCAGTGCGCGTGAAGTCCGCCTTATCGTACGTTATCTGGGGGAGCCGGACGGGTATGTTTTGATTCCATAAGTTGGTTGCAGGAAAAGGCTTGCATAAAAAAAGACCGCTCCATTGGTTGAAAAGGAGCGGTCGGTTAGTTGCAGAGATACGGTCGATTGCCGGTAAAGGTACGGTTGAACTGATGCAAAGATACGGTTGATTGACGTTAAAGATACGGTTAACCTAATACAGTGGTACAGTCATTGTCGTTAAAAATCCGTTTTCCCTGTTACATTGATACAGTCAATTGCTGTTAAAAATCCGGTTTTTCTATTGCATTGATACAGTCGGTTGCCGTTAAGAATCCAGTTTCCCTGTTGCATTGATACAGTCATTGCCGTTAAAAATCCAGTTTCCCTGTTGCAGAGATACAGTCATTGGCGTTAAAGATACGGTTCTCATGATACAGTGATACAGTCATTGGCGTTAAAAATCCGTTTTCTCTGTTGCATTGAGACAGTCAGTTACCGTTAAGAATCCAGTTTCCCTGTTGCATTGATACAGTCGGTTGACGTTAAAAATCCATTTTCCCTGTTGCATTGATGCAGTCATTGTCGTTAAGAATCCATTTTCCCTATTGCATTGATACAGTCATTGTCGTTAAAAATCCGTTTTCCCTGTTGCATTGATACAGTCATTGACGTCAAAAATCTGGTTCCCCTGTTGCATTGATGCAGTCATTGCCGTTAAAAATCCGGTTCCCCCTGCCACAGCGATACAGTCAATTATCATTAAAAATCCGGCTAATTACCCAACTATCCAACAGAATTATCCAATTACAATACCCCGACCAATGCCAGATAATCAGGAAGAAACGGCAGTATTCTTTTTCATCCATATCATTCCCGGCACATAATCCCCTAATTTTGTCAGACTGTTATCGTGGCTGAAATACAGTTCCCCGGTTCCTCCGTTACGGTGTTTCGCTACGCTGATTATCCCCAGTCCTTCGGTCGGATATGAAGTCTTGCGGTCGGTCACCCGTCCGGAAAGGGCGGGACGGCTCAACAGCAATACCAGGTCGGCATCCTGTTCGATGGCGCCGCTTTCGCGCAAGTCGCTCAGAGAAGGCCGGCTGTCGGGATGCCCTTCACAGTTACGGTTCAACTGGCTTAGCAATATCACCGGCACGTTCAGCTCTTTAGCCAGCATTTTCGCTTTGCGGCTGGCTTGGGCAACTTCCTGTTCCCGGTTCCGGTTGTTCCGCTCGCTTTTCATGTCGCATAGCTGGAGATAATCTATGATAACGCCGTCACATTTTCCCTTGCTTTGTTGCAGCTTGGCGGAAGAACGGACATAATCCATGCTGACGGAAGAATTGTCGTCGATATAAATAGGCAGACGTCCCAGTTCTACCGATGCCTCATGCACACAACGTATCTCTCTGGGGTTGAGCTGTCCGGTATGCAGATGTTCCGGGCAGACCTCCGTGGTGGCTGCCAGCAGCCAGCGTTCGCCCAGGCGTTCCCCCTGCATTTCGAGGCTGAACACGGCGATGTGGTGTCCGGACGAAGCGGCGGCACGTGCCAGATGCAGCGCAAAAGCCGTTTTGCCTACCGAAGGCCGGGCGGCAATAACGATTAAGTCGCCGGGTTGCCAGCCCGCCGTCATCCGGTTGAGGTCGGTAAAACCGGTGGGCAACCCTGTGATACCGTCTTTATTGGAAACCACCCGTTTGTCTATTTCGGCAACGGTGTCCTCCATAAGCTGCTCCATAGAGCGCAGATGCTCGGTTCTGCCGCATTCATCCTCCAACCGGTCGAGCAGGCTGTGGGCATCCACCATCGTGTCGTCGATATCGGTCGTCTCGTCTGCCGCAAGCGCCAGCAATTTGTGGAAGCCCAGAATCATCTCACGGCGGATGTATTTCTGCTTGAGGATGGCCGCGTGATATTCCAGATGGATGCTGGACACCACCCGTCCGCTGATACACGCCAGCGCATAAGGCCCCCCGACAAATTCGAGTTTGCCGCGTCGGACGAGTTCGTTCTTTACCGTGATAATGTCGATGTTCTGCCCGTTGCGGTACATGCTTTGCAGGGCGGCGTAGATTTCCCGGTTTTTCTCGTTATAAAATACCTCCGGCCGCAATCTGTCGGCAACCAGCGTGATAGCTTTGCTTTCAAGCAGGCAGGCGCCAAGCACGACTTCTTCAAGCTCGGCGTCCTGCGGATTGACTGTTTCACTCATCCCCTAATAATCATATTCATTCAAGAAAGCCTTATTTGACAGATAAGTGGCAGCCTGCATGCAGAATTTTATGTTTTTCAGATTGTCATAATACTCGTCGATGCGGTTTATGCCGAGCGCCCGTTCTTTGGCGGAAAGCTTTTTCCATTCCCGGCGTGCACGCCCGATGTTGACTTTAGAGCTTCGGGTGATGTCGTGATACTTCTCCCAGAAAGCGTCGAAAGTAATCCCGTCAGCCTCGGCATGAAGATTCTCGCGCTTTTTCTGTCCTATCAGCAAGTCATAGCAAGGGATACGGATGTGGGTGACATACGGGTTGACAACCCTTTCAATGATACCCTCTTCATACATTTTGTTGAAAAAATACCTCGTCCGGCTTCGTTTCCACCCGAACAGATGCGCCCATCCGGCGATAGACATGACCGATTCACCCCGTGGGCAATCAAACGTGTACCGGTGGATGTGGCACTTCACGGTGCTGTAATTGACATGAGTCAGTACCAGGATGAATGCGTCGAAATAGCCTGTGGCGCCTTTGGTAACTTTTATCTGCTCCTCGAATAAGACTTTAGGGAAGAGGATGTATCCCTTTTTAAGCATTTCCGCTGTCGGTTTAATCATCATTAGTTCATATATATTAGTGAATATGACGCGAAGGTATCTCCGTTGTCCGAGATGTGCAATTATCCGGTTGCGAGCGGCTCAAAATTCCAATATCGGCTCAATCCGGGCTCCCCTTTTCGCGGCGTGATGTGGCAGACCGGCCGTTCCGCCCCCTTTCGTGCCGCCTCAAACCGCTTGCCCCAGGGGGAGGCCGGATGTGCAGCCATCGCACTTCGGCCATCCCTCGAACCCCTAATATATAATAAGAAAAGAATGTATTAAAATACATTATATCTTTTTCTTCATTTTCGGGACGATGAGATACGGATTCCTCTCCACCATTTCAGATACCAGCCCCGGCATTCCCCAGAACCTTACGATAACCGCTATCTGCTGCGGTGTGAGAGTAGAGGTGCGTGAGGAGAATCCCGCCTCCGCCAGCTCGTCTGCAAGGGCTGCCTGTTCGTTGACGACCCGTCGGAATGCTTTTACTGCCGAATTGTTATACCGGTAATTCGGGAAATAAGCCACCGCCACTTCGGACAGGGCATGGCAGCCGTAAAGCAGCCAATTACAAGATTTGTTTTCCATTCTTTAACCTTTTTTGTGTTCTGCAAAGCTACCATTCCTTTCCCGGACCGGAAAAACTGAATTTTTGATATCAGTAATTTAAAAATGTTATAAGTCAGGATGTTTTTAAATAAAAATCTAATAATTTAAACAATGTTCTATATATTCGCACTCGAAATAAGATTTTATAAGAACTTTTTGAAACGGTCTGCTCCCGGTGATAACGAGCTATTTATATATTACAATTTTTTTATGCCGTCGCAAAGAATACAAGCATTGAAAGCGTGTTTACAGCGTAAGAAAGAACAACACGTTTGCCAGCGGGAGAGATTGGAGAGAATGAAGTGTGCCATGCAAAACTCGGAAAAGGAGATAGAACAGTTGGAATATGTCCTCAACGAATTGCAGCATCTGTCAGATACGGGCCGGGAACCGCGCACGGTGTCCAGGGACGAGGTGGAGGACTACTTCAAGAGGTTCTGCCGGGTGTTCGACTGTCTGCAACACCGCTTGCAGCAGCACTTCAAGTACAGGTTGGCGTGCGAGCTCATTTTCGCCCGTTACCGCTTCCGGAGCCGGTCGCAGACCCCCGGACGGGAATATCTGAGTTTTGCCACCGTGCTTGCCTATTTTAAACGCGAAAGGGGAATAACGGACGGTTAATATCAAATAGATTGAAATATGGAGGTAAAATCATGGGAAACAAATGTTTTGGGAACGAAAATAATTAAATTGATATTTTTTCCTTATTTTTGTGTGTCCATTTTTGAATGATATGATACAGATAATACAATTAAAAGGAAAAGACAAGCACTTGTACCGGTTGCTGGCGCCGATGGTTATGGATCCTGAAGTGATACGTGCCAATAATAATTACCCTTTCAAGACGGGGGAGGATTACGTGTGGTTTATTGCGATAGAAGATAAGGAGGTGATGGGTTTTGTGCCGGTGGAACGGAAGAGCCGGAAGAAAGCCGTAATCAATAATTATTACGTGAATGCGGAAGGGAGCAGGAGGGAGGAAATCCTGTCATGCTTGTTGCCCGCCGTCATTGCGGAATTCGGACCTGAGAGCTGGCTGCTTAATTCGGTAACGTTGGTACAGGATAAGGAGACGTTTGAGAAGTTCGAATTTATATCTATGGACAAGAAGTGGACAAGATATGTTAAAATGTATAGATAATTTATGGGGAAAAAGAAAAAAGTAGTTGGTACGAAGAATGTATATGAATTAGCACAAGAACGACTGAAAGTTATATTTAACGAATTTGATAATATATATGTATCGTTTTCCGGAGGAAAGGACAGTGGGGTACTTCTGAACATGTGTATTGACTATATCCGGAAAAACAACTTGAAGACGCGCCTGGGAGTTTTCCACATGGATTACGAGATTCAGTATAAGATGACTATCGACTATGTAGACCGGATACTGGAGGCCAATAAGGATATTCTGGATATTTACCGGGTATGCATCCCTTTCCGCGTGGCGACCTGCACTTCCATGTATCAGTCTTTCTGGCGTCCCTGGGAAGACAGCAAGAAGAATATCTGGGTCCGTCGCATGCCCAAATGGGCGATGACAAAAGACGACTTTCCTTTTTATAATACGACCATGTGGGATTATGAGTTCCAGATGCGTTTCGCGCAGTGGATACATGAGAAGAATGATGCGGTGCGCACGTGCTGCCTGATTGGAATCCGCACGCAGGAGAGTTTCAACCGGTGGAGGTGTATCTACATGTGCCGCAAGTTCCAGATGTATCATAAGTATAAGTGGACTTCGAAGGTGGGGAACGATATTTACAACGCCTATCCTATCTATGACTGGAAAACGACGGATGTGTGGACTGCCAACGGCAAGTTCCAGTGGGACTATAACACGCTGTACGACCTTTACTACCGGGCGGGTGTCAACCTTGAACGCCAGCGTGTGGCGAGCCCTTTCATCAATGAGGCGCAGGAGAGCCTCCAGCTCTACCGGGTGCTCGACCCCAACACATGGGGCAAGATGATTGGACGGGTCAACGGGGTGAATTTCGCCGGCATGTACGGCGGCACTCATGCGATGGGGTGGCAGTCGGTGAAGCTGCCCGAAGGCTATACGTGGCGCGAGTTCATGTATTTCCTGTTGTCTACACTGCCGGAGCGGACCCGGAAAAACTATCTCCGGAAGTTGTCGGTGAGCGTGAATTTCTGGCGGACGAAGGGAGGTTGCCTGAGCGATTCCACTATCCAGAAGCTGATTGAGGCCAAAGTGCCGATTATCGTCATGGACAACAGCAATTACAAGACGTTGAAGAAACCGGTGCGCATGGAGTATCAGGACGATATCGACATCCCGGAGTTTAAGGAGATTCCTACTTATAAGCGTATGTGTATATGTATCCTCAAAAACGACCATGCCTGTAAGTATATGGGTTTCTCGCCGACGAAAGAGGAGATGAGCAAGAGAAGTCAAATTATGGAACAATATAGAATCATAGTATCATGAGTGTAGATAAAAGCCCTGTTTACGCAGTTAAGGCGGTGCCTGTCGAAAAAGTATATGCGAACGATTACAATCCGAATGTCGTTGCGCCGCCCGAAATGAAGTTGCTGGAACTCTCTATCTGGGAAGATGGATTTACGATGCCTTGTGTCTGCTATTACGACAAGGATGAAGACCGTTATATCCTGGTAGACGGTTACCATCGCTATACGGTATTGAAAACTTCCCAGCGGATTTATAAGCGTGAAAACGGATTGCTCCCCATTGTCGTGATTGACAAGGATTTGTCAAACCGCATGAGTTCGACCATCCGCCACAACCGTGCGCGGGGGATGCATAATATCGAATTGATGTGTCATATCGTTGCGGAACTTGACAAGGCGGGCATGTCCGACCAGTGGATTATGAAAAATATCGGAATGGACCGTGACGAGCTGTTGCGCCTGAAACAGATTTCGGGACTGGCGGATTTGTTCGCCAATCGTGAGTTCAGCATTCCGGACGAGGTGGCGCCTACGGAAACGGAACGGAAGACATTGTAGTTTCCGGCGGACGAGAGAGGGGGATACCTTATTTATATATAGTGGAATTATATGGATGCGGAAGGATGTATAGGCGGACGGTGCCTGCGGGGGATATAGGGGTAAACGGGATTTATGAGGGGAGTCAACAGGCGGGCGAACGGAAGTCTGCAAGGAAGTGAATACATGAAATAGGTGGGATTTATAAGGGAATGAGGTCTGTGGGGTGGATGTATCCTGCAGCAAAGTGAATACATAAAATAAGTGGGATTTATAAGGAAATGAGTCTGCGGGGTGAATGTATCCTGCAGCAAAGTAAATACATAAAATAAGTGGAATTTATAAGGAAGTGAGTCTGTGGGGTGAATGTATCCTGCAGAAAAGTAATACATAAAATAGGTGGGATTTATAAGGGAATGAGTCTGCGGGGTGAATATATCCTGCAGAAAAGTAATACATAAAATAAGTGGGATTTATAAGGAAATGAGTCTGTGGGGTGAATGCATCCTGCAGCAAAGTAAGTACATAAAATAAGCGGGATTTACCAAAGTTTGTATGGAATGAAAAAAAGGACCGCCGGTTTTCCGCGTCCTTTTCATTTATTCCGTGTGATGCCTGATGTGCAAGGCTGACATATGAGGACATACCATGTATTTCCGGTACGGGCCGTGCGGTTTTCGGGAAGGTTTTGAAGATATTGAAAAGCGAACCTTCACGTCAGTCCGGACTGTGCCGTTATCTTTTTTTTAAATATTCTTCTCGAAAGTTGTATATTATGCGCAAATCGGTTACATTTGTGTCCATAAACAAAACGGGGAGACGCTGTCTCTTTAAAAAACAATATAAAACTGAGAATGAAAAGAATATTGGTAAGTGGAGGAGCCGGATTTATAGGCTCTCACCTTTGCACAAGGCTTATAAACGAAGGTAACGACGTGATATGCCTGGATAATTTCTTTACGGGGTCAAAAGATAACATCATGCATCTGATGGACAATCATCATTTTGAAGTGGTAAGGCATGATGTCACTTATCCTTATTCAGCCGAAGTAGACGAGATATATAATCTGGCTTGCCCCGCATCCCCTATCCATTATCAACATGACCCGATTCAAACTGCCAAGACAGCCGTGATGGGAGCCATCAATATGCTGGGACTGGCTATGAGACTGAATGCTAAAATCCTGCAAGCTTCCACCAGTGAGGTCTACGGCGACCCGATTGTCCATCCGCAGCCGGAGTCGTATTGGGGGAATGTGAATCCGGTGGGTTACAGGTCTTGCTATGACGAGGGGAAACGTTGCGCTGAGACTTTGTTTATGGATTATCACCGCCAGAACAATGTGCGGGTGAAGATTATACGCATTTTCAACACTTATGGCCCCCGGATGTTGCCGAACGACGGCCGTGTTGTCTCCAATTTTATCATGCAAGCGTTGAACAATGAAGATATTACCATCTACGGCGACGGGACGCAGACGCGCAGTTTCCAGTATATTGACGATTTGGTGGAGGGGATGATACGGATGATGGATACCGAGGATGAGTTTACGGGGCCCGTGAACCTGGGGAATCCCAATGAGTTTCCGGTGCTCGAACTGGCGGAAAAGGTGATACGCATGACCGGTTCTTCTTCGAGAATCGTATTCAAGCCTTTGCCGGACGATGACCCGAAGCAGCGTCAGCCGGACATTACGCTGGCGAAGAAGAAGCTCGAATGGGAACCCGTAGTCGAGCTGGAAGACGGATTGAAGCGTATGATTGAGTATTTTAAAACTATCTGACACGTAAAAAAGACGATTATGAATATGGAGATTAATCCTTCCGAATATAAAATCCTCATTGTAGATGATGTGGTTTCGAATGTCCTTCTGCTGAAGGTGCTTTTGACTAACGAGAAGTTCAATATAGCGACTGCCGGCAACGGTGCGCAGGCCTTGGAACAGGTGAAGAAGGAGAAACCGGATTTGGTATTGCTGGATGTGATGATGCCGGACATCAGCGGGTTTGAGGTGGCGCAGCAGATGAAGGCTGACCCGGAAATGTCCGATATTCCCATTATTTTCCTGACCGCATTGAATAGTTCGGCGGATATCGTGAAGGGATTCCAGGCGGGTGGCAATGATTTTATTTCGAAGCCTTTCAATAAGGGGGAGCTGATTATCCGCGTGACGCACCAGATTTCGTTGGTGGCGGCTAAGAGAATCATTGTGGCGCAGACGGAGGAGTTGCGCAGGACGATTATGGGGCGCGACAAGCTGTATTCCGTGATAGCGCATGACTTGCGTTCGCCGATGGGGTCTATCAAGATGGTGCTGAATATGCTGATTCTGAACCTGCCGAGCGAGGCTATCGGCGAGGAGATGTATGAGTTGCTGACAATGGCGAATCAGACTACGGAGGATGTCTTTGCGTTGCTGGATAATTTGTTGAAGTGGACGAAGAGCCAGATAGGTAAGTTGAAGGTGGTTTATCAGGATTTCAACCTGGTGGAAGTCGTGGAGGGTGTAGGCGAGATTTTCACGATGGTTGCCAATCTGAAAAATATCAGGATTGTGCAGGATATGCCTGTTACGGATGTAACCGTCCGCGCCGATATCGATATGGTGAAGACTGTAATCCGCAACCTTATCAGTAATGCCATCAAATTCAGCAATGAGGGGACGGAAATTGTGCTGTCATTGGAGGAAACTGACGATATGGCGATAGTCAGCGTGAAGGATAGCGGCTGCGGCATCGACGAGGAGAACCAAAAGAAACTGCTGCATACCGATACTCATTTCAGTACTTTCGGCACGAACAATGAAGAGGGTTCGGGGCTCGGACTGCTGCTCTGCCAGGATTTTGTTGTCAAGAATGGAGGCAAGCTCTGGTTTACGTCAAAGAAGGGTGAAGGCTCTACGTTCAGTTTCTCTATTCCGTTGCTGAAATAGTTTCTTGTTATAGAGGTGTTTTTGTGTTGCTGGAATATGTGAAAGTGACGAACACCAAACTTGATGATGACATTTCTACCTTTGAAAAGAAAGTAAACAAACGTTTCACTATATATAAATAACTCATGAAATGTGAAACGATTATAATGGATGAATACGGTAGAGTAACTGTACCGACTTCAACGAATGTATGGATGAGCGAAACGGAACTGTTGGAATTGTCCGGGATAATTGTTCCGACACTCCGTGCCGCCATCAGAGCCGTATAAGAGCGAGGTGTTAAAACCTTACAAAGCGGAAAGATACATCAAACTACCTAACGGTTACGGCATGGATGTGTACGCCTTTGTCAATGGTTGTGGCTCTTACTTTCCACATCAACTCCCCATGTGCGGACAAGGTATGAATACATTGTTAGAGAGATTGTGCTTGCAAAAAGAGAAAACAACCTTGTGGGCATTTATGCACGATAATGTGTATGAGTGTTAGTACGCTTGTACGCACATACGTATGTGCGTACGTCAAACAGAAGAACAGCTATATAAAAAACTCTCTGATATTTTGATAAAATGATGTATTTGTTTTTCTCCTTGATTTTTAGCTATTAAAGGTTCTTTACAGGCAGGACAGGAACAACCACATTTATTTCCGGTAGGCACATTATCAACATCTATAAGTTGTCTTATTTCATTCAAAACATAGGTAAGACGATGCGCAGAATGTTTTTACATATTCTTCTTATTATGTCTATTGTTTATCCCCAAACACTTTTTTCAATTTTTTCCGAATTGCACCAAGAGCTATATTTTGGTCTTGAGAAATAGTCAAGCCAATGCCACTACTTTTTAGTACCACAACACTTTGATTCGTATCATAGTCGTAAAAAGTAACTGTTATGTATGTATGTCCACCATCCCATTTCTCTGTTGAAACATGAATATTCGGAGATAATACAGATTCCCCAAGCGCTATTTTTGCAAATCCGTCTTGCGCGGAAATTACCCGTAATTTTGTATCAGCAATTTCATTTTGAACAGCCATCACAATGTCATCAAGTTCTCTATCTCCTGTTGATTCTTTTCCAAAGACAACATAGGCATACTTTGACAAATCAACGCCGTGAGAAATAACAGCTTTACTTGTAGAACAGGCTTGTAATATGATTACAATAGCGATTAAAAAAAATAAACTAGGTGCTTTCATACATTTACAACAGTTTCAGATTCGTTTAAGCTTATTGGGTATGAGAAGTTCTCTAATGTCAATATGTAAAAATATCTACAATTTGATATAAAACAGGAATGGGAGGTTGTACCTTGTTTGTAACATATAAATTGACCATATTAAAAGTCTTGCCAATTCTGTTTGGCTAATGCTCTTAGTCTCCAATACCTCTTTTATTCGGTTCATATTCGCATTCTTTTGTCTGATGTTTACAAAGGTACAAAATTTTATTTAGTATTTTGTTCGATTCTCAAAAGAAAGTGCTAACTTTACAAATAGAATAAGAGTTGTTTGACAGAAATACACTGCATATCACAGAAATTGCAACTGTTGCCAAGTCATACCTTATTTTTTGAGAAAAGGTTATAAGTGGCTGATTATTAATATTTTTCCGTCTTATCGTTTAATTTTGGTTGCAGAAATGTTTTTCCCGAAACAAGAAATGTGATTGTAATCTATCTATTGAATAATAGGTTTTTGAAGAAGAAGAGTATAACAATGGGTAACGATATGGAAACGAGTGAACTTTATTGGTCTGCTGTGTTTCTCCGTTGTTTCAAATAATTCGTTATAAAGATAATCATTCTTATACATATTACTCCATTTATGCGTATCTTTGCTGGAAACAAGATAGTTATATGGCGAATTTCAATTATGAAACATCCCGATATGTAGCATGGGTTAAAGGTAGTGTATTTCATTGTTGGTGTATTGGAGATGGTGGTTGTGAATGCATTGTGGGATATTCTTTTGAAAATGAATTTATCTGCGATTACTCTTCTCTTGTAAAATGAGGGCAGTCGTTGGTTAATATAGTAGCCGTTAACCGGTTGTACAATTTTTATAAATTTCTAAGATGACTGCAGAATACAAGGTTGGCGAATTGATTTATGATGCACATATTTATGATGGATTGAATACCTTTCTGTCTGATTTGCAATTCTATAAAAAGTGGTTGCCGGCTGATAAAGACGCTCGAATACTTGAACTCTGCTGTGGTACGGGTAGGCTTACGATTCCAATTGCACAGGAGGGATATACTATTTGCGGTGTAGATTACACTCCGTCAATGCTTGAACAAGCACGTGCGAAAGCTGCCAAAGCTGGGTTGGAAATTAATTTTATTGAGGCGGATATTAGAACACTCGATTTGCAGGAGCAATTCGACTTTATCTTTATTCCGTTTAACTCCATTCACCATTTATACGGAAACAAGGATTTGTTCAGGGCGTTAGAGGGGGTAAAGAAACATCTTAAAGACGGAGGCTTGTTTCTGTTTGATTGCTTTAATCCCAACATTCAGTATATTGTCGAGAATGAAAAAGGGCAGGCTGTAATTGCTGAATATAAAACGGATGATGGCCGGAAGGTCTTGATAAAACAGACAATGCGTTATGAGAGTGCAACTCAAATAAACCGTATCGAGTGGCACTACTTTATAAACGGCGAGTTCCATTCAACCCAAAATCTTGATATGCGATTGTTTTTCCCACAAGAGTTGGATGCATATCTGGAACAGGTAGGATTTAATGTTATTCATAAGTTCGGAGGGTTTGGAGAAGAGGCTTTTGGTAATGAATCGGAGAAGCAGATATATGTTTTGAGTCTAAATGGGTGATATTGGTTTTTAATAATAAGATAAATCATGAATATTCGACAACTGGATAATTCCGAATACGGAAAGGCAACCGATTTGGCACTCGATGTATTTACTGAGTGTGGAAGTGCCGATTTTGATGCAAAGGGGCTGCAAACATTCAAGAGTTTTATTCAGAATGATGGGCTGATGAATGAACTTTGCATGTTCGGGGCATTTGATAATGAGACTCTTATTGGTATTATTGGAACTAAGAACGGAGGTTCTCATATCTCATTGTTCTTCATACATCCGAAGTACCATCGCAGAGGTATTGGCAGACAATTGTTTGATTTTGTCTATGCCAACCGACCTCAAATGCAGATAACTGTCAATTCATCGTCATATGCTGTGAAGTTCTATGAAAGTCTGGGCTTTTCAAAGACTTCCGAAGAGCAGGAAACGGATGGGTTAAGATATACCCCGATGAGTAAAGTCTAAAATTCACTGTATTGGAGCTTCGGGGGGATGTCAAGATTCAATTTTAGAGGAAATGAAATTTTTATCGGAAACCTGATATTCTTCATCTGAATCCCGACATTCTTTATCTGAAACCTGGCATTCTTTATCTGAATCCCGGCATTCTTCATCTGAACCCCGACACTCTTCATCCGAAACTTGGCACTCTTTATCTGAACCCCGATGCAATTAAAAGACCGTATCAACTCTGTTTTTGAGTTGAAGTGACCCCTAAAAGTTGGACGGGTTAAATATTATCCGTATTGAGAAAGAGTTCGGTATTGTATCAGGCTCTTTCCTTTTAAACGGGATTTAATTCGGGACATTCAGTAAATAGTATAAAATTAGCCAACTAATTCGCAATACTTTAAGTATGAATTAGTTGGCTTTTTTGTATCTTTAGGTATTCCCCCGCAAACAAGGTTTGGTAGCCAAAACGGGGGAAATTCCCAAACCAAGATATGGCAAAGATACGAAATATTTCAGAAATTCACCTAACTTTGGGGTTTACAGAATTTGATATTCTGGAAAAATATCGCAAGAGTTTTAATGAGAGTGAGCTTGGCAGGCTTCATTCCGTATTCCCATTTGAGAGTATGGCAAAAGTCGCCGGTCTATTCCAGTGCCGCCTGGGACGCAGGAACTGTTTCAGTCCTTCTGCCAAAATCGCCCTTATGGTACTGAAGGCCTACACCGGGTTCTCCGTAATTCTCTTATTGTTATAATACTCTATATATTTTTCCAAAGCCTTCATGAAGGCTTCCGGTGTTTCGAACTTCTCTGCGTAAAGCAACTTTGATTTCATAATTCCAAAGAAATTCTCGGCGACAACATTGTCCAAACAGTTTCCCTTACGCGACATGCTTTGAATTATATGATGTTCTTTGAAGTGCACCCCAAAAGTTTTGTGTCTAACTTTTGGGGGTCACTTCATCTGTTTTTGAGTAATGATACGGCTATTTTTATGTTTGTCAATTAGATTCTGTAACTGTTCCGGGTATTCATCTTAGTTTCGGCACACTCCCGTTTTCAGTCTTTACCGGTCACCTTTTGCAGATTGCCTTAAAATCGCAGTATGAGCATTTCTTTGTGTCTTTTGTCTGTGTAAAAGATTCTTTCTCATTGAAAATCTCTTCCAATAATGCCTGCAGGCGCCCGCGGAACTCATCTTCAAAAAAGGCGAAGTTGTTTACCGATATTTTCGGTTGGCGGGGTTCTCCCATTTCTATAACGGGGGAATAGCTTTCCGAAGATGCCCGATGGATATAGAGCAGGGCGGGAGCTACCTTGAGCGGTTGTTGCCGGCACATGATAGCGGCGTATAGGAAGGTCTGGAAGATGTAATTGGGACGTGCTTCGGCAGGGGTGAACAGTTGTTCGATGTTTGCCGGTGTCTTGGGGCTTCCTCCGGTTTTGTAGTCTACGATTCGTAGCGTGTCTTCCTTCGCATCCATGCGGTCAATCGTGCCGCCCAGCCGGAGGGTGAAGGGTTTTTGTCCGGTCTGAATCGTGATTGTTTCGGAGACGGGTTTTTCCATGGCGACCATTTCGAAGGGGGCGTATTGGAGGTCGTTCCGCAACAGTTGTTTCAGGTAGGAGGTGATTACTTTGGAATTGATTAGTTGGATGCCGTTGTACTCCGGTTTTTCTTCCGGGCCGACTTTGAAAAATTTCTCCTTGAAGGCCGAATCGACATAATTTTGAAGTTTCACTTCGTTGTGCAGCAGGCGTTCCAGCTCTTCTTTCCGTATCTGTTGCCCGTTGGCGGTCAGGTCTGTATATACCAGTTCTGCCGAACGGTGGAAGATGGTTCCGAATAGGGCGGAGTCTATTTCCGCACTTACTTCGTCCGGGGCTTTCAGTCCGGCTACGTAACGGTAGTAGAATTTGAGGCGGCAGTCGAGGTATGCGTTGAGGGCTGACGGGGAGAGCACCGCGGATTCCGGGTTTCCGGCGTCATAGATGCGGTAGAGCCGTTCCAGCGTTTCTTTCGTTTTCGGTATCTTTATCTCCTGACTGTTTTGGGGAGATTGTCCGGCTTCCAGATATTCGCGGGTGATTTCGTGGGGGCCTTCAACAAGGAGTTGCAGCATGAAACGGGATTCTTCGCCCCGGTTCAGGCCGTCGGAAGAGGTGTTGTAAAGCAGGGTGATGTTCTCTGCCCGTTGTATCAGGCGGTAGAAATAATAGGCGTAGACCGCGTTTTTATGTTCGATGGTAGTCATGCCGAAAGCTTTCCGGAGGTTGTAGGGGATGAAGGAGGATTCGCCGCCGGATTTGGGGAGTTGGCCTTCATTGAGGGAGAGCATGATGAGGTTGCGGAAATCGAGGTTACGGGTTTCCAGCACTCCCATGATTTGCATCCCGATGGCGGGTTCGCCGTGAAAGGGGATGTTGGAGCTTGTCAGCACTTTGGTGAGCAGTTTTCTCAACGTGCCGGGACGTATGCTCAGCTCTCTGCTTTCGCTCAGGCTGTAGAGGCGGTTGATTTTCAGATAGCTCTGGAAGAGGGATTCGCGGTATAGCTGGTTGAATATGTCGTTGTACTCGTTTTCCTTGCGGTACAGGACGGATATGTCTCTGATAAGCTCGATGAGGTAGCCGCAAAGTTCGCTGATGCCGTTGCGGGGAGTGAACAGTTTTGCAAGGAAATCGTCCTGTTTCAGTTCCGAGGGGAGCGGGTAGAAGCGGTTGGTCTTTGTCAGTTCGCGTTCTATCCCGTCCGCTTTGGCGGATAGCTGGCGGGTGTAGGGATGTTTCAGCACGGCCGATACGGTTTCGTATGTGAAACGGCCGGTGTCGGGACGGTAGCCGTTGGTTTGCAGCTCCATGACGGCATTGATGAAGCTGTAGACGGGGGTCTGTGCCAACGGGAATCCCATTGTGATATTGACATTTTTTACTTCCTGCGGGATGGAATGGAGTACGGGAAGCAACAGAGACTCGTTACAGAGGACAACTGCGTTTTCCTTTTCTTCTGCGGCTTGTCTGTCTTCTGTGGCTTGTCCGTCTTTTCCTGCAGCTTGTATATCTTTTATGGTTTGTCTATTTTCTTGTACAGCTTGTTTGTCTATTTTTATAGCTTGTATATCTTCTTCTGCGGCTTGTATATTTTCTGTAGTTTGTCTATTTTCTTGTGCAACTTGTCTGTCGCCAGTATTCTCTTTTTCAATTACCGACGAATGGCTGTCCGCAATGGTTTTGAGCCATTCGGGCAGGAACCTTGCCTGCGCATTTTCGGTAGGGGCGGAGATATAACGTATCTTTTTCGGTTTTCTCAGCGAATCGAAGCAGCTTTCCGGCAGTTCGTTCGGAAAGTCTTTCAGGTTGCGGTTGATGAATTCTCCCGCTTCGTGTTTTTTGATTTGCCGGGTGTAGAAGATATCATAGTCCCAGTAAAACATCGCTTTCCCCGCTTTTTGCAGTTGCCGGAAAAATTCGCTTTCTACTTTGTTCAGCACGTTGAAGCCTACAAACACGTATTTGTCATATTTGAGTCGGTCTGTGTCGAGCTGCTCGATGACATTGCGGTAGAGCATGCCTTCGTAGGCGATGCCGAGCTGTTCCAGGTTCTCCCGGTAACGGTGGTAGATGGTTCCCAGCTTGTCCCAGAGGGAGATGAATTTCTCTTTGAGTTCCGTCCGCCGTTCGATGGAGAAGTTCCGGAAGAACTGCCGGATGGCTTCTTCCTGTTCGTTGTCCAGGAATTCGTAGTCGTCCGTCAGGTTTCTCAGGTCTTGCAGGTTACCGAACAGCTTGTTGGCGTCTACCAGGTTTTTGTCTACGTCGTCGAAGTCGCTGATTAGCAGTTCTCCCCAGAAGTAGAAGTCGTCCAGGGTTTCCCGGCTTTGCGTCTCTTCTATGAATACTTTATAAAGTTCGCAGACCAACCGTATCGGGTCGCCGGCTTTCTGGACGGATAGTTTCTGGAACAGGTCGCTGATGCTCATGGCGGCGGGCGACCATATCGGCCGGTCGGACTCTCCCGCCAGATAGTCGTTGAAGAACAGGTTGGCGCGTTTGTTCGGAAACACGAGCGCCGTGCGGGAAAGGTCGTTTCCTATCTTGGCGTACAGGTCGCGGGCTACCAGTTGAAGGAATGATTGCATATCGTTTTTTCTTTTTGTTGGCTATGTTAATTGTCTATGAATCTGATGAATGTGGGAAATCCCATTTTGACGGCGACGGGTTTGCCTCTTGATGCCGCCCGGTTTCCATGCAGGCATCCGGCTGACGGCTTCCAGTGCTTCTTTGTCCGGACTGAGGTCGGCAGACCGGACTGCTTGAGGGCCGGTGATGTTTCCGTCTTTTTCGACGGTGATTCTCCATTCTGTACCGCAAAGTTGCCGGGATTGCCGGATGAATTCGTTTTGCAGCAGCGGTTCTCTGTCTCCGACGGTGACACTTCCGCGGCTGGCAAGGGAATAGAGCTCGTCTATGCGCACTTCTTCGTAGAGCCGCACGCAGTCATAGCGTTCCCAAATCCCGTCGGGATGGAGTGAGACGGGATTCAGGCGGTATTTGCGACGCAACGGGCAACCGTGGAAGGCTGCCGGGGTTGTGACGCCTTTGCTGTCGATGGTGAGCCGATGGTGGGCGATGCTGTCGATGGTGAGCCGCTGGCGGGCAATGCTGTCGATGGTGAGCCGGTGGCGGGTGATGCCGATGAGGGGTACTGTTTTCATAACCGGTTTTCCGTTTATACTTTTTCTATTCTTTCTTCGTCTACGTACCACAAGTAGCCGGTGATGTTTTTATAGCCCATCCGGGTGAGCAGTTGCATGTATCCTTTTACTTGTTTGTTGTATTTGGGATTTTCTTTGCCGAACTTGAAATCGACGACGACGACTTGGTTGTCTTTCATCATTACGCGGTCCGGGCGGCGGGTCTGCATGGTTCCTTTTTCTTTGTAGATGATGGCGCATTCGTTGAACAGGGTCCATTCTCCGGAATACCAGTCTTGTATTTCGGGTGAGGAGAATGCTTTCCGGGCTACTTCGCGCGCGGTCTCTTCTTTTTCCCGGTCTCTGATTACTCCTTCGAAAATCAGCCTTTCGATGGCGGGGTCGATGTCTTCTGCGGTTTCGATAACGGAGAACAGGGTGTGAAGCATGCGTCCGCGGTTGATGAAACGGTCGTCGGACTCTTCTTCTTCGATTCCTTGAATGAAGTCGGCTGACCGGTTGGATTGCCGGAACTCGATGTCGTGCCGCATGGATTCCATACGGACGGGTGTTTTCCCGGCTTTCCGGGTGAGCTTGTTGGTGGATATTCTGGCTTTTTCTTCTTCCGACGGGCAGAGTGTCCCTTGTTCGTAACTGTCTTCTTCCCAGTCTGTCTCTTCTTTAAGGGCGACGGCGGGAAGGGTGTTTGCCAGGAGTTCGGATATGGTTCCTTTTTGTCCTTTCTTGCTCCAGATGATGAGGTTTTTTCCGGCGCGGGTGAAGGCGACATATAGCAGGTTCAGGTTGTCTACCCATAGCTGGAGGCGTTCTTGCAGGTAGTCTTCTCCGTAGATGGATTCTGCCATCTGGACGGAATAGTTGACCGGGAGGATGTCCAGGGCGTTGAATGGGGCTACTTGCGGTGTGCACCATACTAGCTGGTTGTTTGTTTCGTTCTCCAGTTTCCAGTCGCAGAAGGGGAGGAGTACGGTGTGGAATTCGAGTCCTTTGGATTTGTGGATGGAGAATATCCGGATGCCTTCGATTTCTCCGCTGGGAATTGTTTTGTTGCACAGGGTTTCGTCCCAATAGCGGATGAAGCTGTCGAGCTCGGAGGAGTTGCTCTGCAGGTAGTCGGTCACTGCATCGAAGAAGGCGAACAGGTAGGCGTCTTGCTCTTGGATGCGGTGCATCTCGAAGAGGGTGAAGAGTTCTTCCAGGAGTTCGTAAAGGGGCATCAGGCGGAGTTCTTTCATTCTTTCGGAGAATGCCGCGGGGAGGTAGTCTCCGGCGGGGCGGAGCAGGAGGGTGTTCCAGTCCAGCCCTTTTTGCAGGACTTCGTTCTGATAGGCTACCGCCAGTTGGGTGCGTGCTATGAGGTTGTCTTCGTCGGAGAGGCAGC
This sequence comes from uncultured Bacteroides sp., assembly GCF_958445495.1. GTDB lineage: Bacteria > Bacteroidota > Bacteroidia > Bacteroidales > Bacteroidaceae > Bacteroides. Next base: position 4,302 of record NZ_CAUCSQ010000034.1, on the reverse strand, counting down.
GCAATGCGTCTGTTATCATGCAGACGGCGAGGGAGGAGTCGAGGCGGAAGGCTTCGTCCGATACGATTTTGTAGTGCAGCTCTTTGTCGAAGTAGTCGGCGATGCGGGGGATGCTTTTGTTTTTCCGCACCAGGATGGCTATGTCGTTCAGCCGGATGCCGGAGGCGAGGAGGCGTTCTACTTCTTGTCCCAGGCTGATGAGGGTCTGTTCGGTGTAGTCGTGTTCTTCGTCGGGGGCGAGGAAGGTTACTTTGACGTAGCCTTTTTCCGTGTTCCGGGGGGATTCCTGCACGACGTCGGCGTAGGCTTTTTTCAGGTCGTCGCAGTCTTTGCCTGTCTGTTTCTTGTAAATGCCGTTCAGGTAGTCGGCGGCGGCTGTGAAGATGCGGTTGTTGAACCGGATGACGTTGGTCTCGCTTCTGTGGTTGGTTGCCAGGGTCTTTACGCGCACGGGGAAGTGTTCGATACGGTTGTTCAGGCTGTTGAGGATTCCCCAGTCGCCGTTCCGCCAGCGGTAGATGGATTGTTTGACGTCTCCCACTATCAGGCTGTCGGCTCCCTGGGACAGTCCTTCGAGCAGGAGCAGCTTGAAGTTGCCCCATTGCATCCGGCTGGTGTCTTGGAATTCGTCAATCATGACGTTCCGGATGTTGGTCCCTATCTTTTCGAATACGAATGAGGAATCGCCGTCTTTTACCAACCGGTGGAGCAGGGCGTTCGTGTCGGAGAGCAGGAACCGGTTGTTTTCATGGTTCAGCTCGCGCACTTCTTCGTCGATGCCGGCGAGGAGCTGCACTTTGTTGAGGTGTTGCAGGGAGAGCCGGCAACTGTTCAGCAGACGGTTGTTGTTGGGACGCATCTCTTCCGCGTCTTTCAGGATTTGCATGAGGCTGGAACCCGCCAGGGCGATGATGTCGGCTTGGCGGGGGGAGGTTTTTGCCGCCCAGTTTTTGGCGTCTTCCAGGCATTTTTCAACGGTGGCGTTGCGGATGTCGTTGCTTAGGTTGCCGTTATAGAGTTTGCGGAAGTAGCTTCCGATTCCCCGTGAACCGTTTTTCAGGTCGTCGGCAGTGAGCGCGTGTCCGTCCAGTTCGCCTTCAAACTGGTCGTGGAATCCTTTCATCTGTTCCAGGATGTCGGTTTCGAGCGCTTTCAGTTGTCTGCGGTATTCTTTGACGGTGTCCGGGTTGCGAAGCCGTTGGCGGAGTCCTTCTCCTTTTTCGATATAGCCTTCGTCGAAGATGTTGCGCCCGAAATTTTTTATTTCGTCTGATATGTTCCAGCGTTTGTCGTCTGCAATCCGTTCGTTGATGTAGTCCAGCAGCCAGGCGAGGATGGGAGAGGTGGGGCGTAGCTTTTCTATCATGCTGTCTACCGCTTCGCTAAGTACTTCCGTATTGTTCAGCTCGATATTCAGGTTGGGGCTGAGTTCCAGTTCCCGCGCGAGGTTGCGCATGACGGACTGGAAGAAGGAGTCGATGGTTTCTACCCGGAACCTGCTGTAGTCGTGCAGCATGTATCCCAGGGCGGAACCTGCCGCTTCCCGTATTTCTTCTTCTGTCTTTCCTGTCTCTTCCCGGATGCGGCGGAGGTAGGCTTCGGAATCTTTGTCGCCTGTCCGGATGCCGTACAACTGGCTCAGGATGCGTTCTTTCATCTCTGCCGTGGCTTTGTTGGTGAAGGTGACGGCAAGGATTTGGCGGTAGGCGCGCGGGTTGAGGACTAGCAGTTTGATGTATTCCACGGCCAGGGTGAATGTTTTGCCCGAACCTGCGGAGGCTTTATATACAAGGAGTTCGCTCATATTCGGTGGAGGGTATGGGGTTAATGTTATCTTTTCAGGAAATCTGCTCCGAAATACAGGATGAACAGGGGCAGGTAGTCTTTGAGGGCTATCCGCAACAGCTTTAGGGCTTGCCCGATTCTGTAATTGACGGTTTGCGGGGAGATGTTGAGTTTGCCGGCTATCTCTTTGTGTGTCAGGCGTTGGTTGCGGTTCATCTCGTAGGCTTCGCGATACTCTTTGGGGAGTTGTCTCAACGCTTCTTCATAGAGCCGGAAGAGTTCGTTGCCCAGGTAGAAGTCGGGGTTGTCGAACTCGCTTTCATATTTGTCTACGATTTCCTGGTGTACTTTCCGTTTGATTTCGAAGTGGGTGAGGCGGTTGAGTGCCTTGTTCTTGACGATTGTGAAGAGGAGGGTCTTTAAGGTCAGGTCTTCCATCAGGGTGTGGCGGTTTTCCCACAGCCACAGCATCGTCTCTTGCACAATTTCCTCTATTTCTTCTTGTTCGCTTACGTATTGCGAACAGAAAGCGCACAGTCTCCGGAAGTAATGCCGGTAGACCGCGTCGAATACTTTTTCTTCTCCTGCCTTTAAGGCGGCGATGACAGATTTGTTGTTATTGATATCCAGATATATGGGATATTGTGGCATTCTCTTCTATTTTATGTAAGACAAAAATAATGAAAGAAGTAGAGAAACGAAATAAAAACGCGATAAAAATGTTTTTTTCTTTTTTCATTTAGTATATTTGTACAGCCAACTGTATAACTATAAAGGTATTATATTTCTTATTGTAAAAAGATTTAATTGAAATGGATGAGATTGTCTTGTTGAGTTATCTGCGAGGTGAGTGTAACGATACGGAAGCTGCCCGTGTGGAAGCATGGTGCGGGGAGAGTCCGGAAAACCGGAAGGCTCTGGAGCAGCTTTATTATACTCTTTTCGTGGGTGACCGGGTAGCTGTGATGAACGCCGTGGATACGGATGCGTCATTGGAGAAGTTCAAATCGGCTGTCAGGGAAAAGGAGAAACTTGCCAGGCGGAAGGACTTGTCAATCCGTTGGGGGCGTTACGCCGCCATGACTGCCGCTTTCCTTACGGGGCTGGTGGTTGCCGGGGGGATTACCTGGGGGCTGGTCTCTAATAAGCTTTCGGATTATACGGTGGCGACCGCTGCCGGGCAAAGGGCGCAGACGGTGCTTCCCGACGGAAGCAGGGTGTGGCTGAATGCGTCTACCAGGTTGGTGTACAGGAATTCTTTCTGGAGCACGGACCGTCAGATAGATTTGTCGGGCGAGGCTTATTTCGAGGTGGCGCAGGACAGGCATGCTCCGTTTGTCGTGAACAGCAAGCAAATCAAGACTCGCGTACTGGGTACGAAATTCAACGTGAGGGCGCGTGAGGAGGAGAACAGGGTGGTGACTACCTTGCTCCAGGGTTCGGTACGGATGGAGTCTCCGCGTACTCAGGACAACGGGTATCTGCTGAAACCGGGGCAGACGATGAATATCAACACGGATACTTATCAGGCGGAACTGATTGAATATGCGGAACCTTCGGAGGTGCTTTTATGGATTAACGGCAAACTGGAATTCAAACAACATTCGTTATTGGAGATTACCAATATCATGGAGAAGCTCTTTGATATCGAATTTGTTTATGAGGATGTTGCCCTGAAGACGGAGAGGTTTACCGGACAGTTCTCTACGGACTGCACTCCGGACGAAATCCTGAATGTTTTGATGCATACGAATCATTTCAATTATAAGAAGGAGGGACGGGTGGTCCGTCTGTCGAAGAAATGATGTCCTGATTCGTTATCTTATTTGTGAGGTGGGGCGCATGGTTTTTTGTAAAAGAAAGAGAGGGCAGGCAGAGGGGTGTTCGGATGGAAGGCCTGCAGGGAAGGGCAGGTAGTTGGGAGGTGATGGTTGCCCGGTTACTTGTTTTTCGGTTACCTGTTTTTCAGTTACCTGATTTTTCGTTTGCCTGTTTTTTGGTTGCTTGTTTTTTGTTTACCTGTTTTTCGGTTGCTTTGCCCAATCGGCTATTGTCTGTTTACACTGCTTCTGTCTTGTTTCCGATTGGTACGTCATCGATGGCATAGAAAGTATTCTTGCATATTTTGCCAATGATTCTAACCGTGAACTGGTTCGCAGATTGAAAGCTGCCGGATTGCAACTTTATCACACTGAAGTACATTGTTATCTCCACCGATGGATTTATTTCCATGCATTACAGATATGTACCACCTCCTACACCGGAAGTGCTTTTCTGAATATTGACACCGGCAACTTTTTCCGTTAAGGCTATTGATGGAATTGGCGTCTTTCACGGTCGTGATTTCGTCTCCTTTCATTGGTTGCACGTTGTAACTTAACATTTTCTCTGAACATTTGATTCCCAAAGCCGTCACCACGACTTCGTCCAAAACCTCCGTCGCTTCCCCTAATGTAACTTTTAAAGGCTGATTATCGGCTAGCGTGATTGCTTGGGAGAAATGTAGTAATAATAACA
>NZ_CAUCSQ010000033.1 GCF_958445495.1 uncultured Bacteroides sp. | reverse complement strand
CAGGCGGAAAAGTACGGGGAAAAACGGGTATGCACGGGAAGAAGCGGACGGAAGGAAGAACCGCCAGTGCTCTAAAATGACAACCCATACAGGAATTACCAAGGGACAGGTGAACTTGTTCAGGTTAAAAAAAATATCGGGTAAACCAGCTTAGGTATGACAAGCGAAGTTGCCAACTAAATCCTGTACAGTACACATTACAGGGCTTTATCCATCATCAAATAAGGGGAACGGAAGTTTCAACGCCGAGAAACTGGAGTTTCAACAGTTAGAAACTATAGTTTCATAAGCAAGAAACTTTAGTTTCCTTTTAAACGAAACTAAAGTTTCAAGCGGTAGAAACTACAGTTTCAAGCAATGGAAACCAGAGTTTCAAGCCGACGAAACTACTGTTTCAAAAGGACGGAACAGGATGTTCACTAAGGAAATAAAAGAAATGGCTATATATCAACATATTACAGAAAGAAGAAGGATGCAGGGGAAAAAACACGCACGCATGTGAAAGGCGGAAGTTGAAGGATTAACGGAAAAAATGATGCCACTACAGGAAAACCGGTCTGCCAAACATACCGCGGACATCTGCAGGCCGGTTTTCCTCACAATTATGGCTCACAGGATTACAAAAATATACCCTGATTTCTTGATACTGCATGAAAGGAGGCCCAAAAAACGACATACTCCGCCGGGCAATCAAAAGAAACATGCAACCCCCAAAAATAATCCGGCAGTCATCGCATCATAAACACACTGTAACCTCAAACATATCGCACCGCTCAGATTTTGTACTCTTCTATTTTCCGGTACAACGTAGTAAGCCCTATCTTCAACAGGCGTGCAGTTTCTGTTTTGTTTCCCTTCGTATATTCCAATACACGGGCGATATGTCTCCTTTCCATAGCAGCCAATTCAAAATTCCCGATAGTATCGTCCGAACATTCATAATGATTATTTTGAATTTCCAGAGGGAGATCACAAACATCCAGCCGTCCGCCCTCGCAAACAATCAGGCTACGTTCGATTACGTTTCTCAATTCCCGAATATTTCCTTTCCAAGGCTGTTGTTCCAATGCCTCCAGAAAGGCGGGAGTCATTTCATTAACCACATAAGACAGCTTTTCCGAGAAGTTTTTGGCAAAAGCGGTAGCCAGAATTTTAATATCTCCCGTGCGCTCACGGAGCGGAGGAAGATGTACCTGAAACACTGAAAGGCGATAGAACAAATCTTCACGAAAATGCCCGGCTTTGATTTCTTCCTGCAGGTTACGGTTGGTAGCTGCAATAATACGCACATTCACCCTGGTCGGCTTCGTATCTCCAATCTTTATATATTCACCCGTTTCAAGAATACGCAACAGCTTGGCTTGCAGCTCAAAAGCCATTTCTCCTATTTCATCCAGAAAAATAGTACCGTTATTGGCTTCTTCAAAAAGCCCCTTCTTATCTTTCAACGCGCCGGTAAACGAACCGGCCTTATGCCCGAACATCTCACTCTCCAACAAATCTTTGCTGAAAGAAGAACAATTGACCGCTACGAAATTTTGTTTATTCCGCTTGCTGTTATAGTGAATGGCCTGTGCAAAAACCTCCTTCCCCGTTCCGGTTTCGCCGGTCAACAACACCGGAACGTCCGTTACAGACACCTTTTGAGCCAATGAGACAGCCTCTTTCAAAACTTTCGACTCTCCCAGAATGGAATCGAACGAATACATCTGCCCGACCTTCTTTTCCAGTCTCTCAAGCCTTACATTCATTTTAGCCTTCTCTACGGCACGGCTGATTAAAGGGATAATCTTATTATTATCATCCCCTTTCGTTATATAGTCGAAAGCTCCGTTCTTGATTGCCTGCACCCCGTCAGGTATGTTGCCGTGGGCAGTGAGAAGAATCACTTCCACATTAGGAGCCGCCTTTTTGATATTCAACACCAAATCCACCCCGTTTCCGTCAGGAAGAAAAACATCACACAACGCTACATCCGGTGACTGGAGTTCCAACTGTTTCAGAGCCGTTTTGCAATCGCCGGCCTGACACACCTCGTAACCTTCCAGTTCCAACATACGTGCCAGAAGGTTGCGAATCTGCACTTCGTCATCAATAATAAGAATCTTACTCATAACTTACCTATATTAAAAATAGAAGAATAAAAAACAGGGTGCACAAATATAAGGTTTTTCAATGAATCATCCAGAAAGAATTGAAGTAATCGCGGAAAAAAGGAGAACCAAAACCGTGCAATATTGTTACTTCTTATGAGGAGATAAAGGAAAACGTTCGTCACGCTTAGCAGTGGCCCGGCAAATAACGGTAAGCAAAACAACCATACAGGTGAAAAGAGCAGAATACACGAATGTAAATCCATTTATTTAACAAAAATGACTAATAAAAACACTCAGATATATGAAAACAATATGTGCTATGCGCGATGTATTCAGAGCTATGTCAAACTTTGAAACCGCATTTGAAAAAGTCTACCAAATGTCGCTGAATGAGGCGATAATATTATGTACGCTTAAAGATTCCGTAAAGAGTATGACAGCCACAAGCCTGTCCAAGCAGACAGACCTGAGCCCTTCGCACACCTCGAAAATGCTCCGGATACTGGAAGAAAAAGGATTGATTATCAGAACACTCGGCAGTGAAGACCGCAGACAGATGTATTTCCACCTCTCATCGGAAGGCAGGCAACGGATACACGAGATGGAAATCGGCAAAGTAGAAATACCGGAATTGATAAAACCCCTGTTCGTTTAGAAAACTTCCCGGACCGAATATCCGCAAGGAAAAAACGGAATAACGGATAAACCGCCTGCACCGGCGTAATCGGACACTTACCATCTTTTATTCACTCCTCCAGGGGAAGATGTTAATTCTTCCGGTAAAAGATTTTTTCAGGTGAACCTTTTCACATTTTTCTTGTTGTTTGTTACAAAAGCCCCAAGGTACCAGGGCAATGATTTTATATAACCTAAACATTATAAAAGATATGAAGAAATTAATTCCTATTTTATTGGCGGTCTTTGCACTCGCTTCTTGCGAAAAAGACCCGGACATGGGTAAACTGGATAACAATTATCTGGTGTACACCAACTACGACGCGAAAGCGGACTTCAAAGTTCCCACATTCTACCTCGCTCCCCAAATCCTGGTGATTAACGACAGCAAAGAGCCGGAATATCTCGAAGGAGAAGGAGCAGAACAAATCCTGGCGGCATATACGGACAATATGGAAGCCAGAGGTTATGAGGCTGCCGTTGACAAAGAAAGCGCCGACCTCGGCATTCAAGTAAGCTACATTGCCAGTACCTATTACTTTACAAGCTACACGCAGCCCGAATGGTGGTGGGGATATCCCGGATATTGGGGACCTTCTTACTGGGGCAACTGGGGCGGATGGTATTATCCTTACGCCATAACTTACAGTTACAGCACCAACTCATTCTTGACAGAAATGGTGAATTTGCAGGCTGAAGAAGGTTCCGGCAAGAAACTTCCCGTCGTATGGACCAGCTACCTGACCGGATTTGAGACCGGTTCCAAACTAATCAACCGTACGCTTGCCATAGAGGCTGTCAACCAGTCGTTCACACAGTCACCCTATCTTACTAACAAATAAACAAATCCAACTGTTATGAAAACAATCAAAAACATATACTTCAAGGTAGTGGCGCTGGCAGCCATTGCCATCGCCTTTGCCATGCCGGCCAAGGCACAACTGTCAGACAACGGGTATGCCAACATAGACTGGCAGTTCAACGTCCCGTTAAGTAACCATTTCGCCGACAAAGCCAGCGGATGGGGAATGAATTTCGAAGGCGGTTATTTCGTTACCCCGAATATCGGCCTGGGACTCTTCCTGAACTATCACAGCAACCACGAATACGTGGGTCGCGAGACATTCAAACTGGCTGGAGGAGATGTCACCACCGACCAGCAGCATACCATCTTCCAGTTGCCTTTCGGAGCTGCCGCACGTTATCAATGGAACCGGGGCGGGGCCATACAGCCTTACGCCAGTGCCAAGCTGGGCGCCGAATACGCCAAGATTCGTTCCAATTTCAACATGCTTGAAGCAAGAGACAATAGCTGGGGATTCTATGTATCTCCGGAAATCGGTATCAATATATTCCCGTGGGTTTACGGTCCGGGCCTGCATTTCGCTTTGTACTACAGCTACGGTACCAATAAAGCTGATGTACTGCATTATAGCGTGGACGGGCTGAACAATTTCGGTTTCCGTCTAGGTCTGTCATTCTAAGCAGGGTTTCCATACCCCGCGATGTAAAAATGAAGCCGTGCCAAAGCTGGAATCTGCTGTCGTCATGACAGGATGATAATCAGCGGTTGGCACGGCTTCACCGGATTTTCAAAACGGAAGGATTATTTCTTCTCCATCGCGTCGTAAATCGTTTCCTGTATCCGTTCACGGATATGCAGCCTGTTCAAGTTCCGGTTAGTGACATCCGGATAAATGCGGTTGCTCAAAAAAACATAAACCAGCTCATTGACCGGGTCTGCCCATGCACATGTACCGGTAAATCCGGTATGCCCGTAGACTTCTCCCGGAACACCTGCCGCACAACTTCCCTTCTGCGGATTTTCCGTATCCGGCCTGTCGAACCCCAAACCGCGCCGGCTGATTTTCGATACCGAAGTAGTGAACAACTGGCAAGTCTCTTTACTCAAATAACGCCTGCCGTCTATCTCGCCGCCGTTGAGCAACATCTGATACACTCTGGCAACCTCACGGGCAGTAGAAAAAAGCCCGGCATTTCCCGCCGTCCCGCCCAAGAAAGCGGAAGCCTCATCATGCACAAATCCCTGCAAGACTCCTTTCCGCAAGAAAAGGTCTTTATTGGAAGGCACTATTTCCGACTGGGAGAGGTGGCGCAAAGGCAGATAACTTGTACGCCGCAACCCCATCGGTCCGTAAAACTCGCATTGCAGAAAGGCGTCCATCGGCCTACCTGCCAACTGCTCTACCAACATGCCGAGCAGAATGAACCCGACATCGCTATACACATAACGTTTGCGTCCCAACGGGGCTTCCGCTATCTTTGTCTCCACCACCTTGCGGAAAGAACGGTTCAACCACAAACCGTCACATAACTGAACGGCATAATCTCCGTCTTCGGACGGGGAAACATATTCTTTCCTGAACTTGAAACGCGGGTTAGCCCATGTATTCGTTCCAATCCGTACCGGATGCAGCACATCCCTGCGCCCGCTGAACAACCGCCCTTTATAACTTTCCTTGTCAATCACCTCCTGATAAAAAGGAAGCCAGGAAGGCAAGCCGGACTGGTGGTAAAGGATTTCCCCGATTGTAATGTTCTGCTTGTCGGTATGCCGCAAGAAAGGCAAATAATCCGAAATCTTATCCGTCAAATTGAAACGTCCCTTGTCATAAAGCTTCATGACGGCAAGCAAGGTAGCCGTTGTCTTTGTCAGAGAAGCCAAGTCATAGACATCCGAGGGTTTGACAGGAGCGCTCCCTTTCCCCGCATGCGTGCCGAAAGCTTTGTCTACCATGACACGCCCGTTTTTCAGGACCACGACCTGACAGCCGGGATAAGCTCCCTGCCGGATTCCGTCTAAAGCAATGGAATCAATCCGTTTCAACAGAGAGGACGAAAACCCGTATTCTTCCGGAACAAAATGCAAAGGGGTCTCCGGGGTTAGCGTGACGCCTGTTCCGGTAGGGAACAACCCTCCGAGGCTTGCCGACAATCTCCCGTCTGCCACCGCTTTGCCAAACAAGACATCCGCTACCCGGCTCTGTACGTCCGCGGTAGGGTTGTGGGCCAATACCACCGATGAAGCACGGCTCACCGCATCCTGAATCTGCAACATGGTCTTGCCGGGAGTAAAGAAGAGGTAAACCACAGGAACGCCGGGAGCAAATTTCGCGAAAAAAGACCGGTAGGAAGCCAACCGCTGTCCGCTGACCGCTACGACAATCCGGTCATAGGAAGCTAATGAATCATATAATTTCCGGTTTTCCCCTTCCGGCCGGTCCGGTCGAAGACGGAAACGGGACAACGCCGCATAATGCGATATCCGCTCTGCCAGCACGTCCGTTTTTCCCATATCCCCCACTTCGAGCAAGGCAATCTTCCGTTTCTTATCCGCATACAGGGGAAGCACGCCGTCCTGATTGCTCAAAACGGTTATCGCCGCCATATCCAACCGGCGAACCAGGTCGCGCGTCTTCGGGCTATTCACCCGCTGTTCCAGGCCGGACAATTGCACATACGGCTTCCGGTCAAGCCCCAACGCATATTTATAAGTCAGTACTTTACGACACTTCCTTTCTATATCTTCCCGGCTCATCTCTCCTTTTTCAACGGCTTTCAGCACAGCTTGAATCTCCGTTTTCAAATTACGGGGCGCCAACACCATGTCGTTTCCCGCCTTCAATGCCTGCAAACTGACATTGCTGTTGCCGGACACGCCTTTCATCGCCAGTGCATCGGTAAAAATCAATCCTTTGAAAGCCAATTCCTCCGTCAATAAATCATATACGACTTTGCGGGACAGGGAGGACGGCAAGCCGCTGACCGGCTCTATCGCCGGAACCTGCAGATGCCCCACCATCATGCCGCTTACTCCGGCGCGAATCGCTTTCTTAAAAGGATATAGCTCCACACTGTCCAGGCGTTCACGCGCGAAAGGAATGACAGGAAGGGCTTTGTGCGAATCGACATCGGTATCGCCGTGACCGGGAAAATGCTTGCATACGGCCAACACTCCCCCCGCTTCCAGCCCGGAAGCGTAAGCGACGACCTTATCGGCGACTTCTGCCGGGTCTTCTCCGAAAGAGCGGGTATTGATGACCGGATTCTCCGGGTTTATATTCACATCCGCCACCGGAGCGAAATTGACCTGCACGCCGATTTCCCGGCATTGGCGCGCCACTTCACGCCCATATTCAAAAATCAGCCGGTTGTCCTGCACACATCCCAATACCATATTTCTCGGAAAGACGGGGGTTCCACGCAAACGCATGGCTAACCCCCACTCTCCGTCAAAGGTTATCATCACAGGAACTTTCGCCTGCCGCTGCGCCCGGTTTGTCAATTCGGCCTGGCTCTGCATCTTTCCTCCGGAAAAAAGCAGCCCTCCGACCTTATAAGTGGCGACCGCCTCACGCAACAGTTCCAAATTTTGTTTCGTATTTATCGGGGCAATGGTATAGACAAACAACTGGCCTACCTTTTCCTTCAAAGACAGCTTGCCCATTACCGAATCGACCCAATGCCGGCAATTCTTATCCTGCCGAGCCTTGTACGCGAACAAAGGTTCGACGGAGGCGGCAGGCTGGGCCGCCCCGCCAAAGGGCGCAGCCAGAATCAAAAATACAAATCCTAAAACAGAAGGGAGAATTTTCATTTGCGTTTCAAAGTCAAGTCGAGATACCCCACACGAACACCGTTTTTACCCGTATGCATAAGAGGAACCTCTTTTCCATCCATATTCAAATACTTTTTCGGCCCTTTCATAAATGTATGCGAATGCCCGCCCAGGATGACGTCGATATTGCGTGTGTTCGCCACCAGTCGTTCATCCATCTGAATGCCCAGATGAGAGAGGCACACAACCAGGTCGCACCCTTCCTCTTTCAACAAAGCCGCTGTTTCATTCGCCACTTTGACCGGCTCTTCATAGACGACTCCCACGCATTTATTCGCCTGTACCAACCCCGCCGGTTCGGCTCCCAGGCCGAATACCCCGATTTTCAATCCGAACCGCTCCAGGATTACATAGGGTTTAACCAGGTCTTTCAGCACAGTAGCGCTCAAATCATAGTTTGCGCAAACCACCGGGAATTTCGCCATCTTGAACAGCGACGCCATATTGTCCAAATCAAAATCGAACTCATGATTGCCGATAGTCATGGCATCGTATCCCATCTCATTCATCAATTTAACTTCCACTTCGCCGCGGAACATATTATAATAAGGTGTGCCCTGGGAAATATCGCCGCAATCGAACAGCAATACATGTTCATGTTCTTTACGGAACTGTTTCAGGAAAGCCGCCCGACGCACAAAACCGCCTTCGTTATAATTCCGGTCTCCTTTCTGATTTATCGGCTCAATACGGCTATGCACATCGCTAGTCTGCAATATTACCAGTTTTTTAGTGTCCTGCGCATAGGCCGAAATGACGAAACTGAACGCGAGGCATACCAATAATGATATCTGAAATCTTTTCATATCCTGTTACTTTTTAGATTCTTGTTTTACAGTTATACGTCCGTCCAGCCTTGACGTGACCGCCTTTCCCGCCGCAGTTTGCTCCCGGACATAATCCAAAAACAACCCGCGCAAGGTAGCTCCTTCCGGGCACTCCCTTTTTTCCGCCTGCAGGAAAGCGTCCATACTCCCGTTTCCGTCTGCCAGATAATCGATGGTGGCGACCGTATAAAGCCGGTCATCTTCCACCGGTTTCCCGCCGATAGCGGCATTCAGCAACTCTCCTTCTCTCGTGATTTCAAGACGGATGCCGCTGACTCCTTCCCCATGCAAAGAGGCTATCGCCTTGAACAACCGTTTCATTTCCGCACCTTTCATCGTCAATATGCAAAGGGAATTCTCGAAAGGAAGGATTTCGTAAACGGCGCCTACCGTAATGTCTCCCTTGGGCAGGATGTTGCGCAGGCCGCCCATATTCACCAGCCCCATATCCGCGGGCTTGCCTAAAACCCGGACGGCCGCCTGCTGGAGCACACTCGCAACCAAGTTGGAAAGGAGACTTTCGGGTGCACCTTTGTCCATCTTCATTTCACTGGTCCCGATGACCTCGTACATCATCGCGTCCACTTTTTCCTTATAGGGTTTCAACACCGCAGCGGCCGCCTCGTCAGGACGGGCGTCCCAAACCGAGTCTATCGCAATCATGCCGCCCTTCACTTCTGTCAGTTCATAGTGAGCTGCGGTCTCCTGCACCGAACGGCAGGAGGTAAACAGGAAATTTCCTGCCAATGCCGCCGTTATCAGGTACTTTACATAGGTCTGTTTCATGTTCGTCATTTTTGTTTTTTATCAATTTATGCGCATTCTTTGTCCGGATAAAACATCTTCCGTTCCGTTCTTCTATGCTACAAATATACAAAAACATTTGGCTATCTGGCAAATAATTCGTTACTTTGCACCGCTTTCGCGCAATCGCTGTCAAGAGAAGAGATACTTGGTATGTTGCGTTGTAACGATGAAACAATTTAATAATAACAACAATGGATTTAATTAAAATTGCAGAAGAAGCATTTGCTACCGGAAAACAGCACCCGAGCTTCAAAGCAGGAGACACTGTAACAGTAGCATATCGTATTATCGAGGGTAACAAAGAACGTGTACAGTTGTACCGTGGTGTTGTTATCAAAATCGCCGGTCACGGAGACAAGAAACGTTTTACTGTACGTAAAATGTCAGGAACTATAGGCGTAGAAAGAATTTTCCCAATCGAATCACCGGCTATCGATAGCATCGAAGTGAACAAGGTAGGTAAAGTTCGTCGCGCTAAATTGTACTACCTGCGCGCTCTTACTGGTAAGAAAGCTAGAATCAAAGAAAAAAGAGCTAACTAATAAGCCGAACTTTTCGATTCGAAATAAAAAAGGGAACTTCATTATGAGGTTCCCTTTTTTATTGTATATTTTCTCAAACATTCTCATGCCTATGAGAAAAAATTCTCATTGCAATGAGAATAATTCCTCAAAGGTATGAGAATATTTTCTCACTCCGGTGAGAATAACCCTTTGTCTGAATAAGCCGTACACGTCAGAAAGGACTAAATAAAACAAAGCCCCGAAAGTCATAAACTCCCGAGGCTTCATTACCTTTATTATAATAATGAAATGTTATTCTTTCAAATCTTTCAGTTCCCAAGCCAATGCACTGGCGCCCAGTACAGCAGCATCAGAATCCTTCAATTCGGAAACGAGCAGTTTAGTCTTGCCTTTATAGATATTCAGGATATTATCATCAATTGATTTCTGAATTGGTTTCATGATATAGTCACCGGACTTAGCCAAACCACCAAACAATACAATTGCTTCAGGGCTGGAGAATGCAATAGCATCTGCCAGTGCTTCACCCAAGATGTTACCTGTAAAGTTAAAGATTTCCTGTGCCAGTTTATCACCTTGTACAGCTGCATCATACACATCTTTTGAAGTGATGTTTTCTGCAGGAATGTTACGAAGCAAGCTAGCATCCGTACGGGCAGCAAGGAATTCACGGGCTGTGCGAGCTACACCGGTAGCCGAACAGTAAGTTTCCAGACATCCCTTACGGCCACAACCGCAAAGACGACCATCGCGACGGGCGATAACGTGTCCCAATTCACCTGCAAAACCGTCATGACCATACACCATCTGACCGTTGATAACGATACCGCTACCCACACCAGTACCCAGTGTAATCATGATAAAGTCTTTCATACCACGGGCAGCACCGTAAGTCATTTCACCGATAGCAGCAGCGTTTGCGTCGTTTGTCAAAGCAGTGGGGATACCCAGTCTTTCTTCAAACATGGCAGCCAACGGAAGAATTCCCTTCCAAGGCAGGTTCGGAGCAAATTCAATCGTTCCCGTGTAGTAGTTGCCATTCGGAGCACCGATACCAATACCTCTGATTTTATCAACACCACCATTAGCAATAATCAATGGAAGCAGACTTTTACACACTTCATCAGCGTATTCTTCTACTGTAGGGTAACCAGATGTTTTGATTGAACTGCTGGCAATAATAGTTCCGCGTGCGTCTACAATTCCAAAGACGGTATTCGTTCCGCCTATGTCAATACCTACTACGTAGGGTTTTTCCATGTTTGAATTCATGATACTTTTATTTAAAAGGGTTAGTTAATCATTAAGTTTACTGCACACAAATTACGTAAAGAAGATTGAGTCTACAAAATGTTTTTTGAAAAAAGTGCAACCTCTTTGCAACTTTTCGTATCTTATGCGCGTCCAACAGTAGAAATTTACCGGAAACAAAAACTAAACAAAGAGACTCGTGATAGGACTTACAAACATCAACAAGACCTACAACAACGGGACTCCTCTCCATGTACTCAAAGGCGTAAGTCTCCCTATCAGACACGGCGAATTCGTTTCCATCATGGGAGCGTCCGGGTCCGGGGAATCGCCCCTGCCCAACATTCCGGGCATCCTTGACAACTACGATACCGGAGATTACCGCCCGAACAACGTGCTTGTCAAAAAACTGAGCAAAACCAAGACCGCCGAATACCGGAACCGCATGATTGGATTCATTTTCCAGTCATTACTTATTAATAATCAAACGGATAACATTCGGACTATCGGATAACAAACGTACTCATAACCACTCCTTTTGATATATATTTAGTAAAAGAGGCGTTTATCAAACATCAATATTAACCACTTGGGCTGTTATTTAAACCAAATAAACACATACAATGCATTTTCACAGATAAAGTCCGAAGAAAAAGACAAAATAATAGTTTACTTTTGTAGGAAAAATAAGGGACATTACATTATGAGAACCAGTAAACTTACAGGAGGCATAATATTAGGAATATTGCTACTCTCACTTTTATCTTGCGCTGACAAACAGAAAAAAAACGTTTCCGAAGACAGGCTCATCGTAGACAGCCTTTTAGTCTCACGCATAGATTCCATATATACTTATCCTCTCAAAATGAGGGAGGTGTTCAGAAAAGCGCAAAAGCATCTGACAGACAGCATCGCTTACTATAAACTCGAACTATTCACAGGTTTCAGCTTTTATGTGGACGGCCATCAAGACAGTACGCGGGCCATCCATCAAAAAATACTGGATTTCTGCCAGCGGACTCCGGGCAGCAAGGCTCTGGAGGCCGCTTACTGGAATCATCACGCCACAATCCTCCAGCTCGAAGGCCGCCAGGATTCCGCACTTACCTCCTTACATCATGCCTATGACGCCTTATATCATTCCGACGACCACCGGGAACTGACAAGCGTATGCATCAACATAGCCGACATGTACAGCATCACCGGCCAATTGCCGGAAGCCGCTGCTTATTACCGGAAGGCACTGTTCATCGCCGACTCCCTTCATACTTACCGGGAGAATTTCGCGGTCTACATCGGTCTGGCGCAAACTTATTCCAACCTGTACAATTTCACTTTAGCCGACCATTACTTCCAGTTAGCGGAGAATTCCTTCGACAACGCACTGGCACAGGAGAAGGTGCTTTTCTACAACTTCAAGGGAAACAGCCTCTACGAACGGAAAAGATATCCGGAAGCACTCGCCTGTTTCAAAAAAGCATACGACATATCCGAAACATTCGAATATGATTATTTCAGGGTCAATATAGAGATTAACCTGGGCGAATTGTACACCTTGCTGAACCGGACGGATTCCGCGCATTACTACCTGGACAAAGCGCACCAGGCTTTATCCAAGACACCGAACGCCAACCAGGACCAGCTATTCTACCTGAACAGCCTGTATGTCGGTCTGGCATTGAAAGAGAACAACCTGGCCGCCGCCAATCACTACCTCTCGCTGCCATGCAACACGAACAGGCCTACCTCCATTTATCTGCACAACAAGCGCCTGCTGGATTATTATGTCCAGAAAAAGGATTTCAAAAAGGCCTACCGTTACAAAGAGATAGTGGACCAATATGACGATTCCCTGCGAAACGCCCGCAACGTCAGCAACATTGTCGAGATAGATTACCGTTACAAACAGGATACCACTTTATTGAAACGGGACATCATTATAGCCAACAACAAGACCCAGCTCTCGCAACAAAAGGAAATTATCATCCTCGCCGTCGCGTTATTGATTATCTCCGTGCTGTTGGCGTTTACCCTCATCCTCCACATACGGCGGAAAAACGAACGAAAATACAACCGGCAGATGGCAATGGTGGCCGAACTGCGTATGGAAAACATCCGGAACCGGATTTCCCCGCACTACGTATTCAATGTGCTCAACGCCATTATGCCTACTTTCAGACAATACTCCGAACTGACCCATCCGCTGCAACTGTTGATTGAGGTTTTGCGCGGCAACCTGCTCGTGTCGGACCAAATCGCGGTGGAGCTGGGCAAAGAGGTGGAACTGGTAAAGAAATACATCGCTCTCCGCAAAGAGACTAACCCGAACACCCCGGACGTCACCTGGGACATAGACGGGAAAGTATCCATGTACACGCTTATCCCTTCCATGATTATCCAGATTCCGGTAGAGAACTCGCTGAAATATGCTTTCGATTCCGCCGACGACAGGGACAACCGGATTTCCATCTCTATTTCCTCGACGGAAGAAGGGTTGCTCATTCTGATTAAGGACAACGGAAACGGTTATCATCCGGGAGAACACAAAGAGAGCAAAAGGGGGACAGGTACCGGACTGAAAGTCCTTTTCCGCACCATCGAACTACTAAACAGCAAAAATCAGCAAAAGGCATCATTCAACATCCGGAACATAACGCCCGGCGTTCACGGAGAACAAGGGACCGCAGTCAGGATTTTCATACCATTCAGCTATCAATTTAAATTTTAATATATGAATACGAGAGCTATTACTGCTATTATTGTTGACGACGAAATTAATGCTATTCAAACTTTATCTGAAGATTTAAGCGCTTATCCGGACATCGATATATTAGAAGCGACAACCTCTGCCTTGAAAGGGAAAAAGAGCATTGTAAAACTACAACCGGATTTGTTGTTCCTCGACGTGGAAATGCCCAAACTTAACGGCATCGACCTTCTACAGGAAATACGCCCTTACATCCATTCCAGCATGTATGTGGTTTTCTACAGCGCATTTGACAAATACATGATTAACGCCCTGCGCGCTTCCGCCTTCGATTATCTGCTCAAGCCTTACCAGCCGGAAGAGCTGAAACAAATCATCGACCGCGTACGGCAAAAAAGAGATACCAATGTGCAGAATTTCGAACAATCCATGCGCCGCCTGCTGAGTGACGGCTGCAAGTTCGCATTGCAGACCATGACTAGCCTGCTGCTGCTCCGTTGTACGGAAATCCTGCTCTTCCGTTATCTGGACGATACACGCTGCTGGCAGGTAACACTGACCAACATGGAACAACACCGCCTGCGAATGACTATCAAAGCTAAGGAGATACTGAACCTCAGCCAGTCTTTCGTGCGTATCAATTCCAACTGCATACTTAATATCGAATACCTCTCTTCCATTGAAAATAACACGCTCCGCTGCGTACTCTATTCTCCTTTCGAGCATCTGGAGTTAACGGCTTCCCGCAGGCATTTCTCCAAAATCAAAGAGATGCTGGAAATGCTGTAAACGTATATTTCAATCAATGAGGAGGGTGAGCTTTCACTCTCCCCCCCCTTCTCCCGCCATTCCGGCCTGAAAAAATATGACCGGGAAGGCATCGTTTCCGACCGACTAATCATAATTCCTCCACACCTAAGCATTCCTTACCGAAAAGGGACTTTCCACGCTCTGTTTTCATTTGTAATTTTGTGGAAAATACAACTGTAGCACAGGCGTTCCACAAGAAAAAGTTCCACGCCCATAACTATAATTTTCTACTTTGGAACTTAGTAGAAACAGAACAAAACGATATGAAAACATCGACATTATTTCTATCTTGTTGTCTGTTTTTCCCTCATCTTTCTGCACAAGTAGCAACTCCCGAAGGGAAAGAGCAGAGGCTTGTTTATCCGCAGAAGACTACCCCCACAGGAATAGACAATTATTTATTCACCGCTTATTTCCATAGTGGGAAAGAAAGTCACAACCTGCTCAACCGGATACGCAAGGTTCCCGGCACTGTCTATTCTTTAAAAGTGAATCCGTCAGGTTCTTCCTATGCCGTCATTTACGGGAAAAAAGACAAAAGGAAGGTGATTGTCTACGACTTATGGCTTTCACAGAAAGTTATACACAGATTTTCTAAAGGCATTTCAGCGCAGGCCATTTGTTACGCTCCCGACGCGAAGACATTCGCTATCGCCTGTCCGGACAACAAGGTGCTTCTTTACGATACCGGGGAATACGAACTGAAGAAAGAAATCACATTGCCGACAACGGCGGAAAGGATAGCTATCAGCAGCAATAATTATTTCCTGGCGGCTTCCAACGGCAACAACCTGGTTATCTGGAATCTGGAGTCGGAGACGGAGAGGACCACTCTTCCTTTCGGAGCCGCAATCAACAGTTTCGAGTTTTCCAATGACGGCAGTCAACTGGCTGTCACCACGGCCGACGGCAGGCTGACGGTTTTCGATACCCGCACCTACACGGCCCGGCAGAGTTATGAAGGAATGGGAAAAGCCCGGTCCTGTTACTTCCATCCGGAAAGGAAATACATCGCGGCAGTGACGGGCGACAACCGTATTTCCATCATCAACTTGTTCGATGATGCAGACCGCCACTATATCGACAACCCCAACGGAGGCATCACCGACGTGCGTTTCGTCAAAGACGGGAAGAAAGAGACATACCTCGTTTACAACACCCGGAACAGTATTGTTTATGAAGCCGTAGACAATCTGGCTCCATGTTACAGTTCACTTATCGCCGACGAAGTGAACGACCGGATGAATGAATGGATGAAGATGAAAGAGGGAGAAACAATGGAACAGTATAACCTCCGTGTGAACGACCGGACACGCGCGGAACAACAAATGCTGTTCGAACAGGAGATAGCGACCCGGATGGCTGAAAACCTGGTTGACAAGTCGGAAGTCAGCTTCGGCCAGTATAACCCGACTTCCCAGATGCTGGCTATCGACTTCGATGCCATGCCGCCGATTTACCTGCCCATCCCGACCGAAGAAGTTTCCGATTTCATGGACCCCGGTAATCTTGAATTCAGGAATGCCGTGTACGGTGTCAACTCAAACGACGAATTCGAACTAATCTATGCGGACGTATATAATAAAGCATCCGGAAAGACATATACTTTCGACAACCTGGAACGGAAATCCCTTGACTACATGAAATCCGAAGAAGATTTCGTGCCGCTGGAAATGGTCCAACAATCCAATATGGATGAGATTAAGCTGCAGGAAATCAAAGACGACATCGTCAAGACCGCCAAAGAGAACAACTCTATTTCCGACCACACCAATATATCCGTTGATGCGGGAATAGTAGCGGGAGTAGACGCCAACGGGAATAAAATCATGAATTACAAGATAGATTATTCCTATACTGTCGACGAGGAGTTTTCCGCTAAAGAAGATTTCAAACCGGGAAAATACATCACTGAAGAATCTCCCGCCGCCCTGTCAATGGCAAGCATTATGCAACAGGCATTCAAGGAACGGTTCTCACAGTATATTAAAGAAGGGAAAAAGCTGGAAATAAAAATCAGCGGTGTGGCCGACGCCAGCCCTATCCGCGGGAAAATAGCTTATGACGGACATTACGGTGAGTTTACCAATGAGCCGGTCTACAAAGACGGGAACCTTTCCAACATCACTGTTACCCAAAAAAGCGGAATCACCGCCAATGAGCAGCTTGCTTTCCTCCGTGCGGCCGGAGTAAAAAGTTACATAGAGAAGAATATTCCCGAACTTTCCAAGATGAGTACCGATTATGAATTCCATATCGACGTCAGTGAGAAAGCGGGAAGCGAATATAGAAGAATCAGTGTGGAAGTTTTGTTTATAGACGCCCTCTAATTGATATAGACTGATGAGAAAACGATTATTATTAGTCGGTTTAATAGCATACGCCGGGCTTTCCTCCCTGCCTGCCGGCGCCCAGTCGATAGAAAGCGCCGGCAATGCATACAAGGCTTTTGTCCGCCTGAACAACGAGAACGGCGACAAAGCCAATATGTATGCCATGCTGTATCAAAGTTATAAGGAATATGCGGCTATTCTGAAAGCGTCGGCACCGAACAGCACCGCCTACACTCAGGCTAAAAGCGCTCTTCGGGACATGTTTCCGTACTTGCAGAAAGGCGCTGTCTACAACTCGCAAAGAGGAGCGCAACGGAATGCATTATTATTTGCACAGGCACATGTGGACATCCCTCTGATGGATGCCTTTAAAGGAGAACAGCTCCCTAAAGACAGCTATTATCCGACGATGGTGTATTTTGCCGCATCGGGAACCTATAATTCCGGGAATTACGCCAAAGCCATTCCTTATTTCCGGGAATACTTGAATACGCACGATACTCAAAAACGCCAAAGCGTATTCGTTTTTATGGCTAAGGCATGCGGACACGTCAAAGATTATGCACAGGCAAGAAACGTGCTTGAAGAAGCAATAGCCAATTATCCTTCGGATTTCAATATGCTTTCTACCGCCATCAATTGCTGCATAGACAACAAAGACAACGAAGGACTGCAAAAATTTGTCAGCAAGGCATTGGCTATCAAGCCCAACGACCCGACCCTGCTCAATATACAAGGCAAGTTGTATGAAGAGGCGCATGACTACCGGCAGGCACTGGATATCTATACCAGATTACGCGAGTCCAATCCGCGAAGCCTGGAAGTAGCACGCCATCTGGGTTTGAACTATTATAATCTCGGAGTAATCTGCTATAATAAGGGAATCATGGAAGGCAACTCTTCCGGCGGCAAGGAAATGGACAGGCAGGCGAAAGAATACTTCACCGCCGCCAAGAATATTTTCAAGCAGGTGTTGGCGGCAGACCCTACTTCCATAAAGTACATGCAGGCATTAGCCACAGTGTATAGTTGTCTGGGGAATACGGGAGAACTGACGGCTCTCAACAACAAACTCGCCTCATTGGGAGGAAACGCCGTTTCAGCTTCCGCCGCTCCGGCAATAGTGAGTTTTTCCGACAATCCCGTTACAGGAAGCCATGCGGATACCGCACAGAAAACGTCTTTCGCCTCCGGAGGACAGCCAGGTACTGCCGGCAACCCGTCTCTTTCCGCCTCCGCCGACATTCCGAGCTACTCGCAATTCGCCAAGAATTACATAGAAAAGAAAATTAGCGCGTGGCAGGCAAAAGACCCGTATGAAACGATAGACGAATACAAAGAACGGGTCACCGAGACAACGCGGGAAGAGAAAGTCAAAGTCCTGATGAAAGAAGCCGAAGCCAACTATATCAACAGTTATTCGCAACAGATACGGTTGAGCGACATGCAATTGAAGCCTTATGACGCCGACAATCAGGTTTTCCTTATCCAGTCCAGATTCGGGGAGATTATCCTGCCTGTCCCGCGGGAGAATAATGAAGCCAAGATATTTGCCAGCAACTGGAACGGAATCCAGCTTAAAGCCCCCAAATTTTATATCAGCAATGACCGGCTGGCATTATCGGCGCTGACATTCGTCACCCCGATGGGAAATACTTACAGTTACAATGACAAGGCTGCATTGAATTATACGGAAACATCCGTAGACGTCCATTTCGATGCCATTGATTACAGCGCGCTGGCTCAGGCCGGCACGGCTTCCCCGTCTCCTTCAAAGATACGGAAAAATGAAATCAAGGTCGGCAATTCCGATGTGGATATGAACATTCCCGAAGTCAGAACGGAGAATGCCAAAACCTTTGCCGTCATCATTTCCAATGAAAACTACAGCATGGTGTCCAAAGTGCCGATGGCGCTCAACGACGGAAAGACATTCAGTCAGTATTGCGAAAAAACACTGGGAATGCCCGAAGACAACATCCGTTTTTACCCGGACGCTTCATACGGAACCATGCTTCGTGCCGTGCGGGACATCAAAGACATCGCAACCGCTTATTCGGGCGATATTCAAGTCGTGTTTTATTATGCAGGACACGGTATCCCCAACGAAGCGACCAAAGACGCTTACCTGCTTCCGGTCGATGCAGACGGAACGCAAACGGAAGGCTGTTATCCGCTCAGCAGGCTTTACGCGGAACTGGGAGCGCTGAACGCCCGGTCTGTCATCGTCTTTCTGGATGCGTGTTTCAGCGGGGCACAACGAGACGGAGGCATGCTTGCTTCCGCCCGCGGGGTAGCTTTGAAGGCGAAAAAAGAAGACCCGAAGGGGAATATGGTTATTTTCAGCGCTGCTTCGGGCGACGAGACTGCCTTTCCCTACAAGGAAAAGGGACACGGCTTATTCACTTATTTTCTGCTAAAGAAGCTGCAGGAAAGCAAAGGGGACGTGACATTGGAAGAGTTAGGCAATTACATTACGGAGCATGTCAAACGGCAATCGGTCGTAGTCAACCGGAAGGCCCAGACTCCCACCGTATCTTCTTCCGTATCCCTGACAGACAGTTGGCGGGAATTAAGGCTAAGACCGTGAATGAACAAGAAAAAGTAGAAAGAATTTTATCATAATAAAACATAGAACAAATGAGAAATCTATTAGTATTAAGTCTTTTCCTTTACATAGGAAGTCTGCATTTGTCCGCTCAAAATACTGTCACAGGTACGGTAACGGACAAAAAAGGTACTCCCCTTCCGGGAGCGAAAGTAGAAGTAAAGGGAGGAGTGGAAAGTACACTTTCCGAAATGGACGGTACGTTTAAGCTGGAAAGCGACAAACCTATTGACAAAATAAAAGTGTATTACGGCGGTATGCGTCCGAGGGTCATCTCCGTAGCTCCCCTGCAAATAAAACTATTCAAAGAGAACTGGTGGACCCGGAAACCCGACAAATACAGTTGGATGATCGGTTTGCAGGCGGCATTTCCCAAGAATAATGCGTCCAACCCTTCATTCGGACTGATGGTAGGCCGGGTGAAATATGTCGGCTGGTATGTAAAAGGAATCTATGGCAGACCCAAACACAGGGAAGGATATATTGACGACTACCACGACAAATACTGGACTACCGGCAAGGCAAAAGCCGGTTTCTGGTCGGCAACCGCCGGTTTCATGGTTCGCCTGGGATGCCCGATTCACTTGTATGCAGGTGCGGGATTTGCAGAAAGAAACAACTATTGGGAACTTCACAACGGCAACTATGCGGATTTCGACCCGGACTATTTCGGCAACCTCATATTCGATGCGGGCCTGATGGTACAGGTAAAGAAGATGTTTGTCAATGCAGGCATACTCCCGGCCTTGGAACATGGAATCATAGCAGGCAACGTAGGTGTAGGACTTTATTTTTAACTGAAAATAAAAATTAGACGATAATGAAAAAAATACGATATATAATAGGAATGGCGTTAAGCGCATGTCTGGTGCTATTCGGATGTGAGGAACTGACAGATCCTTATTACAACCCTGCTCCTTCAATTACGGGCGACAGCGACATCTCCCACATCACTGCACATTCGGCAACGGTATCAGTTCACTTGGGAAGCAATCCGGGCTCCTCTTATTATTCCTGCTACTTTCTGCTTTCCACCTCACCCGATTTGAGCAATGCTCTGAAAGTAGATGCCAGCTATAACAATGGAGGAGCTTATTCCGCCACCTTCACCGAACTGGAACGCAGCACGACCTACTATTACACACTGTGCATCTCAGACGGAAGAAGCGAGACGCGGGGAGAGATACAAACATTCACCACCAGCGGTACTATCGGAATAAACGGAGTGACATTAACTTCCTGGGACGGTTCCGGAACAAGCGGAGAACTTCCTTCCGAAATCGGAACATTCCTGATGCAGGGCGATATTCCATACGGAAACTACAAATACCACAACAAGAAAGTTCAGAACAACGGAGGCGCATGGCAACTGCCTTACGAGATAGAAGCGAACGAATCAAATCCTCTGCGGCTGTATGCGTACGCTCCATACAATGATGAATACGCCGAAAATCTGGAAATCCTCATAGATGTCAAGAATGAAAACACCGACTACCTGTACGGATACAGTAACGAAATCACTGCTGCCAATCCCAACGTCGGCATTGCCATGAAGCATATATTAGCCAAGGTCATACTTACCATTACTAACGGAAGCACGGCTCCGATTACTGTTGTCAGCCTCAACGGGGAAGTATTGCCATACCAAGGCTGGTTCGACATCCTAAACGGGAAAATCACCGACTACGATTCGGGAGAAGGCATAGACAGGAAAAGCGACATTGCTGTCGGCAACACGCAGAATATCGAAATATACACCATCCCCGTACATTTCGGTACAGGCAACGTCACGCTGTCTCTGAACATCAGCGGGCACTATTTTTCCGTAAATATGGATGCAGCCCAATGGGACGCCGGAAAACAATATACTTATCCGGTCACTGTCAACGAAAATGAGCTTACCGTCGGCAGCGTAAGGGTGGAAGACTGGACCAACCACCATGCAGGAGATATTACAGTTAATAACTAAAAAAAGAACGCAATGAAAAGTTATCAAATGATACGGATTGCTGCGATGGCGGGTTGCATGGCATTCGCCGTATCGTGCAACAACGAAAACGAAACGCTTCCAACCGTCCGCAACGGCCGGGTTCCGCTGGAGGTAGACGTAAATGTGACAAAAACACGCTCTATCATTACAGGCACTACTTTACCCAAAGGAGCCACATTCGGCATTTTCGCCTTGAAAGGGAACAATGACGAGGCGCTTGAAAACGGTATGAATAATCAAGTAACTTATGACGGAAGCAGTTATACGCTGACGAATAAAATATACTTGCCGCCAAGTATAGATGTACCTGTTTATGCCTATTATCCGTACAATCCGGCATATAAAGACATCAATTACCTGAAAGGAGAAATACCGGTGGATGTCGAGTCCCAGACTGATTACCTCTATGGTTACAGCGCCGATTCGGAAAATCACCTGACATACGCAAACATAGACAATCCCAAAGCCAGCCTTTTATTCAAACATGCTCTTTCCCGCATTACTTTCATCATCAAGAAAGCGGAAGACAACACCAAAGAATACGCGGTTGATTACGCGGAATTGTCCGGAGTTTACGAAAAAGCCCACCTGGTTTTAAAGGTTAATCCGGAAGAACAGCCTATCATTTCTCCGAAAGGGACCGCCATCATTACGGCAAAACCGGATAATTCTTCAATCGTATCCTCCGGAACAACCGTCGAATATCTGGCTATTCCGATGGAAACGGGCGAAGAAACCCGGCTTACTGTCCGGCTTGCGGACGGCAGTTCCATTTCCGCCCCGTTACCGACTACCCAATGGCTGTCAGGACGACAATACACTTATACCGTCACCATCCAGAATGCCAAACTGATTATCAGCCAGGCATTAATTACTCCTTGGGTGAATACGGACCAAGGAGGATTGGATATCGGGGACGAGAACTACGCCGGCGCTTCCATCGGCGACATCTATTACAGCGACGGTACTTATTCATCCAAATATTATCCGGAAAAGACTCCCATCGGCTACGTGTTCGCCCTGACCGACGAAAAAGACGGCAACATCAACCGGACATTGAGGCATTCCAAACACGGAAGGATTATTGCCTTGAAAGATGTGAGTGACATCAGTTATATCTGGGCCAAAGAAGACGGCGACATAACCGCTATCCAGAATTATCAGGTCTCGGACGATATGCATACCACGACCATCAACAGTATGGGTATGATTACCCAATGGTATGTTCCGGAAAAAGAAGCATGGCAAGATTTCAACGGACAGAAGAATACGCTGGCTATCTGCAAAGAGAGTTATCCTGCCGCTTACGCATGCTACACTTACGAAACGGAAGGCAGGGCGGCCGGAAGCTGGTATCTGCCCGCAGCCGGAGAACTGAAGCTGTTGGAATTGCTTTGCAACGAGAAGATTATCTACAATGTGGACAATGACTGGTTCACCGCTATGGGAACGAATTACTGGTCTTCAACGGAAATAAATTCGAAAGAAGCGGCAATATGGTACAATTCTGAACCTGAACACAGTTCCGAAAAGCAGAATCAATTTCCCGTCAGGGCCGCCAGTACATTTTAATGATAAAAAACGTATAAAGATGAAACTCATGAATACTAAAATAATGTCTTTACTGCTTTGCGCAAGTGCGATAACCGCTTCTTCCTGCAGCGGGAACAATGAAGAAATTATTCCGGGAAGCAGTTCATTAAAAATAAAAACCGCCATATCATCCACCCGTGCGGTTATAGAAACCGAAAATTTTTCTTACGAAGACGAGATAGGTATTTTCGCCCTGAACGAAGAAGGAACGGCATACAGCAAAGAAAGCATGAACATGACGGGAATGTACGTGGGAGACAACCAATGGAACATTGACCCGGAATTATTCCTGACAGAACAAAAAGCGGCCATTTATGCTTATTATCCTTATTCATCTTCCAATCAGGCTCCCGCTACCGTCAATGTGAACATCATGCCGAATTATCACAAAACCATCAAAGGACAGATAGACTACCTTTACGGACAGGGAGAGGCTGATGCCGCATATCCGGAGGCAAACATCACCTTCAACCATGCATTGGCCCGCGTGACTTTCCTTATAAAAAAAGAGGAAACTGATGCCGGAAAGGGTATTTTAAGTAAAATAATCCTCCGCAACACTTCCAACAACACTGTCATCGCCACATCGGGAACCATGGATATCCGGACCGGTGAAATCACTCCCAAAACGAATGAAGACGCCGCTATCACCCTGACCGGCGACTACGAGCTGAACAGTAACAAAGAGGAAAAAATAGACTTCCTGGTTATTCCGGCACAAATCAGCGACAACACGGTGGAGCTGGCATTGACCGTTGACGACGGAATCTATATAATCACATTGCCGGCCACCGTATGGGAGAAAGGGCAACAATATACCTATCCTGTGACTATCAGCAGGAAACAGTCGCACACATAAACTTAATACGGATATTCACTAAAAAGAAACGACCATGAAGAAAATAATCACGTTATGCATTGCTTTCCTGGCCTTGACGGCAGGAAACCTTTACGCCCAGTCTGCCAAAGACCTGGCGAAAGAAAGGAAAGAGAACGCCAAGCTTTCACGTTCGGAGCTCAATGAGAAAGCGTCAAAAGCCGCCCGGAAAGAGGCTAAAAAGTTAAAGAAAGAAGGTTGGGGAACTGCTCCAGGAGCTCTTCCCATGGATAAACAGCTTGACAAGTCATATACCATGCAGTATGAATACGACGAATCGGGCTATCCGAAATACCTGATGGGGGAAGCGATGAGTATCGGCCAAAACTATGACGGAGCCAAAATGCAGGCGCTCGAACTTGCCAAACAAAATCTGGCGGGACAAATACAAACGGAGATAACGGCACTGGTGGAAAACCAAGTAGCCAACCAGCAGCTTTCCGCGGAGGAAGCCGCCACCGTAAGTAAAAGCGTCATGGCAAGCAAGAACCTTATCTCGCAAAGCATCGGCCGGGTCATTACCGTTATGGAAGTGTACCGTACCCTGTCCAACAAGAACAAGGAAGTATTGGTACGCATAGCCTACAACAGCGGCATGGCAAAAGAAGCCGCTAAGACAGCCATCCGGAAAGACCTGGAGAAACAGGGGGATAAAATGCAAGGACAACTGGACAACCTCCTGAAGTGGTAATCAAATTTGTGACAGATGAGGATATACGCTTCTTTGTTATTTTTAATTCTTCTCCCACTTACCCTTTCCGCTCAAAAGACGGAAAAGGTTTGTGGGGAATATATTTACTATGCTCCGGCGGACAAGACATTGGAACAGGCCAAGCTTATCGCATTGGAACGTGCCAAACTCCAGGCGCTGGCTGACGAATTCGGAACTATCGTCTCACAGAGCAACGCCAGCATGATGAAAAATGAAAACGGAAAAACAGACAGCCATTTCTTCTCGCTCAGCAGCAGTGAGGTAAAAGGCGAATGGATAGAAAACCTGGAGGAACCGGAATATCAAATCAGCTATGAACAAAACATGCTGGTTGTCAAATGTACGGTGTGCGGAAAAGCCCGGTCCGTCACCAACAAAGCCGCAGATTTCACGGCATTGATACTCCGCAACGGTGTGGAAGAGAAGTTTGCAGATACCAGCTTCCGCAACGGAGACGATATGTTCCTCGCTTTTCAGGCGCCTGCAGACGGCTACATAGCCGTTTACCTGATAGACCAGTCGTCCACAGCCTATTGCCTGCTCCCGTACCAACAGGACAATGACGGGCAACAGCCTGTAAAACAGGGGGAAAAGTATGTGTTCTTCTCTCCCCGGTCTGCCAGGGAATCCGCCTCTCTCGTTGATGAATACACCCTCACCTGCAAAGATGCGGTTGAATACAATCAGGTTTATGTTATTTTTTCTCCCAATCCTTTTACGAAAGCCATAGACAGCCGGCAGGATTCGTCGCTCCCCAGGGAACTGAGCTACGAAAAGTTTGCCGAATGGCTCTCCAAATGCAGGAAGCGTGACGAGAGAATGGGAGTAAAAAAAATAGATATTGAAATAAAACAATAACCGATATATTTTCATGAAGCATCTGCTTTCTTTACTGCCCGTTCTTTTTTTCGGGACTTGCAGCATCGCTCAACAGAACGATACATTCAGGGAACAATACGAGGCTTTTCAGAAACAGAAACAGACCGAATATGCCGACTTCCGTCAAAAAGCCAACCGGGATTATGCAGCATTCATGCGGAAGGCGTGGACATGGTATCAGGCGAAAAAGGGATTGCCGATGCCTATACAACCGGACCCGCCGATGCCCGCCCCCGTTCCTCCCGTATTGGAAAAAGGGCAGCCTCTAAAAGAAAAAATCACTCCTTACAGAAGCATTGCCAACATCCCGCAACCGATTGAGCAGCCTGTTCCTGTCGCTCCGATTCCCGAAACTCCTTTATCCGGCGGACTGTTTCATTTCCGCTGTTACGGGACCGACATGCAAGTACGCCTTGACGGAAGCCAACGTTTTACCCTGCGAAGCACTCAAGAGGCAGATGTGGCGGACGCCTGGGAAACATTGTCCGGCAATACTTACAACAACCTGCTCATAGACTGCCTGACCATACGCAAACGTCACCAATTATGTGACTGGGCTTACCTGTCCGTATTGGAACAGTTGGCTAACGACTTTCTGGGCGACAATACTCCGGAAGCTGTTTTATTACAAGCTTTCCTGTTTCACCAGTCCGGTTACCAGACAAGATTGGGACGCTCGAAAAGCGGCAAGCTCTATGCATTGGTGGCAAGCCGGCACATCATTTACAACATGAGTTTCTTCGATATAGGCGGAAAACATTTTTATGCGCTCCGTTACCGGGAAGACGGGCTTTATATTTACGCCAACCCTTACCCCGGAGAGCAACAGTTATCTTTGGAAGTAGGCAGGGAACAACTGTTCGATGAAGCCCCTCTGCCGCCACGTACCTTACAATCCCAAGGGGAGTATCCTTTAACGGCCACGTTGGAGTTCAATAAAAACCTGATAGATTTCTACAATACTTATCCGCAGTCTTACGTCAACAATAACGGTACTACCAAATGGCGTTTTTATGCCCGGACACCGATTTCCCGTCCAATCAAAGAAAAGCTGTATCCTGTTCTACAAACCGCCATAAACGGAAAAAGCGAACAGGAAGCCGCCAATATCCTCATCTGTTTCGTACAAACGGCGCTGACTTACGGTTATGATGACGAAATCTGGGGAGGCGACCGCCCTTTCTTTGCAGACGAAACTCTTTATTATCCGTACAGTGATTGTGAAGACAGGGCTATTTTATTCTCAACGCTCGTCCGGGACTTATTGCATTTGGATACCGTACTGTTGTATTACCCCGGGCATTTGGCGACAGCGGTTTGTTTCCGTGAAAAAGCCGGAGGGCAAACACTGATAATCAACCGTAAAAAATACACCTACTGCGAACCGACATGCAGCGGTTACGCTCCGGTGGGATGGTGTCCCCAAGACTTGTCTGCGATACAACCGGAAGTGATACTTTACTGAATCTTAAAACATATCCGCCGCCTCATCCGTTATTATAAAAAAACAGGAATATGAAACATTTAATTATTGCAGCGGAAATCTATCTTGCAGGGGGGTGTTTCTGGGGAACAGAGCACTTCCTGAAACAAATCAGAGGAGTGGAAAGCACACAGGCGGGATATGCGAACAGCAACATCGCCAACCCAAGTTACGCACAGGTGTGTTCGGGCAAAACCGATGCGGCGGAAACGGTAAAAGTCACTTATGACCCCAAGACGTTAAGCCTGGATTTATTACTCTCCCTATACTTCCGGACAATCGACCCGACCAGTCTCAACCGTCAGGGAAACGACCGGGGGACACAGTACAGGACAGGTATCTACTATACGGACGAGAAAGACCTTCCCGTTATCAAACAGGCTGTCCGGACATTGGCGACCCAATATCACCACCCTATCGCGATAGAAGTGAAACCTCTGGCAAATTTCTATCCGGCAGAAGCTTATCATCAGGATTATCTCGACAAAAATCCCAACGGGTATTGCCACATCGACCCGTCTTTATTCGCAATGGCACGCAAAGCCAATGATGCAAAGGGAAATAAATATCAGAAACCGGACGACGCGGATTTGCGCAAGAAATTATCGGCGGAGCAGTATGCCGTAACTCAAAAGAATGCGACCGAACCTGCTTTCCACAATGAATACTGGAACGAGTACCGTCCAGGCATCTATGTAGATATCACAACCGGAGAACCTCTGTTTGTCTCCACGGATAAATTCGATTCCGGCTGCGGATGGCCCAGTTTCTCCAAACCGCTCCGGAAAGACTTACTTACAGAAAAGAAAGACACCTCTTACGGAATGGAACGTACGGAAGTACGCAGCAAAACCGGAGACGCCCATCTGGGACATGTCTTTACAGATGGCCCTAAAGACAAAGGCGGATTGAGGTATTGCATCAACAGCGCCTCACTCCGCTTCATTCCGAAAGAGGAAATGCAGGAACAAGGATACGGCGACTATCTTCCGCTTGTCAAGTAACTTTTTTCAAACGGCATATACGTTTCAACTTGCAATACAGAAACAAGGCTGCCCCATTTTTCATGGGGCAGCCTTCATCGAAATTACGGGTGAACACCCGAACAGTCTAGTCGGTGAAAACCGGAGTCTAGTTCTCCTGCAATTAAGGAGCAATGATATAAATAATAAAGGAATAGGTTATCTTCTTGCGCTACCCGCCCTTTCCGAAGAATGGGAAGAAGGGCTCCGTCTACTGTTGCTTCTTGCCCTCTCGGAAGACGGATGCCGTTCTTTCTGCCTACCGGAGACCGTATTCCGAACAGGCGTATTGTTTCTGTCAACCGGACCGTTGCCCGGACGCCGGGACGGGTCCGGACGCCTTACTTCCCCCGGACGCCTCGGAACGCCATGCGGCCGCGCCGAAGAGTTCGGACGGAAACGGACTGAACCGAAATCCGAACGGCGATAAGAATGAAACGCCCGTTGTTCCCTTACCCGATACGGCGCAGGATAATGCCTGAAATCATATCTGTCCCGATAGAAACTGACATGGCGGATATGCGGGCGATAATGTGCGCCGCAATAGGTCCGATAATGATAAGGTACTCCGAAATAGAATAAGTTGCGATTCGGATAATGCACGTAAACCCGGAAACTCCATTTTCCTCCGGTCACATAAACCGGACGGCAGAAATAATCCGTATTCAGAAAACGACGGTACTGCGCATCGCTCAGCACCCAGCGAAGCTCGTCATTCCGAATGTCCAGCGCTTCATAATAATCGTCCAACGCCCACTCGTACCCACGCGCCACATAATCCGCCACATTACGGACAGAATAAATAAAATCGTAATTAATTTCATACGCATCATTGTATTGCCGAGTACTCAATCCCAACTCATACGCCATCTTATCGGTAAGAAAACGGGCATCCCTGCGTATCTTGCCGCCGCTTATTCCGGCCATTGCCGTCGTGCCGGCAGCCCATCCGATAGCAAAGAGAAAAAATAATATTCGTTTCATAATCCAGTCCTCCGATTATTTATTCACCCGGCGGATTTGTTTACCCGGCGGCATTTCCCGGCAGACACCTGTTCCGAGCCTGGCAAACATTGTCAGCGCCTGCTATAATTCCGCACGAACTTATACATTTCGTCCTTATTGGAAGAGAACGTCAACGTGGAAACCACTGTAAAAAAGGCTTCTTTATCAACAATCCGGGGATACATCATCTTCATAATCTCCATCCGGTCGTCGTCGAAAGTATAGAGTTTCGTCAATCTCAGACATTGGTCGGACGTAAAGTCAGAACCTGCCAATGCCGCGTTCAGCAACGCCATACGCTCATCTTTAAAGGGTTCTTTCTTCATATTATCATAAAACGCCTTGAAAAGCTGTTCGTTCATCACTTTACCGCGACGGTTATAGTCGGGACGGTGCGCTCCCTGTCCGCCGGGTTTGCCCGGACGTACGCCATCGTCGCTCCCGCCGACAACAATATCCTTTACTCCGTTCCCGTTAAAATAAATACGTTCGCTATACAACTTTCCGCCTTTCCAGACGCGCTCTCCCGGAGAGGTAAAACGGGTGGCAAACACTTCAACGGTATAATATCCGGGATTCAGGTTGGCAATGAAACAGGCT
Source organism: uncultured Bacteroides sp. (assembly GCF_958445495.1). Classification (GTDB taxonomy): domain Bacteria; phylum Bacteroidota; class Bacteroidia; order Bacteroidales; family Bacteroidaceae; genus Bacteroides. Next base: position 20,801 of record NZ_CAUCSQ010000033.1, on the reverse strand, counting down.
GTAGCGGGTAAACAGACCCGGGTTCCTCCCAAATAAACGAGAATCGGGACATTCCCGCCGTCAATACGGATTCCGTTGACGGACTGCGCTTTCAAAGAAAGAACGCTGAACAATATACAGAAGCTTATTATAATCCTACGCATAACTTATCCATTTTTTACGGTTTATATCTTTCATCCGACAGCACAAAAATAGGGCAAGGAAACTCCCCGCCCCAATGATTCTCTCTATTCATATATAGGGAAATCCCTATTTCATTCAGGAATCCGCCAAAGAGATGCCGTCCGTATGCAAAGTAACCAGACGTTTCTTGTATAAGTCGCCCACTCCTTTCTTGAAAGTCTTCTTGCTGACGCCAAACGTATTATAAATTTCTTCCGCAGGGCTTTTATCATTCAGTCCGATTCGCCCGCCATGTTCCTTGATATAGTCAAGCAGTTTTCCTGAGAAATCATCAATCTTCTCAAAACCCGGTTTCTGAAGAATCAGGTCTACCTTGCCGTCTTCACGCACTTGTTTGACAAAAGCCTTCTTCTCCATTCCTGCCTCCAAGGTACAGAAGATTTCGTTCTCATAAAGCAAACCGCTGTATGTATTGTCTATAATCGCCTTAAATCCCAAATCCGTCTTCTGCCAGACGAGGATATCCACTTCATCCCCCGGAACATACTCCGGTTTTTCTTTCGACAGGTAACGCTCCACTTTTGCCGAAGCTACAATGCGGTAACTTTCCTCATCCAAATGCGCATGAATCACATACTTCCGTCCGACCTGCATCTTCATCTTCTGCTCCCTGAAAGGAACAAACAAGTCTTTCATCAACCCCCAGTTCAGAAAGGCGCCGAACTGATTTACCCACGCAACTTCCAGGCAAGCGAACTGTCCGACCTGCACCAACGGGGTGAGCGTGGTGGCAATCAGTCTCTCATCCATATCCAGATAAAGAAACACATTCAAAATATCCCCTACCCTGCAATTTTCCGGCACATACCGGGCAGGCAATAGGATTTCACCTTCTTCCCCTCCGTCAAGATACATACCGAAATCCACCTCTTTCACCACCTCAAGCTGATTGAACTTTCCTAATTCGATGCTCATATTCTGTTTACACTTTATTTATTGCTTATAAGGGACAAAGATAATCGATTTTAAACAGAACCTTCTATCAAGCCGGTATAACTTTTCGTTATCGAACAAAACTTTTTTCAATGAACAAACTAACGATTAAGGTGTTATCTTTGTAGCGACAAAAGAAAATGATTATTCACCTTTAAACATATAGCTTTATGGAATTCTTAACAAACGAGAAACTTACAATTGTGGGAGCCGCCGGAATGATTGGCTCCAATATGGCACAAACTGCCATGATGATGAAACTCACTCCGAATATTTGCCTGTACGACCCGTTCGCCCCCGCTCTGGAAGGAGTGGCGGAAGAGCTGTACCACTGCGCCTTCGAGGGTGTCAACCTGACTTATACTTCCGATATAAAAGAAGCGTTGACGGGAGCGTCCTATATCGTTTCTTCCGGCGGTGCGGCCCGTAAAGCCGGCATGACCCGCGAAGACCTGCTGAAAGGAAATGCCGAAATCGCCGCCCAGTTCGGCAAAGACGTCCGTCAATATTGCCCGGACGTAAAACATATCGTTGTTATTTTCAACCCTGCCGATATTACCGGCCTGGTTACATTATTGTATTCCGGCCTGAAACCGTCCCAGGTTTCCACATTGGCGGCATTAGACAGTACCCGTTTGCAAAACGAACTGGTGAAATTTTTCCACATCCCCGCTTCCGAAATCCAAAACTGCCGTACTTACGGCGGCCACGGCGAACAAATGGCGGTATTCGCTTCCACGACTAAAATAAAAGGAGAACCTCTGACAGACTTCATCGGCACCACACGTCTTCCGCTAAATGAATGGGAAGAGCTGAAAGTACGTGTCATCCAGGGCGGTAAACACATCATCGACCTGCGCGGCCGTTCTTCTTTCCAAAGCCCGGCTTACCTCTCCATCGAGATGATTGCCGCCGCTATGGGCGGACAGGCTTTCCGCTGGCCTGCCGGGACGTATGTTTCCAACGGCAAGTTCAACCACATCATGATGGCAATGGAAACTTCAATTACTAAAAACGGAATCGCTTACAAAGAAGTGGCAGGAACGCCGGCAGAACAAGCCGAACTTGAGAAGAGCTACGAACATTTATGCAAGCTCCGCGACGAGGTTATTGAAATGGGAATTATCCCTGCCATCAAAGACTGGCATGCATTGAACCCGAACATCCATTAAGCAAGCATACCGGCAAAAGCCCGGAACCTGATGATTTCTTTATCATTCCCAGGTTCCGGGCTTTTTTATTTTACACATCCTTTACATCTGCCTTTTGAATGCGCACATTCCGGACAGACTCCTTTAAGGACATAATTGATGCTATGCAGGGTAAATCCTTCGGGCAGGTCGATAACCGGTATGTGCGTACCCTCCAGGCAAAAAGTCTTATGGCACTCCTCACAATAAAAATGCGAATGCAAGTCTTGTATCACGCAGTTGCAGGAGTTATCGCACACCGCATATTTCAACGAACCGCTGCCGTCGTCTATGCTATGTATAAGGTGATGGGATAAAAAAAGGGCGATTGTTCTGGATATGGTCGATTTATCAACCGTATCCAGCAAGATTTCCAAATCCAGCAATGACACAGCCCGCCCGGCTTCCATCATATTTTTTAATATGAGAAGTCTTATTGCCGTCGGCTTGATATCCCTTCTCGCCAACTTGTCCAAATAAACATTCTCTTCCATATCTTTTATTTTATCATCTTCTGTATTCTGATGGCGTTCATGATGGCAAGCAACGCCACACCCACATCGGCAAAGACCGCTTCCCAAAGCGTAGCTATGCCGCCGGCTCCTAAAACAAGCACGAGCAACTTCACTCCGAACGCCAATGAAACATTCTGCCAGATAATCCGGCGCGTCAGCTTTCCTACTTTCACGGCATCAGCCACCTTTGAAGGCTGGTCTGTCTGTATCACCACATCAGCCGTCTCGATTGCGGCATCACTGCCCAATCCTCCCATAGCGATACCGACATGGCTCAACGCAAGCACAGGCGCATCATTCATCCCGTCACCGACAAAGGCTATCCGGTTCTTCCCGTTCTGCCTCAACTCCTCCAGATGTTTTACCTTCCCGTCCGGCAGCAAATCTCCATAAGCCTCCGGGATACCCAGCTTTTCCGCAAAGTTAGTAACAATACTCTGTTTATCGCCGGATAATATCTGAATGTTTTCAATATTTAATGCCTTTAAGCGGTCAACAGCCGTTTTCGCATCTTCCTTCAATGCATCCGCCAACAGCAGATAACCCGCATAGCTGTTACCGATTGCGCAAACCACCACCGTATCGGCAATCTCCGACAATTCTGCCGGATACGCTATACCCGATTTAGAAAGCAACCGGCAATTACCTGCCAACACCGGTGTCTCCTCCACCACAGCCTGCAATCCCAAACCTGCCAATTCTTTAGTATCAGTGGCAGGAACCTGTTTTATATTCTGTTGTTCCGCATAATCTGCAATGGCTTTAGCTATCGGGTGTGTACTGTTATTCTCCACCGAAGCAATCATTTTCACCAGCTCTTCTTTCCGGATACCGGCTGCACATTTACAATCCCGTACCTTAAAGGTTCCTTGGGTAAGCGTCCCCGTTTTATCAAACACAACCGTATTGATTTTGGTAATGGCATCCAGATAGTTGCCGCCTTTAAACAGGATTCCCAACCGCGAAGCTGCTCCGATACCTCCAAAATACCCTAATGGAATGCTCACCACCAAAGCGCACGGGCATGAAATCACCAGAAAAACCAAAGCTCTGTAAAGCCAGTCGTCAAACACGAACGTAAATTGGGGAGTAACGAACGAATAACCCAACGGAATCAGCACTATCAATACCGCCAAAGCTATGACGGCAGGCGTATAGATACGGGCGAACTTACGAATAAACAACTCTGCCGGCGCTTTCCGTTCCGAAGCGTTCTGGACCAGTTCCAATATCCGGGCAAGCGCGCTCTTGTCAAACGGCCTTTCCACTTTTATACGGACCACTTTATCCGTTACAATCATGCCGGCCAGCACTTCTTCCCCTTTTGCAATGTTGCGGGGAACGCTCTCACCAGTCAGCGCAGCCGTATTGAAAGCTGCCGACTCATTCAACATCACCCCATCGAGAGGGACCCGTCCGCCGGCTTTTATTTCAATCACTTCTCCAACCCTGACATTCTGGGGAGTTTCCGAAACGAGCTTACCCTCCCGCAACACCGATGCCCTTTCCGGCCTTACATCCAGCAAAGAGCCGATATTGCGCTTCGCCCGGTCCACCGCCTTATCCTGGAATAGTTCTCCTATCGTATAAAACAGCATCACGGCGACCCCTTCCGGATACTCGCCGATATAAAAGGCTCCGAGCGTAGCGACAATCATCAACGTAAACTCACTGAAGAAATCTTTTTCCCGCATGCTCTCCCAAGCCTCCCGCATGACAGGTATCCCAACCGGAAGATAGGCCAGGATATACCACACTAGCGCAACATACCTTTCATGAAAAAGAGCCGAATCCAACGCATTCATTATAATGCCTCCTGCCAGGAGTATAAATGAAAGCCCTGCTTTCCAATATTCGTGAAATGCCGAAGTTTTCTCATTCCTACTATTTTCCGTCGTGCATGAATGCGCACCGCAACAACAATGTCCCATATTCATTCGTTTTTAATCTGTTACAAAGGTAACGAATGATTCGTGCAACAAGGTTGCAAAATTAAAGTCTCATTACATTCAATACTCCGTAACATAACTCATTACTTCCGGAGCACATCCTCACACCGGAGGAACCGGTTAGAACTGGAAATAAATAAACGGTTGAATCTCCGAGCTTTTCATCTGGATGACAACATAAATCAAAACGACCATCATCAATGCTTTCCCGACAAACGGCAAACGGATAACACCCCGGCACATTGCATTTTCCCAACTATCGGGAGCAAAATGAAGCAGAAAGCCGAGCAGCATCAATACAAAAACTTTCCAGTAGCCCTCAATTAATTGCGGGAACAGTTGCGGACGGAAAGTTGTGAATATCTGTCCTAACATATCCATCGAATTTTGAAAATCGGCATTACGGAAAAAAATCCAGCAGAAACAGACAAAATGGAAAGTAATAATCACTCCAAACACACGCCGCCAACCGTGACTCTGCTCTCCTTTCTTACGCCCGGTGACAGACATCCATATTTTATGCAACGCTAAAGCAACGCCGTGGAATGTTCCCCAAAGGATAAAGTTCCAGGAAGCTCCATGCCATAGTCCACCTAAGAACATAGTAATTATCAGATTCAGATATTGACGGATTTTTCCTTTCCGGTTCCCTCCTAAAGAAATATATAAATAGTCCCTCAACCAACTGGAAAGGGAGATATGCCAACGACGCCAGAATTCGGTAATGGAAGCCGACTTATAGGGAGAATTAAAGTTCAGATTGAAATGGAAACCCAACAATAAAGCAATGCCGATAGCCATGTCGCTGTAACCTGAAAAGTCACAATAGATTTGCAAGGCATATCCATATATTCCCATCAGGTTCTCAACGCCCGAATAAAGAGTAGGATTATCAAAAATGCGTTCTACAAAATTAATGCTGATATAATCGGAAATCACCGCTTTCTTAAACAAGCCGGAGAATATCAGAAAAATTCCCCTACCGAACATTTCCTGAGATACAAAAAGAGGCTTGCGTATCTGTGGAATAAAATCACGTGCACGGACGATGGGCCCCGCAACCAGTTGAGGAAAGAAAGAAACGTAAAAAGCATAATCGAGCAGGCTGTCCAGCGGTTTTATCTCTTTCCGGTAGACATCGATGGTATAGCTTAACGACTGGAAAGTAAAAAATGAAATACCCACCGGCAAGAATATATCCAATGCCGTAAACTCCCCTCCCATCAGAGAAGCAATCACTCCGCCTAAGAAATTCGTATATTTAAAATAAACAAGCAAACCGAGATTCACTCCTAAGCTCAGCACCACCAGTCCTTTACGCTTCCAGCGCTTTTCGGAACGCGCCATCAGTTGCGCCAGGAAAAAATCACAAACAGTCACAAGAGCCAACAGGAAGAAATAGGTTCCGCTACTCTTGTAATAAAAATAATAAGAAAAGAGAGTAACAAACAGGATACGGGCTGTATGTTTATGTTGCAACCATACATATACGACCAGAAATGCGGCAAACAACCAAAGGAAAATGCCACTACTAAATATCATCGGTGCCTGCGGGTCATAGGTAAGCACCTCTTTAAGACGGCTAAAATCAATATCAACGGGAAACATAATCATTATAAGCTTTAACTAAGGCTTGGTACAATAAATTTCCTTGCAGGATATACCCTTCCGGCAGATAATGTACATGGTCGGGACGCATCAGCTTGGCCTCCGTCCAGTTGGTACATGCACGACGCCGCCCTCCAACGGCATCATACATATCCCACACCAACAAACGGTGCTCTCGAGCATAACGCCGGATAGTTTCGGAGGCCGTTACCGTACGGGGGTTGACGGCATAAGTGCGACGCCGGCGCCGATACCGGAAACTTTCATAAGAGCCGGGGGGGGTAGTCAATAAAACAGGTACATCGGGAAGGCTACCCTTTAATAACTTTATGAGTTCGTCAATCTGGCTATAATGTGTATTGACATTATAACGCCGGTTATGGCTTTCATTCGTTCCAAACGAAAGAATCAATAAATCCGGTTTCAAAGCGGCGATAGCGGCGATACGTTTCGGATGGGTAAATGTAAGACAGGTAGCTCCATTTACCCCCATATCCGTATAGACAACCGCCCCAAACGTTTCTGTCAAACGCATGCCTGCGGTTTGCGGAAAGATATGCCCGCGGATATGGCTATCGCCGATATGGACAATACGTACCGTATCTTCCGAAAACCCCGCACGTATCTGACGGAGCCGCTCAAATACAGGAGACAACAGGTCGATACTGTCGACAATCTCATTCTCCCCTACTTCACGGAAAGCCGGAGGAAAAGAAATCTGTATCGGAACCGTATCATTGACCCAACCTATCTCACGCAAGGGCTTGACGGCTTTCAGTTTTTTTGCAAGCGGAGGACAATCCGGAATCCGGTCTTGCGCCATTGCTTCCCCAAACGGAACATGTATCCCCAGCAGTCCTATAAAGATGAGAATAAAAACGGACAAACGTTTACTCTTCCGCATAGGCGCGCCTCCTGTCGTATTGTTCTTTGCCATACATTAATGTTTCATACAATAACCCAGCCAGATACCTGCCTCCCCGGAAATTGATATGTGTATAATCGTAATTCGCCATCGAGGGCTTGGCATGTACCAAATCCGCCATACTTCCATCTCCTCCCATAGCTTCAAACATATTCCAAAAGGCGATAGCGCTTTCCGCAGCAATATTCTGTTGATAACGAACCAGGTTTTTGACCCCCGGCATTGTGCGCAACTCTCCATTTTCCGTCTTGTAATCGCGGTCACCGACACTCAACAGTAAAATGCCCGCCTGGGGGAAACATTCTTTCAAATGAGCGATAGCTGTCAGTAATCCTTTTTGATAGTTGTCATAATTCCGCCCGCGTTCGGTAGCTACATTCAGACCATATTCAAGAATAACCAAGTCATAAGGACGCAACCGGTTGAACTGTTTCAACATGGATTGCGGAATACTGCGTAAAGACAAGCCGGAGCTGCCGCGTAATGAGAAATTATCAAGGATGATTCCTTTCTTCCCATCCATTGCCAATCCGTAAAAGAGGGCAGAATCGGCACGGTCCACCGACCAACGTACGGAACCGATGCGTCCGTCCACCTGCACCTGCTGCAATCTATCGGAAGGACCGAACGCATATTGTTTACTTTCCCCTCTATTCACACGGGCAGAGAGGAGAACGGAATCTTTATTATAAAAGAAGATGGAGGCGCGTTGGCAGGTATCGAGCAATGACGCATATTTGCTCTGCCCCCGCAGTTCGACATAAGCCCCATTCCGGGGTACAAAATAATGTCCGGAGATTCCTTGTTTCTTTTTGTCGAAATAGACACTATCCGTTACTGCATGGCTGGACCATCCGTCAAATGTGTGGCGCACCGTAGGACGGAAACCGCTTGTTATGGAGGTAATGGTTACGAAACCTACTCCACAACCTCCGAACTGTTTTTGAAACATTTCGCGCAAATCGGCCGTAAATATATCGGCTTCGATAAAAGAGTCGCCGAACACGGCAATACGTACTTGTCCGTCGTCGGAATCACCGGAAGAAAGACGGTCTAGCGCTTCGTAGAAAGGAGTCATCCCCCGGAGGGTGGAATCGCTGTAATCTTCAATACAGGTCATACCCGTACGGCAGGTATCCACAAAAGCAGGTTTCACCACAGGAGGCAGGGGAATGCTGTCCGAATCAACGGCAGCAGTCTCCGGTTCCGGATAGCGAAGGTCGCTCAAAAGGTCTACCCGCCTCATCGTGTGCCCGTCAACAGTCAATGCCGGAAGCCAGTGAAGTCCCAACAAAGCCACGCACACAACCAGTACAAACCATAATGAATATTTTAGATAATTCTTTATTATTTCCATCTTGATGAGTTATAGAAACGGGTGCAAAGATAGACAAAAGAGAGAATCTGATGTTACTCAAAGTCTTAATAATTGCAGGCAGGTGCAAATTCTTTAAAACCTTGTTATCACCAAACAAGCGTTTGTCAACAAATCAGTATAAAAATCAGTCAACCATGTTCACATTTAGACCAATAGCTTCTCCTGGCTAATAATCAGACCTGTTTGAAGGATTATTGTACCTATATCACAAAATAACATTACACCTTTGCTTTTGAAATCTCAATCAATCGAATATGAGCAAAATTATTTATTATATCATAATATTGATTTCTACAATCATAACCGGCGGATGCCTATCTCCCCAAAAACACAACTATCCACTAGAAATAGAGAATGTACTGGTAAAAGCCAAAGACAACCGTAAAGAACTGGAAAAAGCCCTCAATTACTTCTACAAAAGAGATGATTCTCTTAAAATAAAAGCTATTGAATTCCTGATTGCTCATATGGATATTCACTATAGTGAAACTTATTATTGGAAGACTGTGACAGGGGAAAAAATAGATTTTTCGGAATTTGATTACCCCAACTTAAAGGCGGCCGTTGCGGCCATTGATTCTCTACGTGATATATATGGAGGCTTATTCTATCAAGACACTATTATTTATGATATGAACATCTTGACCGGGAATTATCTCATCAATCATGTTAATCGTACGGTTGATAACTGGAAGAAATCACCCTATAAAGATATTCCATTGAACGACTTTTGCGAATATATCCTCCCCCACCGAGTAACGGTGGAACCTGTGACTGACTGGTGGGAAGAATACCACGAAAGATATAGATGGTTAGGAGACAGCCTCCGACATAAGCCTTTGGAATATGTAATGGATTACGCAGCCATCGACTATAAAGATTGGTTCAAATTTACAACCGGCAAGGAGCCTCAACGAAACGAACCTCTTGCCCGATTAAGTGCCAAGCAGCTATTATTTCGTAAGAAAGGTCCTTGCGAAGATGTTGCATCTTTGGAAACGTTTGTCCTCCGCTCGCAATCCATACCCGTAGCTTATGTCACTATCCCATTTTGGGCAACTTCGACCGGAGCGCACTTTATCAATGCCGTTTTTTATCCAGATATGAAAATGAGAAGACTGGATGTTTCCATGGGAAGTGGTAGAGAATATGACTTGGATAGAGAACCTGCAAAAGTGATACGGCATACTTATTCAAAACAACTAGAGACACTCGCCATACATGAAAAAGAAGAAAACATCCCCCCTGGATTTATGCGAAGAGTTAATTACATAGATGTTACTAAAGACTATTGGGAAGTAGCAAACGTTAAGATTCCTCTATTTCCATCGATAGACAAGTCTGACTCTATCCTTTATGCAGGAATGTTCAACTACGGCCGTTGGCATGCAGGTTGGTGGGGAAAGGTTCGTGATGATTCCGTGACTTTTGAAAACATGGCAAAAGGAACAGTTATACTGCCTATGATTTATAAAAACGATGAATTCGTTCCGGCTGGTTATCCTATGCTCAATGCCTATAATCACCAAATTCATTTGGTTCCCGACTTCAAGAATTTGCGCCGAATAGTGATTAAAGAGCAAGACCGCTACTTACGCTTTCGTCCGAAAAAAGAATACGAACTTTTTTATTGGGACAAAGACTGGGTATCGGCAGGCAAACAAGTTACAGGGATAGATACCGAGGAATTAGTATTTAAGAATGTCCCGATGAATGCTTTGCTACGTCTCATTCCCGAATATTCAGAAGGAAAAGAACGACCATTCATTATCATGGAAGACGGGACACGGTACTGGTGGTAAACAAATATAACTATAAATAACATGAAACGGATTACAAAAATTTGCATATTCATAATAATCACAGTATTGGCGATATCCTGCCAATCAAAAAAGAAAGATGCAGTGCTCTACAATAGCCCGGTAACTATCGCTATGCGTCTCAACGAAATTGATATAGATCTTTCCGAAGAGAGCATGACAAAATTGGTGAGTTTCTTTAAAAGGAACGACAGTCTGGCACAGCTCGCCTTGACGCAAGGAAAATCCTTGGAGGAGATAAGCAAATGGTATTATCCCACTGTAGATAGCTTGGCATCCATGTTTCCCCCTTTAGAACGAAACGATTTTATTTTAGCTAATAAAGGAAAAAGCGGCATACAGGATTACCGACCTTTCACATCAAAATTAAGACAATATGTACTCTATCGGGAAAAGCTCGCCCTTACTTCAAAACAGATCGAGTCTTTGCTTACTCGATGTGACAGCATTGAATGCCTTGCCAAAAATAAAGATACCAAAGTGGAAGAATTGGAGAAAAAAGTTCTTACTACCTCGCTCAATTCAAAGCAAATCAAAGAATACTATATACAAAAAAACAAATCTATTGCCGAAAGAGAAACCAAAGAACTACTCAAACAGATGAAAAAAAATGGTCTTTATACCGTTGCTACTGACAGTGCAAACATATACCAACAAGTTTATGCTTATAAACTGGAACAAAAGGCGAATTGGGAATATTTGCGTTATACGGGAGCAACAAGTGATAGCATCAAGCAGGATGAAGCACGTTTATGGGCATACCGACCTTTATCCATCATTCGGTTGGAAACGAGCCAGCCATCTTCTAGTAATAAGATGCTTGACATTATATGCAAGCGAGGGAAATTAGGACTGACTGAAAATATAACAGAATCATTGTTAACATCTTATTCCCAGCTCTTGCAAGAAGAGTATAAGCACAAGTATAAAGTGCCCCATTCGAACGAGAAATACAATCGCAAAGAGCAGGAAAACAAGAGTATATGCCGAATTATCCCTTCTTCTCTATTAGAAAAATATTTTAGAATCATAATCTATGATAATGTAAAGAAGCAAGTAGAGAAGGACTGGGATATTTTACTTGATTATGACTTAGTGAATTCTACCGACAGTTCTAAAGTGATAAAAGAACTGACAGATTATGAGACTCGACTAGCTGTTGCCAATCAGTGGATCAGCATAGACAAATCAAGAAAGAATCAGTTTATCAAATCGGATATTATCAATGGGAAACCACAACTATTGAAACAATTGGATATTGAGAAACGGAAAAGTAAAGACAAACAAATTATAAAATTTTAAGGTGCAATTATAATGAAATACAGTGTTGAGAAATCTACAAAAGAGTATGGTGCCACAGCCATATTTATAAGCTATTGTATTTTATCTATGCTTATAGACTTATCACAGTTTTTTCGGATAGAAACATTTTCTAAATTTAATAGTTTCTTATTTGTGATTAGTATTCTCATTGGGCTTTATTGCATTTGGCGCATATTAAGATATTATTGTATTTGGAACACGAATTTATTTTTTAAAAGAACAAGTTTCTGTTTATTGGGAGTTAGTGGAATACTATTGATACATGGTGGATTGCAGTACCATGAATGGATTTCATGTCCAAAAATTTTCCAAATGACAGGCAGTTTCGATAATCCGGCAGGATTCACACTTGCATTATGTTGTTGTATACCCTTTATTTTGTACCTTAAAGAGAATTATAATTATTCTCCTGCAATTAAAAGCATATCAACTATAATCCTTTTTTTTATTGTTATTTGTATCCTCATTTCTAAATCAAGAACTGCATATATTTGCATTTTAGTTATAGCTTGCATGAATTTATCCATACGCATTCGATATTCTAAGAGAACGATATTTCTATTTATGTTAGGGATCATCATGGCATTAATCTTGTCATATTTTATCAAGAAAGATTCAGCGGATGGAAGACTTTTGATTTGGAAATGTACTTGGGAAATGATAAAAGACAAACCTATTTTAGGATTTGGGACAGGTGGCTTTCGTGCTAATTATATGTATTATCAAGCAGATTACTTCCGGCATCACCCTGATAGCCATTATCTTATGCTAGCAGATAATATAACTCACCCATTTAATGAATACTTGTTATGTGTAGTTAATTATGGTATTATAGGGATACTCATATTGGGGGGATTCTTCATTACCATAATGAAAGCATATAGGAAGAATCAATGTAGAGAATCACAAACCGCCCTATTATGTTTGGCTAATATTGCAATTTTTGCTTGTTTTTCTTATCCTATATCATACTTTTTCGTTTGGTTATTAGGAATATTGAGTTTATATATACTATTCAGTAACGCAGATTATCTAAAGAATTTTTCACTAATATTTAAGTATTATACTCATAAAGTTCTATTAATTCTTTCCCTAATAATTTGTATTGTCACAGGGAATAACATGTATCAACAAATTAAATGGAATAAAATCTCTAAAAAAGCTTTAACAGAATCACCTGAATTAATGCTTGCACAATATCAGCAATTGTTAGAATCAACTTCTTTAAAAGAGGATGCCCGATTTCTTTATAATTATGCAGCCGAACTATATTATGCAAAGCACTATTGGGAAAGCATCAAAATCGCAAATCTCTGTAAAAAGTATTGGATTGATTATGATTTGGTAATCTTACTCGCAGACAGCTACATGAGAATAGGTGACTTTGAGGCATCGGAAAAATATTGGAAACAAGCCTCGTATATGTGTCCTGTTCGTTTTATTCCATTATATGAGTTATTTCAGTTATATAAAACAATCGGAAAAATAGAAAATGCAAAGAATATTGCAAAAATAATAATAAATAAACCAGTAAAAATTCCATCAAACAAAATCAACTTTATACAAGCTGAAATACGTGCATTTTTAAGCAAGCAGAATATTTCATTATTATAATTAAATTATTTATTTAACTAAAAAAGTAGTGTATGAAAACTAATTGGATTATTACATTAAGTATTATTATTAGTTGTTGTGTATTCATGTTTAGCTGTGTAAATGAAGACGAAACATCTTCTATAGCACGAACATATACTCAAGAACAGTATGAACAGATGTTCAAAGAAGAAGTAAAAAAAGAGTTTAATCGTTCGGGACTTCTTAGGAATAGTTTCTTATATAATTTTGGTTTTCCAGCATGGAACAATTTGAAATGGGTAGAAAAAGATGGCAATAAAATGATTACAGTACCTCTAGTCTGTTCAAAAGAAAAAAAACGGGTGATCGTCGGAGTTGTAAACAAATATAAAATAAAGCCCTATGTAACAGAAATATCAAAAAATGATCTATCTACTAGGAGTAATATTTCAAAGAAAATGAAAGTTTATGATATTAATTTATATAACAACGGAATACCTCGATCTCGAAGCACTGAAGGAGAAATGACAGCCCTATTAAAAAAAGAAGTGCCAGACGGAAGTGCCGAAAATCTTTACTATGCCTTAGAAAATAGTAGCGACTACCATGATTTTTATGATTTTGGCGAAATCTTTATTAAAACTACTAAAGATTTCGACTCTAGTTCATCTTATTTTATAGGGCACGCCTGGATTGAGATTGAAACAAGTGAAGAAAGAGTTACTTTCTCTCTCTTTGGAAATAAAGGAAGTCAAGAGTATTGGGTTAATGAAGAACTAGACTATCATGCTGACGAAAGTATGTCTAAAAGTATACATTATTATGGCTTTCAAAACATATTGGATTACAATGAAGACAGCAGCAATATCGACTGGTCTGCCGATTATAATTGTGCTGGATATTCTGTTGGAGTATGGAATATTGTTGATGCAAATAAACACATTAGTATTTATGATTGGATAACACCAAAGTCACTTGCAAATTATATTAGAAATCACTAACTTATAATTATGAAAAAGAAAAATATAATCATAGTTATCATTATCATAGTTCTAATTTGTACCCCTTTTATCTTTTCGATAAGGAATTATACGCTTATATCACTACGTTACAATGATGAATTAAGGATATTAGATATTACTGCTGGTAATTCTATTTCTTACTTGACAAGTGTGATTACGACACAAAACGATGATACACTAGAATTGACAGTCTATCATAAAATCATGTACTTTGCTCTTTGCAAAAGTGAACAAACAGCAACTCGTCTATTATACGTTCCTAAAGGGGTGAACTATATAAAGTATGGAGACAGAATTTATACAATAGAAGATTTACCACCTATACATCCTAGATAAAATGAATGCCGGAAGAAAACTACTTAAGCTACTTCCGGCATCACACAATTACCTGAATTCTATTTCAAAATAATATTAAATGGTCCGTTCAATGTTCCACACAAATGCGCGTAAGCCTAATTGCTCCGTCTGTAAGTCCATCTTATGCAAGGTGTCCAGCAACGGATCGACTTTGCTGTCGTCTACTACTGTCAGGATAGCTGAACACATACTTGGCCAGGCATGGCTTCCGAAATGCGGATCGCCTGTCTTCGAACCGCGTCCCTGTACTTTTTCCAAGTAAGTAAAACCACGACAACCCAAACGGTCGAGCAATGCCATGATTCGTTCGTAATAAGCCTGGTCGAATGTTATCAATACTGATTTCATATTTCTTTTGTTATTTCTTAATAATGCTGCCTTTATTCTCCTGGAAGTAAACATCCAAATCGCGTTTACGGCGAAGTTTGCGACGCTGGTTCTTGATACCTGTTCCTGCAAATACGCAATATAAAGTAGGAATCAAAATCAATGTCAACACGGTAGATACTGTCAGACCACCGATTACGGCAATCGCCATCGGACTCCACATTTCAGAACCCTGACCGCCGCCGATAGCCATCGGAATCATACCGAGAACAGTAGTAGCGGTAGTCATCAATACGGGACGAAGACGGCTCTTGCCGGAAGTGACCACGGAATTGATTACCGCAAGTCCACGCTCCCGGCAAAGAGTAATATAATCGATGAGCACAATACCGTTTTTCACCACGATACCAATCAACATGATACCTCCAAGCAGACTCATCACGCTCAACGTGCTGCCGGTAAAGAACAAGGCCATCAAAACACCGCTGAAGGCGAACGGCAGAGAGAACATGATGATAAACGGATAGGTGAGTGATTCGAACTGTGCCGCCATTACGATAAACACAAGAATGACAATCAGAATGCCGAGCGTTCCCAAATCACGGAACGAATCCTGCTGGTCTTCATACGAACCGGAAATTTGAATCGTCACTTCACCCGGAAGTTCCATCTTATCAATGATATTATTGCCGGCAGCTACCACGTCTCCCAAAGGAGCACCGGAAATCACGGCGGAAACGGTCACGATACGTTCCCGGTCTTTACGCTCAATCGTGGGAGGTGCGAAACGCTCCACAACTTTTCCCAAGTCTTTCACCCGGACCGACTCACCCTTACTATTATAAATAAGAATGTTCTCTATACTTTCCAGGCTCGTGCGGAACTCAGGAGCATAGCGTACTTTTATATCATACTCATCTCCATCTTCACGGTATTTGGAAGCGACCGCACCATTGATGCGGTTACGCAAGTAATTGCCCGCCGTAGCCAGATTCAGCCCATGCATGGCAAGTTTCTCACGGTCGAAGTCAACCTGATATTCCGGTTGGTAATCGCTACGGCTGATATTGACTTCGGACACTCCTTTTACTTTCAACAAGTCGCGTTTCAGACGGGCTGCCACGCTGTCGGTGGTTGCCATGTCATATCCGTAAACTTCGAAGTCGGCGCTTGCCTGGGCAGACATGCCGGTATTGCTACCTCCGAGGATTACCTGCGCCTTGCTGAATTCAGGATAGGCTTTCAAATCTTCACGCATCTCGTCACAAACTTTCTCCAAAGTGATATCGCGGTCGCCCGGGTCTACCAGGCTAATATTGAAAGAGATTATATGGGAACCATTGTCCTGCATGGAAGCCCATGTATTGTCCGAATCAGCCTGACCGACCGTATAGTTGCATACTTTCATGATGTCTTTATACTTAGTCAGCCACTGATTGGTCAACTTTTCCGAAAGTTCCTGCGCTATCTCTTTACGTGTACCTATCGGCAACTCCAGTTGTACTGCAATACGGGCATTATCCTGTGCCGGAAAGAATTCCGTACCGATGCCTTTCGCACAGAGCAGACTGATTATAAAGAAAGCGATACATCCCACAATAACGACCGGACGATGGCGTACCGCCCAATTCAACATTTTCGCATACCAGATGTCCAGCCCGTCCAACACCTTTTCTATCGGAGTAAAGAAGAGCTTGAACATTTTCGACGGTTTCTTCTGCAAGCGAAGCAGTTGCGAACAGAGCATCGGGGTCAATGACAAAGCGGCGACAGTGGAAATAAACATGATGGCGCACATCATCCAACCCAATTGTTTGAAAAGCACGCCGGACATGCCGCTTACCATCGTCAACGGGAAGAACACGGCAATCATAGTCAGCGTAGAGGCAATTACGGAAATTGCCACTTCATTCGTACCGTGCACTGCCGCCTGTTTCGGGTCGGAACCGCGTTCGATATGTGTTGTCACATTCTCAAGCACCACAATCGCATCATCGACCACCATACCGATTGCAATGGAAAGGGACGAAAGCGAAATGATGTTAATCGTATTCCCCGAAATCGCAAGATAGATAAAGGAAGCGATTAGCGAAAGAGGGATGGTGATGCAGATAATCAACGTCGCACGCCAGCGTCCTAAGAAAAGGAACACGACGATAACAACGAACAGCAAGGCATACAGGACGGTTTCCGCCAAGCTGTCAATCGTGTTCAGGATATTGTCTGAAGTATCGACAATCACCCCCAGCTTCACATCACTCGGCAAATTCTTCTGCAAACGCGGAAGGGCTTCCGCCACTTTGCGGGAAATCTCGACGGAATTGGCTCCCGTCTGTTTCTGAACGACAATCATAGCGCCCTGGACACCATTATTATAGGTTTCCTGCGCACGCTCTTCCACCGTATCGACAATCCGGGCAACATCGCGCAGAAAGACATTGGCCCCATTGTATGTGCCCACTACCACATCGGCCAACTGGCGGGAATCGTCGAATTCTCCTTCCACGCGCAATGAATATGTTTCACTGCCGATATCGAAGTTACCGCCGGGGATATTCTTATTCTCGGCTCCGATAATCGAACTGATTGTCTCAATGGTCAGGTTGTACGCTTCCAGTTTATTCGGGTCGCAATATACTTGAATCTCGCGTTGCGGCGCGCCGCTGATAGACACCGTACCCACACCGGGAATACGCGCCAAAGGATTTACCACACGGTCGTCCAATATTTTATAAAGGGCGGACTGGCTCTCTTTTGCCTGCACGGAAAGCAGCACGATGGGAATCATGTCCGTGCTGAACTTGAAGATAATCGGGTTCTCGACATCATCGGGAAGTTCCGAACTTACCATGTCCAGCTTATCGCGCACGTCATTCGTCAAAACATCGATATCATTGCCAAATTCGAACTCCAGCGTAATCAACGACATGTTCTCAGAAGAGCGGGAAGTGATATGTTTCAAATCGCTCACCGCATTCAGAGTGTTCTCCAACGGGCGAGTTACGTTGTTTTCTATATCCGAGGCACTCGCTCCCGGATAAGCGGTCATGACCATGATTGTATTCGTATCAATGTCCGGATACAAATCAATAGGCAACTTCGACAAGGAGAAAAGACCAAATATCACCACTGCAAGAAAGCAGAGGGAGGTCATAATCGGTTTTTTAACCGCACCTTCGTATAAACTCATTTCTTTAATGGATATTAATTAATGGAAAACGGAGAATTATTGTTTCTCCAACTCTACCTCTATACCGTCCATCAGACGTGACTGGCCGGCGACTACGACCTGCGAATTGTCCGGTACGCCGGATTTGAGTTCGTACTCCGTTCCCATGCGCCTGCCCAGCTCCACTTTATTATAGGTTACCTTGCCGTCTTTGTAGACATATACATAACGGTCACCGGAACCTGCCTGCTTCACTATGGCAAGGTCGGGCACTACGACATTATCTACCGTGCCAAAGTTCAGCGTAGCACGGGCAAACATTCCCGGACGCACACGCTGGTCTTTGTTCTCCAGCTTGATTTCTACAGGGAATGTACGGGTTGTGGCATCTATCGTGGGATAGACCAGGCTGATAGTTCCTTTGAACAGTTCATCTCCATACACATCCAACCTGATATCTACCGGCGCCCCTTTCTTTACTTGTGTGAAATAAGTTTCAGACACATTAATCATCAGCTTGACCGGAGTAATCTGTTCTACGACCAGCACCGGATTGCCGCCGCTATACATATCCCCATTATCATAGTTACGCGCAGTGACGACTCCATTAATCGGGCTTAACAAGGCGGTGTTTTCCAACAAATTCTTATAAGCTGTTTCCTTCACGTCCAACTGCATCTTCGAAGCATCCCATTCCGATTTGGACGCACCACCTACCTTATATAATTCATCAATACGTTTGAATTCTATTTCCTGATTGTCCAGTTGAAGCTTCGTCTGTTTCAGATTAGCCGCATCCATCTGTACCAATTTCTGGCCTTTGGACACGGGGTCGCCCACTTCTACGAAAATCCGGTCAATACGTACCGGAGAAGAAGGAGCGATGTTGTTTTTCACGTCCGCCTCCACCGTTGCCGTATATTCCTGAATCTGCTCTACGGGGCGGGCTGACACACCGGCTACTTTCACTCTTGGCTTTTCAGTCTCTTCTTTCGCGGCGGTTTTCTCTTTTCCACCCGTACATGCCCCCACAAGCACAGCCAACAGCAGGGCTATAAATCGGATACTTTTCTTCATATTCCTTTAGTTATAATTTTAGTTGTCTACTCTTTTATTCTTTTCCCAAAATCTGATCGAGGTCTGCCTTGGCAACCAGGTAATCATAAATAGATTGATTGTAAGTGAGCTGTGCCTGTGTCAGCGATACTTGCGAGCTATTCAACTCAAGCACGGTTCCTTTTCCTACATCATAACGTTTGCCGGCAATCAATACCGCTTTCTCCGCCTGTCTCACATTTTCCTTATTACTGACTACCTGTTCCGTACTGGCCGCCATATTATTGCGATAGCTCACTATCTGCATATTCAATTTCCTTTCCGTATCAACACGGTTCCAGTCAAGCTGCCGCATTTGGATACGGGCGGATTTCATTTTCGTAAAATTACTCGCTTTATACAAAGGAATACTCAGGTTAAACATCAGGCTGGAGCTGTTACTCCAGTTATATTCGAAAAAATTGATATTGGGATTATACAAAGACTGGTAGTTATACGAGAAACTGACCGATAAAGTAGGAATAAAACCTGTTTTTGCTATTTTCAGGTTCTTCTCCAAGATTTTCATGTTCAAGTCCAACTGTTTCATGGTAGTGTTATTCTCCAACCCGACTCCTTCATCTTTCAATTGGTCGGCGAATAAATCCGCTTCATAATTCGTCAGATTGTCATCTGTTTTAAGTTCCACATCGGCAGTAATCCCCATCAACACTTTCAACTGTAATTTTGCCAACGTCACTGCATTGGCCGCTGAAATCACATTCGGCTTAATGCTGCGCATCTGCACCTCAGCGCTAATTTTATCATACTCGCTCACCGACCCTTGCTGGTACTTGGCATTGACTATGTTGAAATTATCCTCAGCCAGCTTATAACTCCCCAACAGTACCTCATAACTATCCTGCGCAAGCATCAATTGATAATAAGCTTTACTGACCTGATTCACCAGGTCCAGTCTGGAACCGCGCGACTTTTCCACTGCCAGTTCGATATCTGTCTTTGTCATTGACATGGTCCGATAGACGGCCGGCGCAAACAAAGGCAAGTTTATACTCAACCCGCCATTGGCGGTATTGGTTCCATCCTGCCCCATTTTGAACGACATGTCGTTCAATTTCATTTCAGCGGCCCTAATCGTATGGTCCAACGATCCGGTAATGCTTGCTTCCGGCAACAAACTCTGCCAAGCCTCTTTTCCGGCTACTTTTTTTAAGGCAA
The DNA here is from genome assembly GCF_958445495.1 of uncultured Bacteroides sp. Classification (GTDB taxonomy): domain Bacteria; phylum Bacteroidota; class Bacteroidia; order Bacteroidales; family Bacteroidaceae; genus Bacteroides. Next base: position 253 of record NZ_CAUCSQ010000033.1, on the reverse strand, counting down.
TTTCCTCTTCCGCCACCTTTATCGTAGGATTCTCATCCAACGCAATTTCCAAGGCTTTGTCCAGAGTCAAGGTCAGGGTATCCTTCACTACCTGCATTTCCTGCGCCCGCGTAAAACCGAATGCGCAGAGCGTCACAACTGTCAGCAGCGCCTTCCTACCCGCCATTTTTTTCATTCTGTTCATAAAATCAATTTCTAATGGTGAGTTCTATCAATTCAATTTATCCTCTTGTATCAGACAGCAGAACTCTTT
>NZ_CAUCSQ010000032.1 GCF_958445495.1 uncultured Bacteroides sp. | reverse complement strand
CCCTGCTGTGGCACGACAAGCTGGGACGCACCACTATCATACTGACCCTCTTGGTAGCCGTTACGGGCTGGTGCCTCCGTCCGCCCGTCATGATACCGTTAGCTTTGACTAAGACACCTGCACTGCCCGGTACTTCCCTAGATAGCCCTAATCCTTGGCACGACAAGCTACGTATGGTACGCTATGACGACACGTGCGGCGACTGGCTGCTATCCACTTCCGAAGGTTTCTACTCCCTGTCTTCACCCGATGCTGTGCCCGTAAAGGTGGAAAAAGTTCCCCCGATCAGTGTCATGGGACTGAATGTCTGGCAAAAGGACAAACAAGGAAACTGGCTGGCCGGTTCGTTCAGCGGCCTGTTCGTTTGGGACAGGTGGCTGGGCCGGGTAACGGACTACTTCACGGGAGAAGAAGCCGAAGATACAGCCGGCCCTCCTTTCGGCAAGTTTGCCGTTTCGGGCTACAGTGCGGATTTCAAAGGAAAGGAATGCGTGGTGGAATATTACGAGGGAACGGATGCCCTTGCCCAGCCCGAAGAACTCTCCGTACAACCCATGTCGCTTTGGAACTTCGCTTTAGAAGTACACAGCGGACGGGTATTCATAGGCAGCGTGGCTACTTACGTGTTTGTCTTCTTCGTGGGAGGCGGGTGCGTATGGTGCTTGTGGACGGGGTACAGGGTGCGGATACGGAACAAGAAACCAAACGACCTTGGATGTACATCGCTGAACAAATAATGTAAATGAGTTTGTCCGCAGGCTTGAAAAATGCAAAATGAGCATCACCGGACTATTTTCCCGGAAAAACATTCACCCCTTCACTTCCCCTTATTCATCAGTGTTAACGGGTGAAGGGTCATCATTCACCGGACATTCACTTCCGATTCAATCGAATGTTCCGATTTTAAAAAGTATAGCTTTGGCTTGTTTAAAGCTATGCTTTACATCTCCAAAGCACTGCATTAAATTCCATAAACGATATGTATAAATGACGAAAGGTTAGGTGAAGGACGTGCCCTTCACCCTGTATCGACTTATCCATCGGCTTTAGCGGCAAAAGATGAAGGGGAAGGAAAAATGGAAAAACAGTAGTGGCAGAGCCCTTCCGTAAGATAACAAGAGAGAAAATCCACCAAAGCCAGTGGAACATATCCGTCCGGATTTACATTCGGCCCCCAATCATGAAACGCCAGAAATGAATAAAACCGAACAAATAAAAACCTATACCGGAACAGACAAAGACATGTACTTGACTTGTCGGAACCTCCTACATCATCCGGCCGGATACAGTACTTGTCTGAACCGGTTCTTCTATATGTTATCTCACATTTAAGTAGATGTTTTTTCAATCTATCCGTAACTTAATCTGTCCCGACACGGTTACGAATAAACAAACAGCCGTCAACATCAGTAAGAGGCTGTTGCCGGAATACCCTCTTTTTTCAATAAGGCTACAATACGGTCCAGCTCTTCATGAGTGGCTTTCTGCAAATCATGGTCGGGCGTCTCACGGTCAATCGTGTATATCATCACCTGGCGGGGAGCGATTTCTTTCACTGCTTCCAACCAGGGAAGCACGTACCTATCGGATGTATTATCCATATCTTTCCCCTGATAACCGCCTTTCAGAAACATGGTCTGCACAATACAGTTTCCCTTGAATTCCTTCATTTTCCCGATAATCTTCCTTACGGAATATTTTCCATTCGGACGGTCCAACAGACGGATATATTCCTCGTCCACCGTATCCAGTTTCAGAATATTGTTATCGACCTTATTCAGAGCCGCAAATACGGCGGGACGGTCGATGAATGTAGAATTACTCAATACGCTGACCTTCGCTTTCGGAAAATACGCATCACGGAGAGCAAGGGTGTCTTCTATGATTTCCGGAAAATGAGGATGCGCAGTCGGTTCGCCGTTACCGGCAAATGTCAGCACGTCAGGAGCGGGACCATTCGCCTGCATGTCTTTTAACTTCTCTTCCAAGGCGATGCGGACTTCCTCCCGGGTCGGAAAAGGTTTCTTTGCACGATGGTCGGCATTAAAGCCGCATTCGCAATAAATACAGTCGAACGAACAGATTTTACCGTCTTCCGGCAACAGATTTATTCCCAAAGAAACACCCAGACGGCGGGAATGAACAGGACCGAAAATGGGTGAAGGATAAATGACAGTCATCTTATCTAAAAATTTAATCGTTTACAATCTATATATCTTAGCAACCGCTTCCTCTCGACCGACGGTTTCCGGCTATTCGCTCCATACGAAACCTGTCTTTCCGGATTAGCCTGCACAAAAATAATCTAAAACTTGATACGCAACTGCATTTGCATATCAGCTTTTTTATTTCCCCGAATCAAATCGTTGCCGGAACCTATCTCGTCACGGTCCAGGTAAAATGTCTCTCCGAACCTGGTTATAAACAGCCAGTGTTTATTAAGCTCATACCTCAACCGGACAATCCAACGAAATCCCCTGCCCTGAAACGAAGGAGTATAAAACGCATAAAGCAGTCCTTTCTCCGACACGTACACACGCGAATCATAATCATCCGTACAAAAATAACTGCCTTGAACGTCAGCAAACAGCCTGGTCCAAAGCAGTCGGGAAGATACCATTTGTGTAGCCTGGTATCCTTTACTAGCAGCTCTGTCCTGAGAATGAAAATGATTATAATCTAAAGTTGTACGACTGCTAAACACTTCACTTAAAAAATAGTTCAAACGGTAACGAAATTGATGATGAAAAATAGGAAGCGTTAGTTTTTCTTTACTATTCGTTTCATCACGCTCTTTCTGTTTATAACGATATTTTACGTACATCGATAAGCCGGGATGCGGGGTATAAGTAGCCTGGACGAGTCCGTCCAGCCCGCGGGAAGGCTTACCGGTCCTATACTTTTTCCAGGGAAAAGAAAACATATCGAATGAAGTAAAAAACGTCCAGTACCGAAAAGGGGAGGTCTCCAATCCCATGTAATATCCCTGTTCGTTTTGTACCTTACCCCCTTCGGCAAATGAACGGGCAAACATCGCCCAATAATTATACGAATAAAAACGGTGTATCAACATGATTCGGGTATTTTGAACCGGCGAATACTGCAAACGGTTCAAAGAAGCCCAACCTTGTTTCCCTACGGCTGTCTCTCCCTGAAAAGAAAAACGATGCCAACGATAGGCATAATCCATCCCCAAATTATAGAAATTGTTTCCGTGCTGGTTGTATTTGGAATAACCGGTTAATTCCGGTTCATAAGTCCGGTTGAAAAGATAGTAAATCCCTGTGACTCCCAGCTTGATGCGGTTGTGTTGATAACTCACATTCCCGCCTGTCAACTGCATGGCGAACAAGTTCTTTTTATCCGCTTCCTTTTGACTCCGGTGTAGTCCGGTTTTGTAGATAGAGGTGATTTCTCCGCCGGTGATTGTCCCGTCCAGAGAACGATGCGAATAAAATCCGGAAACATTCCAATGTTTTGCCAGAGACACAGTGGCGGCCGCACCTCGAAAATAGTTGTATTCGTCAGTAGAAGAATGCTTTTTTATCCCGCTGCCGCGACTGTTGAAAGAAGAGGCGTAGATTGTTTTTCCCATCAGATAATCAGTACTGATAACCATCCCCTGTCCGAAACTGAGACGATAGTTTCCGACAGCCAACGTTTTCAACCGCCCGCAATTCTTTAACAACAGATAGAAGGAATAATAATCATAGCCATAGCGATTGTGTAACTCCCCGAAAGGCTCTCCGGCATCTTTTTCGGCGACGATTCCCGCATAGAGCCGGTCACTGTAGCGGAAACCGTATTTAACGGAGTTATAAACAGCAGGCCCTAAATAAGCATGTTCATAACCTTTTCGTTTATAAAACGGTATGTCAAAGCGGGTTAACAGTTCATTTTTTCCGTATTTACCTGCACTTTTCAACATTGTTTTCCACTGAAAAGCAGGCCTATTGTTAATAGCTTTGATGCAGACAAAAGGAAGTAAATACCGGATAGTCCGTTCATCCATCTCTTCCACCAATTGAAGTTCGTAAAGAGTCTGCATCTGCCCGTGTATATATACATAAGCTAATATATGTTCAATCTGGATATCACTCAGAAAAGGAAACTGTTCCAGTTGTTCACGGGTGGCACTATTCAGATTGACAGGTTCCCGCAGACGGGCCGCCAAGTCCTCCAGTTCATTCCCCCAGTCAAGTTCATTAACAGAGTTATCAGTAAGATTATTAACAGATAAATCTTCAAAAACATCTTCTATAAGACTCTCTGAAAGGTTTTGAGCATTACATTCAGAAATTATGAACAAGCTGTTTATAATACTTATCAACCATACCTGACAAACAGTTTTCATCAATAAATCGTCTATTTTTCTTCCTGCATTCTTACAGAGAAGGGCGCAAAGATACTTTAAATAGGTTAACGGCCGAAGGAAATATCTGAATAATAAAATTTTAATCTTATTTTTGTAACGTGAAAAGGAGGCTTAACATAGTCATAATAACATTATTTGCCATCGTTTGTTGTTCGCAGCGCGTACAAGCCCAAGAGAAGCAAAGTATCAACGGATACCTGGTTCCGATGTGTATCTATAACGGAGATACGATTCCATGTATCCAGTTGAGGACTGTGTATATTTTCCGCCCGATGAAATTCAAAAACGAAAAAGAACGCAGGGAATACTACCGGCTGGTACGCAATGTGAAAAAAGTATATCCCATCTCCAAAGAAATCAACCGCGCCATCATCGAAACGTATGAATATCTCCAGACATTACCCAATGAGAAAGCCCGGCAAAAACACATCAAACGGGTTGAAAAAGGATTGAAAGCGCAATATACCGCCCGGATGAAAAAGCTTTCTTTCGCACAAGGCAAATTGTTGATAAAACTGGTAGACCGCCAAAGTAACCAGACCAGTTATGAACTGGTAAAAGCGTTCATGGGTCCTTTCAAAGCAGGATTTTATCAGGCATTTGCCGCCTTGTTCGGAGCCAGCCTTAAAAAGGAATATGACCCGGAAGGCGAAGACAGACTGACGGAACGGGTCGTATTATTGGTAGAAAACGGACAAATCTGAACAGGAAATTCCAAACAGACAAGCGGACAGGTCCGGACTGTTCGTCAGGGACTTATTAACCGGATATCCGGTTAAAACAATCGCATGCGGTCCGGCAAACATGTAATTCCGGAATGATTCCAGGGTGATTCCAGAAAAACGGGTTCTACATTTATGAACAATAAGGATACATTGAAAATCAATCTATTAACAATTATATCAACGCATTATCAACCGGTTATTAACCGGTTTCCATTCCTGTCAGGAACGGCCGGTGTGCCCGGCATAATCAGCGTAACTTCTTGAACAAGTCCCAGATTACAATTCCCGCCGTTACGGAAACATTCAGGGAATGCTTCGTACCGTATTGGGGAATCTCGATGCATCCGTCCGAACGGTCAATCACTTCCTGCCGCACTCCTTTGACCTCATTTCCCATGACAATAGCGTATTTCCTGTTTTTATCCAACTCCAGTTTATCCAGCATCACGCTGCCTTCCGCCTGTTCCACCGAATACACGACATATCCTTCTTTCCGGAGGTTATCAACAGCATCAACAGCGTTATCAACATATTTCCAGTCAACAGTGAATTCGGCTCCCAACGCCGTCTTATGGATTTCAGGATGCGGAGGAACAGCCGTTATGCCGCACAAGCAGATACATTCGATACGGAACGCATCCGACGTACGGAACACCGAACCGATGTTGTGCAGGCTGCGTATGTCGTCCAGCACTACTACCAAAGGCAACTTTTCAGCCTGTTTAAACTCTTCAGCGCTGATACGGTTCAGCTCCGTTATTTTCAGTTTGCGCATACATGTCCTTTCTTTGATTACGTTTACTTTGCAAAGGTAAGCCTTTTCTGTTAACAGAGATGTTGATAACGGTTTAAAACCTGTCAAAACCATCGGCAAAGATTTTGAAAAATAATTCTTGCATTATTCAAAAGAAGGTATAAGAAGACTGCGTTATGAACATTCCAAAAAATAAAACCAAAACTTTCCATACGGACATAAACATATTTTTCAGCACTTATCTGCCTGTTTATATTCATAAAGTTTTTAACTTTGCACTTTATTAACAAGGAGTTAATAGATAGCTCCCGCTAAACGGCGCTTTCATTGATAATAAAGCAAATAGACCGGAAAATTCCGACTTTCTTTCCGTTCATAACGGACTCATAAACCGGAAGTATGGACTAATAACTTATCCGGCAAGAAAAAACGGATTTATTTGCCAACATTATTAACAGGCTATCATCACTAACAAAGGATTTTTTTAAAAGGAAAGAAAAAGGAATATTATAATGAATGAACTGATAAAGGCTATTAACGAGCTGAAAAAAGAAAAGAACGCAGTCATCCTGGGACACTACTACCAGAAAGGGGAAATACAGGATATCGCCGATTACGTCGGCGACAGTCTGGCGCTGGCCCAATGGGCGGCGAAGACGGAAGCAGACATCATTGTGATGTGCGGCGTTCATTTCATGGGAGAGACGGCGAAAGTGCTCTGTCCGGAAAAGAAAGTGCTGGTTCCCGATATGGATGCGGGCTGTTCGCTGGCGGACAGTTGTCCGGCGGACGAGTTTGCCCGGTTTGTGGGCGAGCATCCGGGACATACTGTCATTTCGTATGTCAACACGACGGCTGCGGTGAAAGCGGTGACGGATGTGGTGGTGACTTCCACCAATGCGAGACAGATTGTGGAAAGCTTCCCTGAGGACGAGAAGATTATCTTCGGGCCGGATAGGAATCTGGGGAATTACATCAATTCCGTGACAAACCGGAATATGTTGCTTTGGAACGGGGCTTGCCATGTACACGAACAGTTTTCGGTGGAAAAGATTGCGGAACTGAAAGCGCAGTATCCGGAAGCGCTGGTGCTGGCGCATCCCGAATGCAAGAACACCGTGTTGAAACTGGCGGATGTGGTGGGGTCTACGGCAGCTCTGTTGAAGTATGCCGTGAAGCATCCCGAAAATACGTATATTGTGGCTACCGAGTCGGGTATCTTGCATGAGATGCGGAAGAAATGCCCGCAAACGGTTTTTATTCCCGCTCCTCCGAACGACAGCACGTGCGGATGCAACGAATGTAGTTTCATGCGGCTGAATACGTTGGAAAAGCTGTATGAATGCCTGAAAAACGAGTCGCCGGAAATCAGGGTGGATTCCGGGATAGCGGAGAAGGCTGTGAAACCGATTCAACGGATGCTGGAGATTTCGGCCAAGTTGGGATTGTAGAAGGAAGTTTTTCACTTCCGGGTTAACGGTATTATTCCATATAAAATTACCCAAGCGTACGTTGAGATTCGTATGCTTGGGTAAAATTTTATCGGTTATTCCTGAAAAGGAACCTTTAATCTGTTTTTTTTACATATTGTATGCAAACAATCCTGTCGGGACGGTTTATTCCGTTTCTTCCGAAGCCTGCAACATCTGGAACAGTTTATCCAGTTTCGGGGCCATGATGATTTCCGTACGGCGGTTCTTGCTTCTGCCTTCCGCCGTTTCATTGTCGGCTACAGGTATGTATTCGCCTCTTCCGCTAGGTTGTATCTGCAAAGGATTCACATGATAGTCTTTGATTAAGATGCGTACGACGGAAGTGGCGCGAATCACGCTCAAATCCCAGTTGTCTTTGAATTGTACCGTATTGATGGGTTTGTTGTCGGTATGTCCTTCAATGAATACGTCGATATCCGTCTGTTTGTTCAATACTTCCGCCAGTTTGCCGAGGGCTTCCTCACCGCGTTTGTCCAGGCGGGCGCTTCCTGACTGGAACAGTAGTTTGTCCGACATGGCTACATAGACTTTTCCGTCTTTTTCACGGATAGTCAGCTCTTCGGAACTGAATCCCAGCAATGCGTCTTTCACGCTGTTCAACAATTGCTGTACTTTTTCGTTTTGGGTATTAATCATCTGTTGCAGTTCATTGATGGTGCGTTCTCTTTCGTTCAGTTCATTTTTTTTCTGGTTCAACAGGGCGTTCAGTTTTTCCTGTTCGGTCATGTTCGCATTCAATATGCTTTGATACTGGCGAATGCTGTTTCCCATTTGCGTCGTATCGCGCAGCAGTTTTCTGATTTGCGCCGACATCTGATTGCCGGTGTTCCGGCATTTGTCCAACAGTCCTTGTACGCTGTCTTTGCTCGAAAGGGCGGCTAAACGTCCGGTTTCCGCAATCATGAACTTCTTCTTTGTGACGCATGAAGTGCACAATAGCAATGTCAAAAAAGTAAATAAGGTAATTTTTTTCATCTCGTGTTGTTTTTTACAAATAAACAATGGTTCTTTATCCCTTTATTATCAATTTATTATCTATGTACCGGCAAAATTAAGATAAGTTCGATAGATTCCCAAGCTTTGTTTGCTTATTTTACGTTTTTAAGGGGTAAATCGTTTTGAGGGAATGATAAAGACAGGGCTGCTCCGAAATGAAACGGGGCAGCCCTTTGTTTCCTGTTTCCGTATTCAGGATACCGTTGGCATTAGTGGTGTATATGGGGTCGTTTTTGTTCCGTCACATTCCTTTTTCCTGCCGGTTAATGAAATAAGGAGCTTTCGCCCGGCAGCGCACGTCATAGAATCCGAACCGCAAGCATCATAACGAAATAAAATTCCGTGTGAAGAACTTTTTCCAGGAACGGATTGAAAAAAGAAAATTATGATTTGGACCCGGTTCATATGAAGGAGCTGATGAAACTTATCGAAGAGGCTATCGAACGTTTGCCGCCACAATACCGGGAGGCTTTTGTGTTACACCGTTTTGAAGGGAAAAGCTATAAGGAAATAGCGGATTTTCTCTGTGTTTCGCCGAAAACGGTTGATTATCGGATTCAGCAGGCTTTGAAATTGCTTCGTATCCGGTTGAAAGATTATCTGCCTTTGCTTATGCCTTTGTTGTGATGCCGGAGGTTGGCATGAAGGTGACGGTTTACCATGTGTTTTTATTTTCTGAATATCTCTATGAATTATAATAAGTAAAGCTGTTCCGTTTTTCTATTTTGGAACAGCTTTCATTGTATTATAACGTTAAGGGATAAATGAAGTATAGCAGGCGAGAATCAGCGTTGCAGGAATTCACAGAGTTTCCGTACGGCCAGTGCACGATGGCTGATTTTATTTTTTGTATCATTACCCAGCTCGGCGAAAGTCTGGTCATATCCTTCCGGTTGGAATACGGGGTCGTAACCGAAACCGGATTCTCCGCGTTTTTCTTTGATTATTTCACCTTTAATCACTCCTTCGAAGAGGTATTCTTTTCCGTCCAGTATCAGCGAAATGGCGGTACGGAATTGTGCTTTCCGGTTTTCTTTTCCTTCAAGTTCATGAAGTAATTTGAGCATGTTGGCTTGGGCGTCATGTCCTTCTCCGCCTGCATAACGGGCGGAATAAACTCCGGGAGCTCCGTCCAGGGCTTCCACTTCCAGTCCGGTGTCGTCGGCGAAACAGTCCAGTCCGTAGTTTTTATAAATATAGGAGGATTTGAGCAGTGCGTTTCCTTCCAGCGTATCGGCTGTTTCGGGAATGTCCGCATGACAGCCGATATCGTTAAGGCTTAGCAACTCCACTTGGTTTCCCAGGATGGCGGCTACTTCTTCCAGTTTATGGGCGTTGTTGGTGGCAAATACGAGTTTACGTTTCATAATCTGATTTTTTTGTTTGAGATAAGACCGGTTGGTTAAAGCTGTCCGGCGGAATCGGCCGGTTGCCTGTCTGCCGGTTATTTTACTTTTAGTTTGTCGAATCCTTCTCCGTACACGCCGATAACGGAACTTTGGGAGATGAAGGCATTCGGGTCAATGCGTTTTACCAGGCGGAAGATATCCAATGACTGGCGTTTTTTAGCAAGGACTACCAACACTTTGACATTGTTCTTGCTATACCATCCCATGCCGTCCAGCACCGTAACCCCCCGGTCGGCATCCTTAATGATGCGGTCTGCTATTTCGTCATATTTCTTTGAGAAAATGAAAAATTGGACAGATTGCCGGGCGCTGTTTATAATCCAGTCCAATACCACCCCGATGATGAATAAGGTGACAAACCCGAAGATAACACGGCGCCAGTCATGGAATATGAAGTAGCAGGAACTGATGATGAATACGTCGCAAATCATAATCATTCGTCCGAGTGACACGTCTTTGTATTTGTTGACGATGGCCGCGATGATATCTGTTCCTCCGGTACTGCCGTTGTAATTGAAGGTAATTCCCAAGCCTACGCCGCACATCGCCGCGCCGATGATGCAAGCCATGAAGTCTTGTCCTTTGCCGAGTAACAGAGGTTTGCCGTCCGGTGTCATATCGGGTGCTTCTATGTAGTTGTTTACTACCAGTTGGAACAGCCAGAGCAGGAAGGTGAGCATAAAAATAGCATAAGTGGTTTTTATACTGAACCGCGGACCTAGTATCCGGATGGCGAAAGTCATCAGGATGGCATTGATGATGAAGTATGACCACTGGATAGGGAATCCTGTTGCATAATAGATGATGGCTCCGATACCGGTGGTGCCTCCGGTAGTTATCTGATAAGGCAGCAGGAACGCCGCCCATCCCAGAGAATAACTGACTAATCCGAGAGTGATGTAGATATAATCTTTCACTTCTCTCATTATTTCCGCTTTTGCTAGTTTATGCATTTGAGTTTTATGTTTAAGTGACGGGTTTTGGATGATGAGTAGCAAATAGTGAATGAGACTGTGCCGGCACAGTCTCATTCATCACTTAGAACTCAAATAACGACATTGACGATTTTCTTCGGAACGACGATAATCTTTTTCGGAGTTTTTCCCTCAATCCATTTCTGTGAACGCTCGTCGGCCAGTACTGCCGCTTGGATGGCTTCCGATGTTTCATCCGTTGCAAACTCCATGTTGAAACGGGCTTTTCCGTTGAAGGAAATGGTATAGTTGACGGTATCCTCTTTCAGGTATTCTTCATTATATGCAGGCCATGCGGCGTCGCATACGGAAGTTTCGTGTCCCAGTACGCTCCATAATTCTTCACATACGTGCGGGGCGAAAGGAGCGAGGACGATGACGAGTTGTTCCAGTATTTCTTTTTTGCTGCATTTCAGGTTGAAAAGTTCGTTTACGCAAATCATGAATGCGCTGACGGATGTGTTGTAAGAGAATTGTTCGATGTCTCCCGTCACTTTCTTAATCAGCTTGTGCAGGCTCTTCAACTCTTCTTTCGTAGCCGGCTCGTCTTTTACCAGATATTCGTCCGTGCGGCTGTAGAATAACGACCAGAATTTGCGGATGAAACGGTGTACGCCGTCGATTCCGTTCGTATCCCACGGTTTGGACTGTTCTACCGGGCCGAGGAACATTTCATACATGCGGAGCGTGTCGGCGCCGTATTTCTCTACAATCATGTCCGGATTCACTACGTTGAACATGGATTTGCTCATTTTCTCCACTGCCCATCCGCAGATATATTTCCCGTCCTCAAGGATGAATTCCGCTGTCTGGTATTCGGGACGCCATGCCTTGAAGGCTTCCAAATCCAGAATGTCGTTGGACACGATGTTTACGTCTACATGGAGCGGAGTCACATCGTACCGGTCTTTCAGGTTGAAGGAGACGAACGTATTGGTGTCTTTGATGCGATATACGAAGTTGCTCCTGCCTTGAATCATTCCTTGATTCACTAGCTTTTGGAACGGTTCCTCTACTGCGGAAACGCCTATGTCATGCAGGAATTTGTTCCAGAAACGGGAATAAATCAGGTGGCCCGTCGCATGTTCCGTACCGCCTACGTAGAGGTCTACGTTTTTCCAGTACCGGTCTGTTTTCGGGTCGACCAGCGCCTGGTGGTTGCGCGGGTCCATATAGCGCAGGTAATAGGCGGAAGAACCGGCGAATCCCGGCATGGTGTTCAGTTCCAGCGGGAAAACGGTTGTGTTGTCTATTTTTTCATTCTCCACCACACGTTTGTTGACTGTATCCCATGCCCATACCGTTGCGTGTCCCAAAGGAGGCTCTCCGGTTTCGGTCGGCAGGAACTTGGCTACTTCCGGAAGTTCCAGAGGCAGGCAGCTTTCGTCAATCATGTAAGGCATCCCGTCTTTGTAATAAACCGGGAACGGTTCTCCCCAGTAACGTTGGCGTGAGAAGATAGCGTCGCGCAGGCGGTAGTTTACTTTGACACGTCCCAGGCGATGCTCTTTTACATATTCTTTGGTTTTTGCGATGGCTTCTTTGATAGTCAGCCCGTCCAGCGAAAGGTCACAATAGGGGACCGCGTCCGGACGGGGAGAGTTGCAGACGATTCCTTCCTTGGCGTCGAAGCTTTCTTCGCTCACATCGCAACCTTCCACCAACGGACGGATTTCCAATCCGAAATGTTTGGCGAACGCATAGTCGCGGCTGTCATGTGCGGGTACGGCCATGATGGCTCCTGTTCCGTATCCTGCCAGCACATAATCGCTGATCCAGATAGGTACGGCTTCTCCCGTAAACGGATTGACGGCGTAGGAACCGCTGAATACGCCGGTGACGCTGCGGTCGGCAATGCGTTCGCGTTCCGTACGTTTCTTGGTACGGTCGAGGTAGGTGTCCACTTCCGCTTTCTGTTCGGGAGTGGTGACTTTCGCTACCAGTTCGCTTTCCGGGGCCAATACCATGAAGGTAACGCCGAACATCGTGTCCGCGCGGGTCGTGAAGATGGTGAATTCGAGGTCGCTGTCTTTTACTTTGAATTGCACTTCGGCACCTTCCGAACGTCCGATCCAGTTTCTTTGAGTTTCTTTCAGGGAATCTGTCCAGTCGATAGTATCTAATCCGTCGAGCAGGCGTTGTGCGTAAGCAGATACGCGCAGACACCATTGACGCATTTTCTTTTGTATAACGGGGTAACCGCCACGTTCGCTGACTCCGTCCACTACTTCGTCGTTCGCCAATACAGTTCCTAATTCAGCACACCAGTTTACCATTGTTTCACCCAGATAAGCGATTCGGTAGTTCATCAGGATTTCCTGTTGTTCTTTTTCGCTTTTTGCCTTCCATTCGTCGGCAGTGAAGCAAAGCTCTTCGCCACAGGCGACATTCATATCTTTGGTGGCTCCGTAGGTTTCGAATACATGGACCAGTTCTTCGATGGGACGTGCCTGCTGTTCATCGTTACAGTAATAACTGTTGAACATTTTTTGGAAGGCCCATTGCGTCCAATGGTAATATTCCGGGTCGCAAGTGCGGATTTCCCGGCTCCAGTCAAAAGAAAAGCCGATTTTATCCAGTTGTTCGCGATAGCGGTCGATATTGTTGACGGTGGTAATCGCAGGATGTTGCCCGGTCTGGATGGCATATTGTTCAGCCGGCAGGCCGTAAGCATCGTATCCCATCGGATTGAGTACATTGAAGCCTTGCAGTCGCTTGTAACGGGCGTAAATGTCCGAAGCGATGTATCCCAGCGGATGGCCTACGTGCAAGCCCGCCCCTGACGGGTAAGGGAACATGTTCAATACATAAAATTTCTGCTTCGATTCGTCTTCCGTAACCTGGTAGGTTTTCTTTTCCACCCACTTTTTCTGCCACTTCTTTTCAATCTCCCTGAAATTGTACTCCATAGTGATAAAGTTTTTATTTATAGTGATTTATATTGTTATTTCTAATTTGAGGGGCAAATTTACGTGATTTGCGCCAAACTACCTAATATTTGCATAGGTATTCACTAAGAGGTAGTTAGGTTGTCTGCTATATGAAAATAAAGTGGCGTATCCGGGGTCCGGAAGGAATAGTCAGTTCTGAACTGAATGGAGGATAAGTCCATTAAGATTGTCAAACTTGGTAAATGTTTTGTCAAACATATTATAAATTTACTCAAGATTAGGCTTTTCTGAAATGTTATAAGAGATTGTCTTTCTATTGAATATATCAAGAATCGGCGACAAGTAGAGTTTGACAGAGCCATTGTTTATCCGGGTCACATTTGTCGCCTATTTACGATTGGGAACTTCGGCAACAAAATTTCGAGTGATAATATTGGGTGCAATCTTACCAACTTCACCCTTATATGAATGATAACGAATCTTGTGTATTTTGCTTTTAAGTCCCCATTTCCATCATAATGACGTTGCACTGCTTTATGGTTAATATCAAAACTTTTGTTACGCAATTCAGTCGTTTTTTAAAGTTATACATAAGGCATCTCAAAAGTTAGGCACAAAACTTTTGGGGTGTAGTTCAATGAATTAGTTGGCTAATTTTATGTATTTTCTGAATATCCTTACTCATTGATAAGATTTATGAAGTGAATAAACCGGTAACCAGGAAAATCCGGTTAAGACGGATGTGATTGAGGATAGAAAACCATATCAATCCGTTTTTCCTTTAAGGTACGTCTCCTTGTTTGGCCCTTGCATTGTTACGAATTGGGGTGAAGCAAGGGGATTGGCCTGTCCGGGGGAGGATTGTATCGTTGGCGTATGGGCATAAAAAAAAGGGTCAACGCCTTGACCCAACCTTTGTTAACCTTAAATCTAATACTATGAAAAACACATTGCAAATGTACATACTTTTGTGTAAATAGCAAATTATCCAAGTATTTTTGTATGTTTTATAACATGTTTTAATATTGTTATCCGGTTTATTAAGAAAAATGCCGTTCCTTTTTAAAGGAGTGAAACACTAATTTTGAAAATTGAATTGTTAGGTTCCGTTGATTCTCTACCGAAAAACCGTTATCTTTGTTCCGATAATGACAGTATTATATCCCGATAATAAAAAGAAAAGGAGAAAACCGTGAAGGAAGAAGAGATCGTACTCACCCCCATGATGAAGCAATTTCTGGATGTGAAAGCGGAGCATCCGGATACAGTGATACTGTTTCGTTGCGGGGATTTTTATGAAACATATTCTACGGATGCCATTGAATCTTCGGCAATTTTAGGTATTACGCTGACGAAACGCGCCAATGGAAAAGGAAAAAGCATTGAAATGGCGGGATTTCCTTATCATGCCCTTGACAATTATTTGTCGAAGCTGGTTCGTGCGGGGAAGCGTGTAGCCATTTGCGAGCAATTGGAAGATCCGAAACAGACCAAAAAGCTGGTTAAACGAGGCATTACAGAGCTGGTTACTCCCGGTGTCTCTATCAATGATAACGTATTGAATTGCAAGGAAAACAATTTTCTGGCTGCCGTCCATTTTGGAAAGAAAGTCTGCGGAGTTGCTTTTCTTGATATATCTACGGGCGAGTTTCTCATAGCTGAGGGGCTTTTTGATTATGTAGATAAGCTGTTGAACAATTTCGGACCGAAGGAAGTGCTCTTCGAACGTGGCAAGCGGCCTGTGTTTGAAAGTAATTTCGGTACTAAGTTTTTTACGTATGAGCTGGAAGATTGGGTCTTTACGGAAGTGAATGCCCGGGAAAAGCTTCTTCAACATTTTGAAACCAAAAACCTGAAAGGGTTCGGAGTCGAACATCTGAAAAATGGAATTGTCGCTTGCGGGGCCATCTTGCAGTACCTGCTAATGACGCAGCATACGCAAATCAAACATATCACTTCGATTGCCCGTATCGAAGAGGACAAATACGTCCGGCTTGACAAGTTTACAGTGCGTAATCTTGAACTCGTGGGCAGCATGAATGAAGGCGGAAGCAGTCTGTTGGATGTCATCGACAAAACGATTAGCCCGATGGGCGCGCGTCTGTTAAAACGTTGGATTATTTTTCCGCTGAAAGATAAAAGACTGATTAATGACCGGTTGGATATCGTTGAGTACTTCTTCCGTCAACCGGATTTCAAAGAGCTTATTGAAGAGCAGTTGCATCTTATCGGTGATTTGGAACGTATTATTTCCAAAGTAGCCGTAGGACGTGTCTCACCGCGCGAACTGGTACAGTTGAAAGTAGCGTTGCAGGCTATTGAACCGATTAAGCAGGCGTGTATGCAGGCAGACAATGCGAGTTTGAGCCGTATCGGGGAGCAGTTGCACCTTTGTACTTCTGTCCGTGACAGAATTGCCAAAGAGATTAATGACGATCCTCCTTTATTGGTGAACAAGGGTGGGGTAATAAAAGACGGTGTTAATGCGGAGTTGGACGAATTGCGCCGGATATCGTATTCCGGGAAAGATTATTTACTTCAAATCCAGCAGCGTGAGAGTGAACGTACGGGCATTCCGAGCTTGAAAATCTCTTATAATGCTGTGTTCGGTTATTACATCGAGGTCCGTAATGTCCATAGGGATAAAGTTCCTAAGGAGTGGATTCGCAAACAGACTTTGGTGAATGCGGAGCGTTATATCACACAGGAGTTGAAAGAATATGAAGAAAAGATTCTCGGTGCGGAAGACAAGATTCTTATTTTGGAAAATCAACTGTATGTGGAGCTGGTACAGGCAGTGACGGAATTTATTTCCGAGATACAAACCGACGCCAGCCTGGTTGCCGGTCTGGATTGCCTTTTGTCCTTTGCCAATGTGGCGCGTGAGAATAAGTATATCCGTCCGGTTGTTGAAGACGGCGAGGTTCTGGATATCCGTCAGGGACGCCATCCGGTAATTGAAAAGCAACTTCCGATTGGCGAGAAATACATTGCCAATGACGTGATGCTGGACAGTTCCACACAACAGATTATCATTATTACGGGACCGAATATGGCGGGTAAGTCCGCGCTTTTGCGCCAGACCGCATTGATTACGTTGCTTGCGCAAATCGGTTCGTTCGTTCCTGCGGAGAGTGCCCGTATCGGGTTGGTTGACAAGATATTCACCCGTGTAGGGGCCAGTGATAATATTTCTGTGGGAGAATCTACGTTTATGGTTGAAATGAATGAAGCGGCGGATATCCTGAACAATGTCTCTTCCCGCAGCCTGGTGCTGTTTGATGAGTTGGGGCGTGGAACGTCCACTTACGACGGTATTTCTATCGCTTGGGCGATTGTGGAATATATTCACGAACATCCGAAAGCCAAAGCGCGTACCCTGTTCGCTACGCATTATCATGAACTGAACGAGATGGAGAAATCCTTCAAGCGAATCAAGAATTATAACGTGTCGGTGAAGGAAGTGAACAACAAGGTAATCTTTCTCCGTAAACTGGAACGCGGCGGAAGTGAACACTCTTTCGGTATTCACGTGGCGAAAATGGCGGGTATGCCGAAAAGTATAGTGAAACGTGCCAATGAGATTCTGAAACAGCTCGAATCGGACAACCGTCAGCAAGGTATTTCCGGCAAGCCGTTGGCGGAAGTCAGTGAGAAGCGCGGAGGAATGCAGTTGAGTTTCTTCCAGTTAGAAGACCCCGTACTTTGCCAGATACGTGACGAGATTCTGAATCTGGATGTGAATAACCTGACTCCGGTTGAGGCGTTGAATAAATTGAATGATATCAAGAAAATAGTTAGGGGGAAATAATCATTTCCCCCTTTAATAATACACAAAGAGTGGAGAAAACAAGAAAGGCAATGTGAGCATGACAGCATTATAAACCTGTTTGCGACAGGAAAAGCCGATACTGTCTGTTATCGTTATGAAGCCGGATTCAGTGCTACCCTTGAAGCGGGACCGCAGGTGGATTTCATAGAAAACAGGGTAGAAAATAAGGAAAGCAGTGTTTTTGGGGCTCTTTAGGGGATTACGGTTCTGCCTGCCGGTCTGTTGCTGTTCCGGACTAATTGTCAAGCATTGTCTATAAAGAAAGGCCCGCCTATCTGTTTTCATTTCTCACTATCCATTTGTTGGGCGGATTTTCCATCTATTTTCTTCTTTCCTGTATCTATGCCAACCTGGACGAGATGAAGCTGCGGAAATATGGAAAAGAAGGAAGGCTGTTCTGCTGAATGATTCCATCCGGGACAATTTGCATTCTCCATCCTTTCGAAATGTGAAATACATAACTTTGGAACCGGCTTATGCCTGCTTCTTCTACTATTTTTCCTGTTTTGCCGGGGTAAATTCAGCCGAGGTTGCTGAGTGCGATTGATTCAAAAATGAAAAAACGTATCGGGAGAAATCACCAGTTAAAACCATGTATGGAAAAATGCAAATACGAGCCTGACGACCTTGAAGAGCCGGACGAAACTGGCGAGGCTGACGAATAGCCTCGGACAGCTCGAAAGTTTTATGAAAGAGTAAAACGGTAAGGAAAGGATGAGGCTGAATGTCTTTCGGCTTTCAATTTTCGTTCTGACATTGTTTCCGAACCGTTTGTTTTTGCAGTCATTTGTTTGGGTTAGTCAGCCTCGTCTCTTTTTTCAGTCTCAGACCGTTTTTTTCTTATCGTAGAAAAACATAAAATATACGCCTATCAGAACAAACGGAATGCTCAGCCATTGCCCCATATTGAGCGTCATCTGGTCTTCGAATGCTTCCTGGTTCTCTTTCAGGAACTCGATGAAGAAACGGAAAACGAAGATATAGGTCAGGCAAAGCCCGAAGAAAAAGCCCCGGTGCAGTTTCTTGCTGTAATTTTTATACAGGTAAATCATGATAAAGAATAAGAGCAGGTAGGCGATGGCTTCGTAAAGCTGTCCCGGATGGCGCGGTTGCATGTCCACCCGTTCGAATATGAATGCCCAGGGCACGTCTGCCGGCTTGCCGATGATTTCGGAGTTCATCAGGTTGGCAAGACGGATACAACAGGAGGTGATGGGGGTCGCTACGGCAATCATGTCTACCACGTCCATATAGTGAAGCTTGGTTTTACGGCAATAGAGCCATAATGCGATAATCAGTCCGAGAGTGCCTCCGTGACTGGCAAGTCCTTCATATCCCGTAAATTTCCATCCGCCGGCAGGCAGGAACTTGATGGGCAGGAGCATTTCTATGAATCCTTTGCCGCTGGTCAAATACTGCCCCGGATCGTAGAACAGGCAATGTCCTAAACGCGCCCCGATGAGGATACCGAAGAAACAGTAGAAAAAGAGAGGTTCGAACTTTTTTTCATCTATTTTCTTGTCGCGGTATTGGTAGTGGACGATAACATAGGCAAAGAAAATCCCTACTGCCCATAACAGGCCGTAGTAACGTATGGAAATGCCGAATAAGTTGAATAATTCGGGGTTCGGGTTCCAGTTGATGTAAAGGAATGAAGACATAATCTTGGTAGTTATTTAGTTATAATTCTCATTGTTTCAGTTTTATAAAATCAGTAGGATTTTTCCCGGCCTGCCGTCCGGTTTCTTCCGTGTTGGCAATTTCCTGATACCATAGTCCTATTTTGCATGATGAGTGCGGAAGCCCTTTTCCCGTATCTGCCGTTTTCAGGATTTGAATTTTTCGGCAACCATCCGATAGGTAGGAGTGTCGATGCCCTGTTCTTCCGCTGCAGCAATCATGTCGAACAGCAACCCTTGTATCTCCGACTCGTGCCCTCGCGCCAGGTCTTTCTGCATGGAAGCCGTGCTTTCGGGGGCAAGATTATCAATAATCTTTAAATTGTACAAGATAGGGTCTTCAGGGAATTCCACCCCCAGTTTACGTCCCAGTTCGGCGCTTTCGGCAGATAGTCCGATAAAGGTATCGCGTATTTTCCCCGGTTTCTGCACTTCCCTCATCGGGACGTCGTAATAAGCTCCCGTAAGCGCCATTGCCGAGATGAACGACCATTTGACAAATGTATCCCGGTTGATGTCCGGAGAGATTTCCGCCTTGATGCCGCTTTCCCGGAGGTCTTCCCGGATAGCGTCCAATATTCCCGGAGGAACCTGGGTCCCTTTATGCGCCCCATATACCAAACGGAAAATTTTCCCCATTTGGGTGATTTCTCCTGCACCGGATACGAATCCGACGATATAGATGCAGCCGTCGAGCACTGTAACGTCCGGAACCATGCGCTGGATACGCGGCCCTGTTCCGTAAACGTTCAGAATCGGAATGACGACAGTCCGGGCATGTGAAGCCCTTTTGATTAATCCGGTGATTGAGTCGACGGAATATCCCTTGACACAGACGAAGATTACGTCCGCTTTTCCGTCAAATTCTTCCGCTGTCGTTGCGGGAACGGCAAGCGTATGTTCTCCTTTTAAATCAGACTTCAATTTCAGCCCGTTTGCCCGTATGGCCTCCAAATGAGTTCCGCGGGCAATGCAAGTGACGTCTTTTCCGGCGAGTGACAGAAATCCCGCTATGCTGCCGCCTACTCCTCCGGTTCCTGCTATGAGATACTTCATATTATTTCTTATACATTGAAACGGAAATGCATGATATCACCGTCCTGCACGACGTATTCTTTTCCTTCTACGCCGAGTTTGCCGGCCTCTTTTACTGCTGCCTCCGAACCGTATTGAATGTAATCGTCGTATTTGATAACCTCGGCACGGATAAAACCTTTCTCAAAATCGGTGTGGATAACGCCTGCGCATTGCGGCGCTTTCCAGCCTTTGCGGTATGTCCAGGCCTTCACCTCCATTTCTCCCGCCGTGAAGAACGTTTCCAAGTTCAGCAGTTTGTAAGCTGACTTGATGAGACGGGATACTCCGGATTCTTCCAGCCCGACTTCGGCAAGGAACATCTGACGGTCCTCATACGTTTCCAGCTCGGCGATATCCGCTTCTGTTTTTGCAGCGACAATCAGGATTTCCGCGTTCTCGTCTTTTACCGCTTCGCGTACCATATCTACGTACTTATTGCCGTTTACGGCGCTGGCTTCGTCTACGTTGCAGACGTACATCACCGGTTTACTGGTCAGTAGGAATAACTCGTGGGCTATTTTCTGCTCGTCTTTGGTTTCAAATGCCACGGTACGCGCCGATTTCCCTTGTTCAAGGACTTCTTTGTATTTTACAAGTACGTCGTAAGCCAGTTTTGCAGCCTTGTCTCCTCCTGTCTGCGCCTGTTTCTGTACTTTTTGAATACGGCTTTCGATGGTTTCCAAGTCTTTCAGTTGAAGCTCGTAGTCAATGATTTCCTTGTCGCGTACAGGATTTACGCTGCCGTCTACATGCGTTACATTATCATCGTCAAAACAGCGGAGCACATGAATAATTGCGTCTGTCTCGCGGATATTGGCAAGAAACTTATTACCGAGCCCTTCTCCTTTGCTGGCGCCTTTCACCAGTCCGGCTATATCTACGATTTCTACGGTAGTGGGGACGATACGCCCCGGATGTACCAGTTCTGCCAGTTTGTTGAGTCGTTCGTCAGGTACGGTGATTACGCCGACGTTAGGTTCAATTGTGCAGAAAGGGAAATTTGCCGCTTGTGCCTTTGCATTCGACAAACAGTTAAAAAGTGTTGACTTGCCTACATTCGGCAGTCCGACAATACCACATTGCAATGCCATTTATCTATTTTGTTTTTATTTAGTTATCGATAATTACTTTGCAAAGATAGGTATTTTGGCAGAGTTTTAATATTTTGCCTGGTATTTCTTATAAAAAATCAGGAACAAAATAAATCCGATGAGGGCGAACGGCACACCTGTCAGGGCGGGATAACGGTATCCGCTGCTGACGGCAAGCCCGCCCGCATAAGCGCCGATGGCGTTTCCCAGATTGAAGGCCACTTGCACACAGGCGGCCCCTAACATTTCGCCTCCTTTCGCCACGCGGATAATCAACACCTGTTCCGGACTGGATACGGCGAATAATCCGGCTGTGCAAAGGCACATCAACAGGGCAGCCGCCCATTTGCAGGGAGAAAGGAAGAAAATAAGCAATAGCATCAGGCAAATGAGCGCCTGTGAAGCGGTTCCTACTTTTCCGGGAGTGTAGCGGTCGGAAAGTTTTCCGCTGATGAGGTTGCCCGTCACCATACCGAACCCGGCAAGAATCATCAGGGGAGTAATGCTTTCGGCGGAGAATCCGGCAACGTTTGTCAGCAGGGGATTGATATAACTGTACCAACAGAACACGCCACCGTTGCCTAAGGCCGTAGCGCCCAGAATCAGCCAGGGGGCCGGAGTTTTGAGGAAACGGAATTGTCCTTTGAATCCGGTGTCTTGAAGTCCTTCCACGTGAGGGACCCAACGCCAGATGTAATACAGGATAACGGTTCCCCAGATGCCGACCAGCAGAAAAGTGACGCGCCAGGAAAGCATGGTGCTTAAAGAAGTGCCTAAAGGTACTCCGAAGAGGTTGGCGATTGTCATTCCGGCAATCATGATAGAGACGGCTTCCGAGCCTTTTCCCTTATCGGCAAGCCTTTCGGCAACGATGGAGCCGACTCCGAAATAGGCTCCGTGGGGAAGCCCGGAAATAAAGCGGGCAATCAGCAGGACCCAGTAATCGGGAGCCGCAGCGGCACAGATATTACCCGCCATGATTAAAGCGACCAATACCAGTAGAATGTGTTTTAGCGGGTATTTGCGGGCAAGGGTCAGTACGGGAGCGCCGACGCAGACCCCCAGCGCGTAGGCAGAGATAAAATGCCCGGCAGTGGGGATGCTGATATGTAAATCTTTTGCCACATCCGGTAGAATTCCCATCATTACGAATTCGGCGATACCCAGTCCTAAGGTTCCGAACGCCAATGCAATAAGGCTCTTTTTCATACAAAAACTGACTGATTTCCGTTGTCTTTAACTTCCTTGTTTTTTTTTGCGGGTGCAAAGGTAAAACAAAATCAGCCAGGAAAAATCCGTTGTGACGGATTTTGATTTAAATCAATTTATGCGGTCGGTACAGGTGTGTGGCAAGGTATGTTTTTGCCGTACACAAAAATGGAAAGATATGTCCGTAACCATTCCTGGGGTACGGGGAATGTACCTTCCATATCGGAAAATTTACCGGGTTTGTTTTAAAATCCAATCCGTAATGTCTTTTAAAACTTCCGGACTGATTGTTTCTTCCAGTTGCCCGTACTCGGCCAATGTGCCTTTTTTACATGTTTGGAAAAGATGGTTGAGGTTCGGGTAGATTTTGGCGGTTACGTTTTTATTTCCGTTTCCGGCGGTTTTTTCCCGGATAGCGGTCAGGTTCATGACGGCATCCACTTGAATGTCCTTTCCCCCGTTCAGGGCGAGAACCGGGCATTTCACTTTTTCCAGGTCTTTAGCCGGGTCATATCTCATGAAATGAAGGTACCAGGGAGAAGTCATTGACTGGAGTTCTCCGGATATCTGCCGGACGGTGCCGGAATCTTTTAATTGTGCGGGCGGTATGGTTTTCGTGACATCTGCATATAATTCTTTCCGTAATTCCTCAGGGGTCTTGTCCGCTTGTTGCAATATGGAATATCTGTTCCGTACGGACGGTTTTATCTTTTCCCAGGCTGTGTCTGGCATTCCTTGTGATTTGGAGATGAGTTCCACCTGTTTCAACATCAGGCTGTCACCCCTCACGCCAGCCCCCGCCAGTGAAACGACAAAGGCTACGGACGGGTCCTTAGCGGCCGTCATGAATGCGATTGTTCCGCCTGCGCTATGCCCTATGATGCCGATTTTTTTCGGGTCTATCTCTTTTCTGTTGCGCAGGTAGCGGATGGCGGCTTTCGTATCTGTGGCGAAATCTTCATTGGTGGCTGTAGCATGATTACCTTGCGAGGCGGCGGTTCCCCTGTCGTCACACCTGAGGACGGCAATTCCATTCCGTGTCAAATAGTCGGCAATAACAAGAAAAGGCTTGTGTCCCATAATTTCCTCATCCCGGTTTTGCGCACCGCTTCCTGTCACCATGACTATTGCCGGAAACCGATTCCCTTTTTCGGGAAGCGTCAGTGTCCCGGCAAGATTGATGTCGTCTTGCTCGTTCCTTACAATGACTTCTTCATTTCGGTAGGGGAAGGGAGGCTGGGGTTCCTGCGGACGTTTAGGGCGGGCGGTTTCTCCTTTTTTCAGGTTCAGCGGGATAGGTATTCCTTGGGTGAATGTCCCGTTGATTGTATTGTTTTTGTCTAACTTGCCTTTGTAAGAGGCATTGATGGCGGGTATCCGGACAATCAGCGTAGAATTTTCGAAAGAAGTACTCTCTGTCTTTATGCCTTTGGCTCCCTGGTCGGGGCTGTCAAGCGTTGTCACATAATTTCCGTTCTCTGCCGGATTGATATGGAATACGATGGAAAGCGAACCGGAAGGTACGGAAAGCTTGCCGTGCCAGGTTCCCGAAATATCCTGGGCGGAAAGAAAGGATGGGAATGACAGCCCGGCCAACAATCCGGCAACGGCAATCACTTTGATGCGGAATGGAATGTGTCTGCCGGATAAAGGTCCGTTACGGAATGAAGATGTCCGGTGGATTGGCTCTTCTTGCTTTACTTTCGATTTTGCTCTTTTGTCCATAAGATATTTGCTGTTTGTCAGATAATGGATATTGGAATGGCAGGGGGCTGTTCTGTAACGTTTACGGTGTGCTAAACGCAACGGGTCGCTCTCGTTACCTAGTGTCAAAGGTATAAAAATATTTTTTGTTGTCGGTAGGTTTATGTGTTTTTTTGATGTTCTCATTGGGAAAAGTTCATTTTTAAATATATTGGGAACCGTATTCGGAAAAAATACAGTCGTTGAAGTGGTCGGTGACGGATAAAGACCGTTTTTTCAGACCGTGGTGTATATGGCGTGGTTTCTTTGCCAATTTCTTTTTTCCTGTAACAAGTTTTCAAAAATATTCTTTATCTTAGCCGACAAAAAAGAATAACTATGAAAATGACAGGATGCAGTGCGGTACTGCCCGTTTACCGTTATCTGTTGGTTATCGGGCTTTTCTTCCTGAGTACGGCGTTCAAGAAGGAGAATCCCGGAATCCGTGCCGCTTATGATTTGATAGAACGGATTACTCCGGGGTATGGCGAACAGTTTGTGCTGGAGTTAATCCCTGCCGGGACGGACGGGCAAGACGTGTATGAGATTGAGGGGGAGAAAGGCGGTATTATTTTACGCGGCAATAACCCGGTTTCGTTGGCTACGGCTTACAATCAGTATTTGAAATACAGTTGCGGGGCTCACGTATCCTGGTTCGGCGACCAGTTGAATCTTCCCGAAATGCTTCCCGCTCCGGTCGCATCGCAACGGGGAAAGCATGTCATTAACGGAAAATACCGCGTATATATGAATTATTGCACATTCAGCTATACGGCTCCTTGGTGGGATTGGAAACGTTGGGAACGTGAGTTGGATTATATGGCGATGAATTCCGTCAATATGCCGTTGTCGGTCGTCGGGTTAGAGGCTGTGTGGTATAATACCTTGTTGAAGTACGGATTTACCGACAGTGAAGCCCGAGCGTGCCTGACAGGGCCGGCTCACTTCGCTTGGCAATGGATGCAGAATATACAGAGTTATGGCGGTCCTTTGCCGTTGTCATGGATACAGTCTCATATTAAGCTAGGGAAACAGGTGATTGACCGGCAGTTGGAGTTGGGGATGCAACCTATCCAGCAAGGCTTTTCCGGTTATGTTCCCCGTGAAATGAAGGCTAAATTTCCGAAAGCCGGCATCAGCATGAAAGGAGGATGGTGTGGTTTCAAGGGGGTTGCCCAGATTGACCCGACAGATTCATTGTTCCGGGCTTTCGGACGTGATTTCATGGAGGAGGAAAAGAAACTGTTCGGCGCACACGGCGTTTATGCCGCTGACCCTTTTCACGAGGGAAGACCTCCTGTTGATACTCCGGAGTATTTGGATGCGGTAGGCAAGGCTATCCATCGTCTTTTTAAGTCGTTCGACCCGAATGCGTTATGGGCGATGCAGGCATGGAGTTTGCGTGAGCCGATTGTGAAAGCGGTTCCCAAATCCGATTTGCTGATACTGGATTTGAACGGAGGACGTTGCGCCAAAGGCGAGCCGTGCTGGGGATATCCGGTGGTGGCGGGCAATCTGCATAACTTCGGCGGGCGTATCAATATGCATGGTGACTTGCACCTGATAGCTTCCAACCAGTATGGAAAGGCTCATGCGAAATATGGCAATGTATGCGGTTCGGGGCTTTTCATGGAATCCATCATTCAGAATCCTGTCTTTTATGAACTGGCGTTTGAAATGCCGCTTCATGCGGGGGAGGTGAATATTGAAGAGTGGTTGGCGGGATATGCGGCGCGTCGTTACGGTATGCCCTCCGAAAAGACGGCGCAGGCGTGGCTGTATTTGCTCGAAGGTCCTTATCAGAAAGGGACGAACGGTACGGAGCGCAGTTCAATCATTGCCGCCCGTCCGGCGTTGAATGTAAAGAAGTCGGGACCGAATCAGGGGTTGGGCATTCCTTATTCTCCGTTGTTGTTATGGAAGGCGCAAAGGTTGCTTTTGGAGGAATCGGATAGATTGGGCTCTTCCAAGCCTTATCGGTTTGACTTAGTTGATTTGCAACGCCAGATAATGACTAACCTGGGGCAGGCGATGCATAAGCGTGCGGCGGACGCTTTTCGTAAGAAAGACCGTAAGGAGTTTCTTCTGCACAGCAATCGTTTTTTGGAACTGATGCATGATACGGACGTGCTTCTCCGTACCCGTGAAGAGTTCAACTTTGATAAGTGGTTGACCGACGCCCGCAGTTGGGGAACAACGGAGGCAGAAAAGAATCTGTTGGAGAAAGATGCCACCGCATTGGTTACTATCTGGGGTGGGGACGGCGACCCGCACATCTTTGACTATTCTTGGCGTGAGTGGAGCGGACTGATTGAGAATTTCTATCTGAAACGTTGGAAAATGTTTTATGACGAGATGTCGGGCTATCTGGAACGTGGAGAAGAGTATGTGGAAGAGGGACTGCCGCAGATTTACGGGCGTGAAGCGTTCCGCGCGAATGCGCTCTACAATAAAATGGCTGACTGGGAGATGAATTTTGTCTCTACTTGCCATAAGGCGCGTACTCCGGTTACTCAAGGAGACGAGCTGGCAACAGTGAAACGGCTTTTCAAAAAGTATCTTGAAATCTCCAAAGATTATTATTCCGAAGAAATGTCTGCCGATAAGATTACAGAAGGCAAGACGTTCGAGAACTTAGGAGAGGAGTAGTGGAGGAAAGCGGGATAATAAATCAATGACAACTATAATTAGCCTTTTGTTTTACTATAAATATTTCGTTCCACAATTGTTGTCTTTTAGTTCCATATCTGTGGGACGAAAGGGAAACAATTGTGGAACGGAAGGATAACAGATGTGGAACGAAATAGGGTTCGTATGAAAAAAGGTTAGGGTATGCGGCTGAAAGCTTTGGGATGTGGGGGTAGGTTGCATCGGTATGACACGTTTTAATTTCATGAGCAATATGCGGCAGGTTTATTTCAATGCGGTTTGGCCCGTGCTTTTGCGAACATGAGTGTGATTTTATTTTTAACTGCGGGTTTCTATGGGTTGCAACCTGTTAGTTCCTTGGCGACCGGATTCTCGATAGCTTGTCGGATATTCCATAATGATTCTGTTCTTGGGGGCGGATTCTTTTGCACTATTCTTTTGGGTACAGCTTGTAACGGAACCGGGAGTCGTTAGCCTGTACTCTTTTATAAATTTCCCTGAAGCGACTCCGATTATTATCTGTTTTTCCCGATAGCAATTAATACCGTTTGTAGTGTTACGTATCAACTGCTCCGTTTCCCCTTCACAGTTGCACAAATGATGGGGAAATACGTCTTTGCCTACGATAAAGGGGGGATTAATGATTGTCGTGCCGATTATTATGAATGTAATTGTTACAGATATAATAAATGATGTTTATGATGAATCCGTTTTCCTATTTTTAATGAAGATTGCTCTTTCTGCCTGCAATAATCTTCTCCTGAAAGCCGGAAGTTTCTGAAAGACTTTTATCTTTGCAGATATAATACATACGGCACTATGAAAAAAGTTATTCTGATTTTTGTGGCAATTTTTCTTTCAGGCCTGCTTTATGCAAAAGATAACAAGAGTACTGACGTGTTGCTTCGTGAGATTGACGCTATCATTAAAAACCGCCAGATTTATGGAGCGGAAAAGGAAGCGCGTATCGCCGACTTGAAGAGATTGTTGGTTGAGGCTGCTTCCGATAAGCAGCGGTACGGTTTTTGCGGACGCCTTTTCGATGAATACCGGGCTTACAATCTGGATTCGTCTTTTGTCTACGCCCAACGGAAAGAGGAGTTGGCGCGCCGTCTGAATAAGCAGGATTATCTGGATGATTCCGCCATGAATATGGCGGAAGTGATGGGAACTACCGGGATGTATAAAGAAGCGCTGGAATTATTGGGAGGGATTGACAAGAAAACCCTGCCCGGCTATCTTTATGGCTATTATTATCATTTATACCGTACCATTTACGGATTGATGGGCGATTATGCCGTTACGGAAGAAGCCAAGAACGAATATTACCGGATGACGGATTTGTATCGGGACTCCCTTTTGCAAGTCAATGCTTCCGACTCGCTGGGACATGTGCTGGTGATGGCGGATAAATGTATTGTGCATGCCCAATATGACGAGGCTATCCGCATACTGGCGGAATATTACGGTAAACCTTCTCTGGATGAGCATGCACAGGCAATGATTACTTATACGATTTCCGAGGGTTGCCGGTTGAAAGGAGATAAGGAAGGACAAAAACATTATCTGGCTCTTTCAGCTATTGCCGATTTGAAATCAGCAGTAAAAGAATATGTATCTTTGCGCAAACTCGCTTCTCTTGTTTATGAAGCAGGAGACATCGACCGTGCCTACAACTATCTGAAATGTTCCCTGGAGGATGCCACCCTTTGCAATGCCCGTCTCCGTACGTTGGAAATCTCGCAGGTCTTTCCTATCATCGACCAGGCCTATCAATTAAAAACCAAACGTCAGCAACAGGAGATGAAAGTTTCGTTGATATGTATCAGTCTGCTTTCCGTTTTCTTGCTGGTTGCCATTTTCTTTGTCTATAAACAGATGAAAAAGGTAGCTGCTGCGCGCCGCGAAGTGGTCGATACCAATACGCTCCTGCAAGAACTGAACGAAGAACTTCACGATTCCAATTCGCAACTGAAAGAAATGAATCATACGCTTTCGGAAGCCAACTATATCAAGGAGGAATATATCGGGAGATACATGGACCAATGTTCCACTTATCTCGATAAGATGGATTTATACCGCCGTTCCCTGAATAAGATTGCCGCTGCCGGAAGGGTGGAAGAACTATATAAGGCTATTAAATCTTCCCAGTTCCTTGATGAAGAACTGAAAGAGTTTTATGCGAACTTCGACGTGACTTTCCTGCAACTCTTCCCCAGTTTTGTGGAGGAATTTAATGCCCTGCTTACCGAACCGATGCAACCCAAACCGGGAGAACAACTGAATACCGAACTTCGTATCTTCGCTCTCATCCGCCTGGGAATTACGGACAGCACTAAAATAGCGCAATTCCTTCGCTACTCCGTCACTACCATTTATAATTACCGGACCCGTGTCCGTAACAAGGCTGTGGGAGAAAGAGATGAATTTGAGGCTAAAGTAATGCAAATAGGGAAGGTGGAAGAATAAGAAAACCACTACTTTTTTAGTCCGACTTCTATTTTGTAACGTTCTTATATTTAGTGGTTTATACTGTGGGATACTGTATAAATCACTATATTTTTGCTATCTGCTTTAAGAAGCAGTATGAAATGTGGATACTTTTGTTTCACGGTCATTCAGCAATGACACAGAGAACGAAAACAAAAGTAACCCTAATATTAACTTTAAATTAATGTACATGAAACAGAGTATGAAGTCGAAAGGCTTTGAACGCCGCCTCTTACTAATAATGTGGGGCTTGTTCCTATCTCTTAGTGCATTCGCACAACAGATTTCAATAAAAGGACATGTCGTAGATGCCACGGGTGAACCGGTGATCGGTGCCAGTGTGGTAGAAAAAGGTACAACGAACGGTACAATTACCGATGTAGACGGTAATTTCTCATTAAGCGTTCCGACTAACAGCACGCTGACTATCTCTTTTGTCGGCTATAAAATGCAGACAGTCCCGGTGAACGGGAAAAACGCTTTGAAAGTAACCTTGCAGGAAGATACGGAAGTATTGGACGAAGTTGTAGTAGTGGGTTACGGAACGATGAAAAAGAGCGATCTGACCGGAGCGGTATCTTCTGTCGGAGTGAAGGACATTAAAGACTCTCCGGTGGCCAATATCGGTCAGGCAATGCAGGGAAAGGTGTCCGGCGTGCAGATTATCGATGCCGGTAAGCCGGGTGATAATGTCACCATTAAAATCCGTGGCTTGGGAACAATCAATAACAGTAACCCGCTGATTGTCATTGACGGAATACCTACCGACTTGGGATTGTCTGCTCTGAATATGGCCGATGTAGAACGGGTGGACGTATTGAAAGATGCTTCGGCAACAGCTATTTATGGTTCGCGTGGTGCGAACGGTGTGGTGATGATTACCAGCAAACGTGGTGCCGAGGGTGCCGGAAAGGTGACGGTAAACGCTAACTGGGCGATTCAGAATGCCACTAAAGTGCCCGATATGCTGAACGCTGCGCAATATGCCGCTTTGAGCAATGATATGCTGTCTAATAATGACGATAATACGAACCCTTATTGGGCAGACCCTTCTTTATTGGGAACAGGAACGAACTGGCTGGATGAAATGCTGCGCACGGGAGTGAAGCAAAGCTATTCGGTTAGCTATTCCGGTGGTACGGAAAAAGCACATTACTATGTGTCCGGTGGTTTCCTTGACCAGTCCGGTATTGTGGAAAGCGTTAATTACCGTCGTTTCAACTTTCAGGCAAATAGCGATGCCCAAGTTAATAAATGGCTGAAATTCACTACCAACCTGACATTCAGTACGGACGTGAAAGAAGGAGGAACTTATAGCATCGGTGATGCGATGAAAGCACTCCCCACCCAACCGGTGAAGAATGAGGACGGCAGTTGGAGCGGTCCCGGACAGGAGGCGCAATGGTACGGAAGCATCCGTAACCCGATTGGTACGCTGCACATGATGACCAATGAAACAAAAGGATATAACTTTCTGGCAAACATCACCGGAGAGATCACCTTTACCAAATGGCTGAAGTTGAAAAGTACATTCGGTTATGACGCTAAATTCTGGTTTGTCGACAACTTTACTCCGGCTTACGACTGGAAACCGAATCCGGTAGAAGAATCTTCCCGCTATAAGAGCGATAACAAATCATTTACCTATTTGTGGGATAATTATTTTGTATTCGACCACACTTTTGCGCAGAAACACCGGGTAGGGGTGATGGCAGGTTCTTCCGCCCAGTGGAACAACTATGATTATCTGAATGCTCAAAAGAATATCTTCATGTTTGATAATATCCATGAGATGGACAACGGCGAGAAGATGTACAGTCTTGGCGGTAGCCAGAGTGACTGGGCACTGCTCTCTCTGATGGCACGTCTCAACTATTCTTACGAAGATAAATACCTGCTTACAGCTACTGTGCGTCGTGACGGCTCTTCCCGTTTCGGTAAGAACAACCGTTGGGGAACATTCCCTTCCGTTTCGCTGGCATGGCGTATTTCCCAGGAAAACTGGTTTCCGAAAGAGAACTTCCCGGTGAATGACCTCAAACTGCGTATCGGATACGGTGTGACCGGTAATCAGGAAATCGGTAATTACGGCTTTGTTGCTTCCTATAACACTGGAGTCTATCCTTTCGGCAACAACAATTCTACCGCTTTGGTATCTACTACTCTCTCCAATCCGAATATTCATTGGGAAGAAGTGCGCCAGACCAACTTTGGTGTAGACATGAGCCTGTTCAATTCACGCGTCAACCTTTCGCTGGACGCTTATATCAAGAAGACAGCAGATATGTTGGTGAAGGCTTCCATTCCTATCACTTCCGGTTTTGAAGATACTACCGAAACTTTCACCAATGCCGGCAAAATGCGTAACAAAGGGGTGGAAATGACCTTGCGTACTATCAACCTGAAAGGACTTTTCTCTTGGGAGTCTGCCTTAACAGCCACTTATAACAAGAACGAAATTCTGGACTTGAACAGCGAAACTCCGATGTTCATCAACCAGATGGGGAATTCATACGTGACTATGCTTAGAGCCGGTTATCCGATTAATGTGTTCTACGGATACGTGACCGACGGACTTTTCCAGAACTGGGATGAAGTGAACCGCCATGCTACCCAACCGGGCGCTGCTCCGGGTGATATCCGTTTCCGGGACTTGAATAACGATGGAGTTATCAACGATGAAGACCGTACCGTTATCGGCAACCCGAACCCGAACTGGTTCTTCTCTCTAAGCAATAATTTCTCTTATAAGGGATGGGAACTTTCCGTGTTCCTGCAAGGCGTATCGGGAAACAAGATTTATAATGCCAACAATGTAGACAACGAAGGAATGGCAGCCGCTTACAACCAGACCACAGCCGTACTGAACCGCTGGACGGGAGAAGGAACAAGCAACTCCATGCCGCGTGCTATCTGGGGAGACCCGAATCAGAACTGCCGCGTATCCGACCGATTTGTGGAAAACGGTTCCTACCTCCGTCTGAAAAACATTACGCTTTCGTATACACTGCCTAAAAAGTGGATGCAAAAGATTCAACTGGAAAATGCCCGCATCTCTTTCTCTTGCGAGAATGTGGCGACTATCACCGGATATTCCGGCTTTGACCCGGAGGTTGACGTTAATGGTATCGACAGCAGCCGCTACCCTATCTCACGTACGTTCAGCATGGGTTTGAACTTTAACTTTTAAATCAGGAGGAAGAATATGAAAAAGATAACAACTTTGGTGATGATGTTTGCCATGCTGGCATTGACCTCATGCAACGATTTCTTAGACAAATATCCTAAATATGGCGTCGATCCCGAATCGGAAGTAACGGACGAGATTGCCGTGGCACTGACTACTGCCTGCTACAAGACTCTTCAGTCATCCAATATGTATAATCAGCGTATCTGGAGCCTCGATATTATCGCAGGTAACAGTGAAGTAGGCGCCGGAGGGGGAACCGACGGACTGGAAACTGTGCAGGCTTCCAATTTCATAGCCCAGAGTGATAATGGCTTTGCTTTGTATGTATGGCGTTCTCCGTGGGTAGGTATCGGACGTTGTAACATTGTGCTTTCCAATCTGCCTTCGGCAGCTATCTCCGATGAGGTAAAGACTCGTTGCATGGGTGAGGCTTATTTCCTGCGTGCACATTACTACTATATTCTGGTTCGTCTGTATGGAGGTGTGCCTTTGCGCTTAACGCCGTTTGAACCGGGAGAATCTACGGATATTGCCCGTAATACGGTAGATGAGGTATATGCCCGGATTCTTTCTGACTGCAAAAATGCGGTAAACATGCTTCCTCCGAAAAGCAGTTATGGAGACAGCGATAGAGGACGTGCCTGCAAAGAAGCTGCAATGGCTATGCTGGCGGATATTTATCTGACATTGGCGCCCAATCATCGCGAATACTATAATGAAGTAGTGACTCTGTGCGACAATATTGCTGCGATGGGATACGATTTGACCCAATACAATTATGCCGATAATTTTGATGCTACCATCAATAATGGTGCGGAGTCTCTTTTCGAGGTACAATATTCCGGAAGCACGGAATATGATTTCTGGAGCAGTGATAATCAGGCATCTTGGTTATCAACTTTCATGGGGCCTCGTAATTCGAGTCTGGTAGCCGGCGCTTATGGATGGAATTTGCCTACGGAAGAGTTTTTCGAACAATATGAAGACGGTGATTTGCGGAAGGATATGACTGTATTGTATCAAGGTTGTCCCGCTTTTGACGGTATGGAGTACAAGCGTTCTTGGTCGAGTACGGGTTATAACGTACGCAAGTTTCTTGTGCCGAAGGCAATTTCTCCGGAGTATAATACCAATCCCGGCAATTTTGTGGTATATCGTTATGCGGATGTCCTGTTGAAAAAGGCGGAGGCATTGAACGAACTGGGATATCCCGACCAGGCTGCCGGACCGCTGAATATCGTCCGTAAGCGTGCCGGACTGGCAGATGTACCGACTAACCTGACGCAGGTGGAAATGAGGGAGAAGATTATTCACGAACGCCGGATGGAGCTTGCTTTTGAAGGACACCGCTGGTTTGACATGATTCGTATTGATAATGGAAATTATGCGTTGACATTCCTGAAATCCATCGGTAAGAATAATGTGACTAAAGAACGTCTCTTGTTGCCTATCCCGCAGACTGAGATGGATTCCAATCATCTGATGACTCAGAATCCCGGTTATTAATCTGTTTTATAATCATTGATTTAGATAAATACTATCATGAAGAAATATATATATCAGTTGTTGTGTTCTCTTTTCATCGGCGGAATAATGGTTGCCTGTGCCGAGGATTATATGGAGACGGATAAAGGGCATGATGCCCTTACTCTTTCGGTGAACCGGCAAGACTTGGTGCTGAACGAAAAGAATCATAGCCAAGAGGCGCTGACTCTCTCATGGACCACCGGAACGAATTACGGAAGCGGTAACCGTATCTCTTATACGCTGGAACTGGCGAAAGCCGGGACAGACTTTGCCAATGCTTATTCGGTGGATTTAGGTACGGGAACATACCAGTGGACTAAGACTGTGGAAGAATTCAACGAATTCCTGAATACACAGTTGGGTATCGCTTATGCTGTGAAAACGGAGTTGGAAGCACGTATCACAGCCGTCGTTGCCGGAATGGAAGAGCGGAAACAGAGTGCGACAACTGCTTTTACGGTGACTACTTACCAGCCGGTTACTGCTACGCTTTACCTTATCGGCGATGCTACCCCGAACGGAGGGAATGCCGATGATGCGACAGAGATGGAATGTACGGACAACGGACAGTTTACATGGACGGGAAAACTGAATGCCGGGTCGTTTAAATTTATAACGAACTTAGGAGAATTTCTGCCGTCGTATAACCGGGATGCTACTGCCGGAGAAGTGCTTAAACTGGTTTTCCGTACGTCGGAGGACCAACCGGATGAGTTGTTTACTATCGATAAAGAGGCGACTTACATCGTGAAAGTAGACTTGCTTGACCTGTCGCTGACACTGGCTGAAACGGAGGATATCGGTTGGAGGTTTGAAGAGTTCTTCATCGTCGGTTCGTTTACCGGAGATAATGGTTGGGGATTTGAAGCAATGTCCAAAGATGCTGTCCAGATGGATTTATTCCATTATGGAGCTGTGATTCCTTGGAAGGCGGACGGAGAGTTTAAGTTTAGTTCTGTGACGGACTTCGGCCAGTCGGATGCTTTCTTCCATCCTGCCGTAGCGAATGCTCCGTACACTTCGACGTCGGTAGTGCTTGGAGGCGAAGATAATAAATGGCAAATGAAAGAGGCTGAATGTGGCAAGCCTTATAAAGTATGGTTCTATACAGGCAAAGGAAAAGAAAAGATGCTGATGCGTCCGTTTACTCCTTATGCGGGATTGTATCTGGTGGGTGAGGCAACTCCGAACGGATGGGACCTGGCCAATGCTACACCGATGGTCAAGAGTGCCGACAGTCCTTATATCTTCACATGGAGCGGTACATTGAAAGCCGGTGAGATGAAGATTTCCTGCGACAAAAAATCTGACTGGAGCGGAGATTGGTTTATGGCGGATAAGGGCGGTAAAACTC
The DNA here is from genome assembly GCF_958445495.1 of uncultured Bacteroides sp. Lineage (GTDB taxonomy): Bacteria > Bacteroidota > Bacteroidia > Bacteroidales > Bacteroidaceae > Bacteroides. The sequence goes on along the minus strand of NZ_CAUCSQ010000032.1, from coordinate 14,887 downwards.
CGACGGGTGAAGTGGAAACAGCGTTATTCGTCACTAAGTCGGATGCAGAGTTGAGCAGTATGTATCCGGATACGGATTTGGGTAGTCTGGATTATAAGTGGAATATTCAGGAGGCCGGTTCTTATCAGATTACGATTGACCAGTTGAAAGAGACGATCTCGATTGTGAAACAATAAAACAAGAATTCAAGATGAAAAAAATAATATATCTGGTAGCTGCTTTCCTGTGTATGGCTTGCAGTGATGATAATGAGTCGGACCAACAGAGCGGGGGAGCTTCGGGAGGCGTTGCCGAAGTGACTCCGGTAACATCGGATTTGAGTGTGGATTTGTCGACCGACAAGGCTTTCTATAAGCCGGGGGAGAAAGTGGTGTTTACGGCAGATGATGCTTTGCCTGCCGGAACGAAAGTACGTTATCGTCTTTTAGGTGAAACGGTGGGGGAAGAATCGGTAAACGGTACGAGCTGGACATGGCAACCGCCTGCCACTGATTTTAAAGGGTATATGGCAGAGCTTTACCGCCAGGAGAACGGAACGGATGTAATAGTCGGTACGATTGCGGTAGATGTATCCAGTAATCCGGCACGTTTCCCGCGTTATGGTTTTGTCGCTGATTTCAGTCAGGAGAAGACAGCCGAAAAGACACAGGAAGAGATGGAGTATCTGAACCGTCATCATATCAACTGGGTGCAGTTCCAGGACTGGCATAATAAACATCACTGGCCGTTGGGCGGTACACGTACACAGTTGGATGAGGTATATATGGACATCGCTAACCGGGAGGTTTATACAAGTTCGATAAAGAATTACATTGAAGCGCAGCATCGTTTCGGCATGAAGTCTATGTTTTATAATCTTTGTTTCGGAGCGTTGAAAGATGCTGCTACGGATGGAGTGAAAGAGGAATGGTATTTGTATAAAGATGCCTCTCACACTACCAAGGACAGCCATGACCTGCCGGGCGGATGGAAAAGTAATATCTATCTGGTAGACCCTTCTAACAAGGAATGGCAGAAATATCTGTGCGAAAGGAATGACGATGTATATGCAAACTTCGCTTTCGACGGCTATCAGATAGACCAGTTGGGACGGCGTAGCACGCTTTATAATTATAACGGTATTCCTGTTAACTTGCGTGAGGGATATGCCTCTTTTATAGATGCAATGAAGCAGGTGCATCCGGACAAGAGTTTGGTGATGAATGCGGTGAGCCGTTACGGTGCCCGTCAGATAGGGGAGACGGATAAAGTGGATTTCTTCTATAATGAAGTATGGGCGGATGAGGCTGATTTTACCAATCTGAAAGCTATTCTTTATGAAAATGGAGTATATGGCGATTATCAGTTGAATACGGTTTTTGCAGCTTATATGAATTATAACAAAGCGGATAACCGGGGGGAATTTAATACGCCGGGTATTCTGCTGACGGATGCTGTCATGTTTGCTTTGGGTGGTTCGCATCTGGAATTGGGAGGCGATCACATGTTATGCAAAGAGTATTTCCCGAATGAGAATCTGACAATGAGCGAAGAACTGAAAACAGCGATGGTTCATTATTATGATTTCCTGACTTCTTATCAGAATCTGCTTCGTGACGGAGGTACGGAAAATAGTATCACCATGAATTGTACCAACGGGGAAATGAGGTTGAATGTATGGCCTCCCCAACAAGGTTCGGTCACTACTTATGCCAAGCAGGTAGGCAACAGGCAGGTGATACATCTTCTTAACTTCTCGCAGGCGAACAGCCTTAGTTGGAGGGATGTGGACGGCACGATGCCGGAACCGGCCTTGATTACGAAAGCTGCTTTACAAATGAATCTGCCGGCCAAAGTGAACAAGTTATGGGTAGCTTCACCGGATGTACATGGAGGCGCTTTGCAGGAACTGGCTTTTACGCAGGAGAACGGAGTTGTTTCTTTCACATTGCCGTCTCTGAAATACTGGACAATGATTGTGGCTGAATAAAACTGATTGTAAGTCTTCTAGTACACTAATCTTATATTATTAGGCACGGATTACGCAGAATTCACGGTTTTTAGAATGATGGAGTATATAAAGAAACAGCGTTAATCCGTGCTTTATTTATTATATAAGCAATAATGCATGCTTAGCTGAATAAAGCGGCTGTAATAGAATAACTGAAATGATAAGTATGAAGATAAGATATAAATTATGGGTATGGGCATTGTGTTTGGTATTCCCAACGTTGGTGTGGGCGGAAGGTGCAGCACGCACATGCACTTCTTTTACACAACAAGGGCGTCAGGTGACTTTTCACCTGACGGACAGTGCTGCGTTACAGCTACAGCTTTGTAGTCCTTCGGTAGTCAAAATTTGGTTTTCACCCAATGGGCAACTGCAACGAAAGAACGCCTCTTTCGCGGTAATTAATGAAGAGTTGGAAGATGTAGGGACCGTTCATGTAGACGAACAGGCGGCCTGTTATGAAATCTTTACTCCGAAATTGCGGATTCGGGTAAATAAATCTCCGTTGAGTCTTCAGATATTTGATAAGTATCAGAAACTCCTGTTTAGTGATTATGCCGACAAGGGGCATGTGAGTGAAGGAACAAAGAAGACGGAATATAAAGTGCTCCGTCGTGACGAGCATTTCTTCGGACTGGGAGAAAAGACTGGAAAGATGGACCGTCGTGGCGAATCTTATAAGATGTGGAATAGTGACAAACCTTGCTATAGTATAGTGGAAGATCCGCTCTACAAGAGTATTCCTTTCTTTATGAGCAGCTATCGGTATGGTATTTTTCTTGATAATACGTACAAAACGGAATTCAAGTTCGGTACGGAAAGTCGCGACTATTACAGCTTTGAGGTTCCGAACGGTGAAATGATTTACTATTTTATCTTCGGCAAGGACTATAAGGAAATTATCGGCCAATACGTCGGACTGACGGGCAAACCTATCATGCCCCCGAAATGGGCGCTGGGCTTTGCTCAATGCCGTGGCCTGCTGACAAGCGAAAAACTCAGCCGCGAAATAGCCGAGGGTTACCGGAAGCGTGGAATCCCTTGTGATATTATCTATCAGGACATCGGCTGGACGGAATATCTGCAGGATTTCGAATGGCGCAAAGGAAACTATGAGAATCCGAAGAAGATGCTTTCGGATTTGAAAGGGATGGGTTTTAAGGTAGTCGTATCTCAAGATCCGGTAATTGCACAAGCCAACAAAAAGCAATGGGAAGAAGCAGATCGTTTGGGCTATTTTGTAAAGGACAGTACGAACGGTAAAAGCTATGATATGCCCTGGCCTTGGGGTGGTAATTGTGGAGTGGTGGATTTTACCTTGCCTGCCGTAGCCGACTGGTGGGGAACCTATCAGCAGAAACCGATTGACGACGGTATTTCCGGCTTCTGGACGGACATGGGCGAACCTGCCTGGAGTAATGAAGAGCAGACGGAACGTCTCGTCATGAAACACCATCTGGGTATGCACGATGAAATCCATAATGTCTATGGATTGACTTGGGATAAAGTGGTGAAAGAACAATTTGAAAAGAGGAATCCGGACCGTCGTGTGTTCCAAATGACTCGTGCCGCTTATGCAGGGCTGCAACGTTATACGTTCGGTTGGACGGGGGATAGCGGAAACGGTGACGATGTGTTGCAAGGCTGGGGACAGTTAGCCAATCAGATTCCCGTAATGCTTTCCGCCGGTTTAGGACTGATACCGTTTTCTTCCTGTGACATTACCGGTTACTGTGGAGATCTTGAAGATTATCCGGCTATGGCCGAACTCTATACCCGTTGGATACAGTTCGGAGCATTCAATCCTTTGAGCCGTATTCACCACGAGGGAGATAATCCGGTGGAACCGTGGCTTTTCGGTCCCGAAGCAGAAAAGAACGCAAAGGCGGCTATCGAGTTGAAATATCGTTTATTGCCCTATATCTATACTTATGCCCGCGAAGCTTATGATACAGGATTGCCTATCATGCGCCCTCTGTTTCTCGAATACCCGATGGATATGGAAACTTTTTCTACGGATGCCCAATTTATGTTCGGTCGTGAATTACTGGTAGCCCCTGTGGTGAAGAAAGGCGCTCGTACCAAAAATGTCTATCTGCCCGAAGGTACATGGATTGACTATAATAACAAGAAGACGGTTTACACCGGAGAGCAATGGACTACGGTTGACGCTCCCCTGTCCTCCGTTCCTATGTTTGTGAAGCAAGGTTCTATCATCCCCACCATGCCGGTGATGAACTACATCCATGAGAAACCGGTATATCCACTAACTTTTGAAGTTTTCCCTGCACAAGAGGGTGCACAGGCTGCCTTTACTCTCTACGAAGATGAAGGAGAAGACTTAGGATATCAGCGCGATGAATTTGTCAAAACGCCGATTGTTTGTAATACTTTGGCAAATGGATATGAACTGACTGTCTCTGCCCGTGAAGGAAAAGGTTACACTGTCCCCGGTCCGAGAAATCTGTTATTCCGGATTTATTCTGCGAAAGCTCCCGAAAAGGTAACTGTCAAAGGGAAGAAAATGAAGAGGGTAAAACCGGAACGGTTGGAAGAAGACTTAGAAAATGATACGGAGTCCGTGCTATGGAGTTGGGATAAAAAGACCGGTATATGTAGTGTGCGCATACCTGATAAAGGGATGGGTGAGCAGATTATGATTTTCTCTGAATAGTTGTTGCGGAAGTAACTTTTTGGAAAACGTAATTAATGGTTGCTAGTTATGTATTTCCTGTTTGTCGGGTATATATATCCAGTGTTCTGGGCATATATACCCGTTGTGTTGGATATATATGCCGGTTATACTGGATATATATGTTTATTGGATATATGAGTCCGTATTCCGTTAAGGTTGTTAAATACAAACTTTTGATAGAAAGAATGTAAAGATAAGTAGTTCTTCTAGAAACAGATACCGACCCGGAATCCTACATTGTTTTGCCCGTCTTGTGAATCGGTTAACAGTTGGCTTTTATTAGTTGCATAACTGTAATAGGCAGCTATATGAAAACCGAAACGTTTGTCGGGGACCGGATAAATATTCATTCCGATTTCCGGTGAGACATAAAATCCCCACGGATTATCGTACCAACCTGTTGTATTGGTATAAGTGGTATTTCTAGCATACATGGCCCCTGTTTTCACCCCTATATAGGGACGTACATAGCCGTATTCATGTAAGCGGAAAGCGGTCGATAAACCGAACGGAAGTTGATAGGCTGTCTGTTGCTGGTCGGTAGTCAGGGAAGCGGTGGAAGAGAGCGGATAGGTTTGTCTTCCCACATATTTATGGTTACTGTGGAAGCTGATAAAGGCTCCTAACGACCAATGGGGTGTAACATAATATCCTCCTTCAAAACTCATTCCCCAACCGCTGATGCGATTGGCAAAATCCGTATTTATGGGTGCATTCATCTGCCAGTCTACGTTAAAATGAAAATTTTCCGCGATATTTTGCGCATTGCTCTTTACATAAAACAGGGATAGTAAGATGACCGTCAGAGTATATTTATTTTTCAGTATATCTATTATTGTTTTCATAATCTTCAGTCTTTAGAGTTATTTGTTGATGTAGGGAGATTGTTCAAAAGCTTGGGTGACTGCATTCAGTGTCAGTTGCATGTTTATATGTGAGTTCCCATATAACAGGCCTGATGCATAGGCATGCCATACTACCGGCAGGTTTGCCTTGTGGAGCTTGTCTGAAGGTTTGTCGGTTAAGTCAACGAGCTCCATAATGAAGGTTCCCGTATCGTAACTGTAGGAAATGGGATAAGGATAATACCATCCTCCCCAGTAGGGTCCCCAGAAACCGAAATCCCACCATCCTCCGTAGCCTCCGCCTATCGTACCGATTATTTGTGTTGTCTGTTCTGCATACGAAAGTTGCAAGCCGATTGAGGCGTCTGCCGGTTTCTCGACTCTTGTATATCCGCGTCCGAGCATTTCATCTGCCACGGTATTGATGATTTTTTGCGCATTGTCGTCTTTCCAGTAATGGGCTTTTACACTTTGTCCTGCCAGAAGGATGCTGTCGGGCAGACAGAATGTGGTGAAATTACTGAATTGAGTATCGCTGTCATAGTTGGTGTAAACGGTGAAATCGCTGTCAAGCTGGTTAAAATCAGGGTCTTTCTCGCAAGATGTGATTAGTGTCGCGATTACCAATAGAAACAATAACTTTTTCATCTCATTAAGTTTTAAAGATTTGACATTCTCTTTGTTTTCTCTCTTTATTTCTATATAAAATTCATCTATTTTCTTATAACGTTCTTCCTTGGAATACATTGGCTTTCACTATCGGTAGCAATGTGCCTCTTAATGTGAACCGATTGGAGTTAAAATTGGGCGAAATGTCCACTGTTGCCTGGTTGCTTCCTTTGGGCAAGTCAATATTTACCAGTGCCGAAATACCGGTTCCCATTACATTCATTGAGATATGCGTATTTCCTTTTTTGTCGGTTTTCAATTTGTAGTTTGAGATGTTGCCGGAAACCGTGACACCTCCTAAGCCGTTAGGACCGGATATCGGGATATTGAATGCTACCTGTACGACTGCTTTGTTTCCTTGTACTGCTACAAAATTAGTATTGGAGGTGACAAATGCCGTCGTACCGTATTTAAACATTACCTGATCGGCTTCCAGGATGAATTGTTTTTCTTCTATGGCTTTTTTGGCTTCTTCATAATAAAGTTGATCCAGCATTTCTTTTTGCGCCTTCTCTTCTTCACGGGTCATTTCTTTTTCTTTCTGGACTGTCTGTGCATTTATGTATCCTATTCCAGCGAATAGGAACATCATTACAAATGTTGTTATCCTTTTCATAATTTCTCCTCCTTTAAAATAATTACCGTATATATGTATCATAATAAATTTCAACTTCGTAGCTTTTGTTATTCCTTTTACTTTATAAATACTTTTTCTTTTGGAATACTGCAAAATGAAATCCGAAAGTTCTGTTTTTTAACTCATTGTAATTTATTTCACATTACTTTGTTATTGGGTAGGTGAGAATGTAAATAAAGGTGAATGGATGGTGGTGGTTAGTCGGTAGGCGGTGTTTGTGTTTGTCGCTTTTCTTGATGGGCTTTTCGGTAAGAGGTTGGGGATATGTCCTTGTAATTTCTGTTTGTTGTATCTATGATAGATTTTTATTAATTCATTTTGTCTTTATGATGATATTCTATATAAAAAAGACAGGACTATGGGGATTGATGGCCTGTCTTTTCGTTATCTGGTGAATGGTTTTATATAAACAAAATTAATTATATGAAATAGGATAAGTTCTTATATGTGATTAATAAAATATTTTTTCTTTGTAATGTAATTTATATATGTCCGTATTCAAACTCTGGAATATCTCCTTTTGCTGACATTTTTGCAAAGTCAATCAGATTGGATAAGTGTCGAAGCACTAATTCTTTCATTCCATCTTTGTCTTTATCTTTTATTTTTTGTAACATTTCTCTATGTTCTGCATGGACCGTTTTTTGCGGGACAGCACACACTTTGTATTTTTGGTAATATTTTAAAATATCAGGAGTAATAATGAGTAAGAGTGAACTGATTACCGGATTATGTCCCCCTTGTGCAATAGCTTGATGAAAGGCAAAATCCTTTTCAACACGAAGATTAGTGTCAAACTTATCTTCAAGTTCTATAAGAGCACTTTCAATATTTTTCAAATCTTTTTCCGTTCGGTTCATTGCACATAGTTTACAAACTTCTATTTCTAGTAGGACACGTACGTATACCAAACTGGAAAAATCGTATTTGCTTACCTTTAGGGCATCCGTAATCATTGTATCCAACTGGTCTTTGGAAAATTCGGATACGACTGTACCACTTTGTGGATATATTTTTACAATACCGTATAACTCCATCTTCTGTAAAGCTTCACGAACATGTGAACGGCTGACTTTCAATTGTTCTGATAATTTCCGTTCAGATGGTAGGCGTTCACCTGGCAGAATCTGGCGTTCCGCAATTTGTTTCTTTATATGCTCTATGACAAGTTTAACCGGTTGCGAATTTACTTCGTCTTTCATAAGATACAAATGTTTTAAAAAGTTTTCCTTCTTAATTCGGGTGTAAAAATACGAATATTATCTTGCAAAATAAAGCTTTATAGCAAAAATATTCTTTTCCCCTTTTATAAAGAGGTACGCATAATATGCTGCTAATAAGTGTATTATTATGTATTGTTAATTAATAATAATTGGTAAACCAAAATTTTGGTTTACCAATTTTAATCGTTACGTTTGTCACAGAATTTAAAAAAGCTAATCTATGAACTACTCCTGTATTTTAAAGAAAGTCGTATCGGTGTTCCTATTGTTAGTTGGGGCATTGAACGTTTACTCCCAGCACGTAGTTACTGGTAAAGTGATAGATGGACAGGGCCCGTTGATTGGAGCTTCGGTAACAATTAAAGATGCTGCTGTTCCTACGGGGACTGTGACAGACGCTGAGGGTAATTACTCCATTAAAGTTCCTAATTCTAAAACGATTCTGGTTTATTCGTATATCGGATACGTCGATAAAGCAGAAGTGATAGGTAAACGTAAAGTTGTCAATGTAACGTTGGAAGAAGATTTAAAAATGTTGGATGATGTGGTAGTTATCGGTTATGGTACACAAGCCAAATCCCATTTGACAGGGTCTATCTCGAAATTGGAAGGCGAGAAACTGATTAATGCCCCTGTGAGTGATGTGACTTCTGCTTTGCAAGGCGCTATGACCGGTCTGACAGTCTCCAATGAAACTTCAGAAGTCGGTGTGACCCCTTCTATCCGGGTACGTGGTACTGGCTCCATCTCTGCAGATAGTGAGCCATTGGTTATTATAGACGGCTTTCCGGTATCGGGAGGTTTGTCATCTATTAATGCCGCTGATGTAAAATCCATTGAAATTTTGAAAGATGCCGCTTCTGCTGCTATTTATGGTTCACGTGCGGCTAATGGTGTGATAATGGTGACTACCAAGAGCGGTACTCCGGATAAACCGAAATATTCGTTCAAATTCTATCAGGGGTTTAAGTACGCTTACCAGTTGCATGATATGATGACTTCCTCCGAATGGTTGTCTTTGTTGGAAGAAGAGGCGGCTTTAGGTGGTCCGAAGGTTCCGGCTGCTGCGCGTGGAGCTGCCTATCTGGAGAGCCAGATGGGTACTACTGACTGGCAAAAGGAAGGATTGCGCGATATGGCAGGTATTACAAATGTGCAGATGAGTGTTTCCGGAGGACGTAAAGAAACGAGATATTTTATTTCTGCGGCTTATACTAAAGATGAAGGGGTGATGCTCAATAATTCACTGGATAAATTGAACTTCCGTACTAAGATAGATACTAAACTTTCCAAGATTGCTTCGGTTGGTGTTAATATTTCCGGTACGTATAGTAAGACGGAACGTCCGAAAAATAATTTTATTGATTTTTATCGTACTCCTTCATTTTTACCGGTTTATCATAATGAGTATAGTACAGAATTAACCGGATATACCGGGTTTGCCAGAGGCAGTCACTTTAATAATATCATGACACCGACTGCTGTAGATGCGGATGGAAATCCGTTATTCGACGTTGATGGTAACCGAGTGTTGGAAAAATCATCCCCGTTTAGTTCTGCTAACAATAATCCGAAGAGTGTAATGACAAATACTTTCCGTTGGAGTGAGACTATGCAAGGACTGGCCAGCATGTACCTCACGCTTGAACTTTGTAAAGGATTACAGTTTAAAACGTCTAATGGATTGAATGTTCGTTTTGCTCCTTCTTATTATTATGCTAATCAGAATGCTACGAAAGACAAGGAAGCCAGCCGTGCTACTTATTCCAGTGCACTTTACGTTGACCTGTTAAGTGAGAACACCTTGAGTTATCATTTGGATTTTGGAAAGAATAAAACTCATAGCATAGACGCTTTATTGGGATATACCGTAGAGAAGACACGGAATCAGCGAGTGGCTATGGCTGCAACAGGTTTCGCTACTGACGATATTCATACGTTGAATGCTGCTACTGTTTATGAATTGGCTAGTGAAGATAATGGAAATACGGCAGGTACAGGGACTTTCCGGTATCCAGATGTTGTATTGGAATCCTATTTAGGACGTATTAATTATAGTTATCTGGGACGTTATTTATTGTCTACCTCTTTACGTCTGGATCGTTCGTCGCTTTTTTCTAAAGGAAATCGTAACGCTTGGTTTCCCTCCGTATCGCTTGGATGGCGTGTAAATGAAGAGAAATTTATGAAAAATGTCAAAGCCATTTCTAATTTGAAATTTCGTATTTCCTATGGTGTGACGGGTAACAATCGTATCAGTTATAATGCAGCTCTCGAAGTATTGAACAGCGCCAATTATGTAACAGGCAAAGGAACAGGTTCTCTCGTGAATGGTTCGGCAAATATATCTTCATCACTTGCAAATTCCGATATTACATGGGAGCAGACCGATGAGTTTAACTATGGTTTGGATTTGGGACTTTTCAATAATCGGGTCAATTTGGCGATAGATGCTTACTATTCAGTGACACGTGCACTATTGTTTGAGCAGCCTACCCAGTCATTTACCGGCTATACGAAGTATTGGAACAATATTGGAAAAGTGCGTAATTCCGGTCTTGAAATCCAGCTTGATACATATAATATAAAAAATCGCAACTTTTCGTGGAATACTAATATTAATTTCTCGTTGTCGCGTAACAAGCTATTGGAATTAGGCGGTGAACAGCAGATGATTACCCTGGGTGAGAGAAATGAAGGATATCTCGCTAAGGTGGGCGAGCCGCTGATTCAGTTTTACGGATACAAAACTTGCGGTGTTTGGAACAGTGCGGAAGAAATTGCCGCTAACCCTCATTTTTCGGATGATGCTCCGGGAGGATTGCGCATCGTGGATACGAATAATGACGGTTCTTTAACCCCTGAAGACCGTGTAGCATTAGGAACTCCATATCCGGATTTTACTTGGGGTATCACTAATACATTCCAGATTAAGGATTTTGATATTTCATTCCTTATTCAAGGCGTACAGGGAATTACTGTGTTGAATGGCGATGTTTATTATAATGAAACGAAAAAGTGGAACAAGAAATATACAAAAAACCGTTGGGTGAGTGCCGAACATCCGGGTGACGGAAAGACTCCTTATCAGAATGTGAAAACCGGCCACGACCTTATGCTCACCGACTATCCTCTGCAGAATGCTTCTTATGCCTGTTTACGTAATTTTACAGTGGGATATACTTTACCGGCAACCGCTGCCCGTAAGATTAAATTATCTGGCGTCCGCTTTTATGTGTCTGGCAGCAATTTACTTTACATCTGGGGAAGCGGTTACAAAGGGATTAATCCGGAATCCCGTATAACTTCCGGTACTTATTCCAGTGCCATGATTTCGGGTTACCAACGTGGTGGATTCCCGTTGACTTCTACTATTTCAGCAGGATTTGATATTAATTTTTAATGAGAAAAAGCGATGAAAAAGGTAAATTATATAGGATTATTGTTAATCGTCATATTATTTTCTGCTTGTGATTTAAATCAATATCCTTATTCGGAGGTAGCGGCGGACAAATATGTGAAAGACGCTTCGTCAGTCAATAATTTGGTGATGGGGTGTTATAACTCTCTCCATGATGTGATGTATTATGAGTGGGCTATGACCGAATTAAGGTCGGATAATAGCCGTATGTATGCGGCCGGTTCTTCCTCCAATACCACCCGGTTGGTGGAACAACTTGACCAAGGAACTATCGTACCGGAAAATGAATGGGTGGAAACATACTGGAATGCTTGTTATGCAACAATCGCGCGGGTAAACAATGTGCTGTCTTACCTTGATGTGGTAACAGACCCGGTACAGAGGAATCAATATGAAGGAGAAGTTCTCTTTCTTCGTTCATTGGAGTATTTTAATCTTGTCCGTTTATGGGGGCCGGTATTTATCGTTACTTCTAAAACACCGTCTGAAGTAGCTCGTAATATGCAACGTTCCACGGTAGATGAGGTGTATGCGCTTATTGAAGGTGATTTGGAGAATATTGTCGATAATGAGTTGTTACCAGCCAAGATGGCGGATGATGATTTGGGACGGGCCGATTTGAATGCGGCTAAAGCATTGCTTGCCAAAGTATATGCCACGCATTACCAGGCAGGTGATGAAAAATATGCCCGTGCGGCTCAGTTATGTAAAGAAGTGCTTGAAAGTGAGGCAGTGGGTAATCCGCAGACAGGCAGTGATCTTGTTGCTTATGACAAGATTTTTGATATAACCAATGAAATGAACAAAGAAATCATTTTTGCGGTTCGTTATCTTTCGGGTAATGTCGGTATCGGTTCACCGTTCGGCAATATGTTTGCTCCGGTCAATAATGGTGCTAATGTGATTGTCGGTACTTCTTCCGGTTATAATACTCCTACTGACAATATTATTGCAGCTTATGAACAAAGAGGTGCGGGCGCAGACAAACGTTTGGATGTGAACATCGCACAGAAATATTTCAATACGACAACTCAGACCTGGGTAACTGAAGGCAATTGCCGTTATTGTAAGAAATATGTAAATCCGGTTACGGTTCAGTATGATGGTGAGAGTGACTGGCCTGTGATTCGTGTAGCTGATATTGCTTTACTTTATGCTGAACTGACTAATGAGATTTCAGGACCCTCGGCAGATAATCTGAAATATTTGAATATGGTTTGTGAGCGTGCCGGAGTTCCGACTTATACGTTGACCGAGTTATCCGGCAGTTATGATTTCAGAGAAGCCGTGCGTAATGAACGCAGGTTGGAGTTAGCTTTTGAAAATCAACGTTGGTTTGACTTACTCCGTTGGGGAATTGCTACCCGAACAGTGAACAATTATTTAAACAGTGAACCTCTTTATGCGGAGTATTCCTATACGGTGAACGATATAGAAGACTGGCAGACATTCTTGCCTATTCCGGTGAGTGTGATTGACATTAATCCGGAAGTTGCACAAAACACCGGTTATTAATCCTTTAAATGTTTATGAATATGAAACAATATAAAAAATGGAACTTGGCGTCTTTATTTGCCGGTTTGGTTCTTTTATGCGGTTGTGATTCCATATCGATGAAAGATGTGGCAACCAGTGTACCGCAGATTCTGTCTTTTTCACCTGAAAGTGGAAGCATAGGCAGTGAAATAGTTGTTACCGGAGAATATCTGGATGATGTGGTAGGAGCCGCTATTGGTGGTGGAGAAGTTGTAATCCTGCAGAAAGTGTCTAATCGGCGTTTATCCTTGAAAGTAACGGACCTTGCGAAGAGTGGCAAGATTACATTAGTCAATTCGGTAGGCGAAGGAGTGTCCGAGGGTGATTTTACTCTTGAATACCCTGCTCCTGTCGTTTCACAGGCAGGAATACCCTCAGAAGTGGAAATAGGTAATAATTTATTAATTTCCGGCAAACATATGAATGTCGTGAGTGCCGTACTTTTTACAGCCGAAGGTGGAACGGGAGGAAATGAAGCAGAGATTATTTCACAAAATGATAATGAAATTGTAGTTAAAGTACCTTATGTGGAAAGTGACAATGCTATTGTGACATTCAGATATTTTAATGGTGTGGAAAATGTGGAAACTTCAAGTTCCTCAGCACTGGAGTTGACAGTGAAACGTTATCAGCCGAATGTTACTACCACCGTATTTGAACCTGCCAATGTAGGAGATATAATAGTATTGGAAGGTGAATATCTGGATAAGATTGATAAAGTTTTGTTAGGTGATATTGAGTGCACCATTACAGTACAAACTGAAAATGAATTAAGGTTTATGGTTCCTACGTCGGATAGTTTTAAAAACGGTGATAACAAAGTAACGTTGAAGATTTCCTATTTTAACGGCCGTGAGACCCCCATATTAACAGATGAGTTTATAGTAAGGGTAGCTTACGTATATTTCTGGGAAAACAAAACCATTTATGCGCAGGCTCGTGTAGAAGGACAGTTTTTTGCATTCTTTTCACCGGAAACCGGACAGGTTTATGCCAATGAAGATTGGAGAACGGAAGTAGATCCGATTGCAGGTCCTGCCAGTGGTTCCGATCCGAAGAATAATGCCAATAATCCGTCTTATATATTGAATATAACGAAAGAAGAATATGATAAGGTAAATCCCTATTTCTTTATTTCCGCTTCAAGTTCCAATGAATCTTTGTCATTACAAAGCCCTGCTAATTCCGACGGGCAGTTAAAGAATTTCTATACTTCCACAAGTTCCAGTTCCTCGATAACGGGAAAGGCTGCCTGGTGGGGAACTCCGGCATTGTCGTTTATGTATTTGGATCCAGAAGAGCCTGATTGCATAGAGCTAATCAATAAGGTGAAAGCAGGCGATATTAAAAAAATAGACGAAAACACCTTTCCGTTGGATATTGCTAAGAAAACATGTGGAAATCTGCAACTTTCGGTGAGTGTTGCACCGGTAGCGGCTGACGGATGGGCCAAAGATGAATTTGAAAAAGGAGTAGAAAAGACCAATGTTGATCTTGATGCAGTTCTTTTAGTCTTTTATTATAATGAAAATGGATACTGCAATAAGTATTCGGATAAAAATCCTGCCGCTAATGTGAAGCGTATCGGTATACTCCATATCAAAAAAGCAGACTTCAAACTAAAGGATGGTTCAACGACCGAATTTTCCGCTAGTTCTATTACTTTCGATATGTATTGGCAAAAACAAGATTACGATTATTCTAAAGTAGTGACGGAATGATAAATAAGATAATTATAACCCTTCTTTGGGTAAGTTTGCCGTTGGTTTCTTTTGCAAAGAGATATGATGTGACACTTCCCGAAGTAGCCTCCTGCCTGAAGACTGCACAACCGGGTGACCAGATTTATATCAAAGACGGTCAGTATAAAG
>NZ_CAUCSQ010000031.1 GCF_958445495.1 uncultured Bacteroides sp. | reverse complement strand
ACCTGTAACCGGCTGATCCGTAGTCAGCTACTCTATTCAGTTGAGCTACGCGACCATTATTTTCGTTTTAACGGGTGCAAAGATACGTACTTTTCCCGAATTAACAAGTCTTTCAGTAACTTTTTTATAAAAAAATTATTCGATAAATCGGTAATTAAATAATTGCCATCCGATACTTAAACCCACATTCCATTCTCTTTTGGGTGAGCTATAATGATTTACATACGCAGAAATATCTCCAAATGGTAATTGGCATACTACGGAAATTTCCCCTAAATATTCGAATTTTGAAAAAGCTTTTCCATAATATGCTTTGTTAAGTGAATTTCTTTCGATTGGGTAAATAGGCATAAAACCATAAAATTCTCCCCGGAGATGAAACATTTGATTTAATCGGTAGATAGGCCGAATACCGGCACCAACAAACTGGTTGGCACGGAAAGCTTCGTTGTAAGTAAGTTTACTATGTTGAGTAGGAGAAAACTCACCTGCCTGCATCATTGTCGCCGTGTAATTCTCGGAGAAATTTTTAGAAGCATATAATGCTTTTAAATACCACCCTAAAACCCAATGTTCATTCATATTATGGTATTTTTCTTTCATATAAGATAATTGTAACCAGGAGTGGTGGTTCTTATTATTTTCAATAGTACCTTCTCCCGGGTAGAATTTTTCTCTTCCTATGAAAATTTGAGCTATAAGAGCTTCTCTATAGCCACGGGTCGGATATTGCCGCGAATTGAGTGTACTTCCATTAAAACTGATAGAACCTCCTAATAAATCATAACGGCTTCTATCAAATTTGTCATTTCCAAAATCTATGATACTTTTTTGAAAATATTTATCTTCTATTCTGGCAATTCCTATTCCGAATTCTGCCCGTTTACTTGAAAGAAAAGGTAATCCAACTTGTAATTTAAGAAACCGTTCATCTTTTTGATTGAATGCTGGTTTGTTATTTCTTGAAAAAAGTTTGTCTTTCTTGAAATAATCAAAGGTACTAATAGATGCAATAAAGCGATATGAAGTTGGAATAGCTGTTGAGAAGTCTATTTTTGCCATAAACTGAGCGTTGTTGTAGACTTTACCAAGTTGCCCGTCAAATACAAATTCTTTGGCATAATAATTTAAATCTTGGTAACTAAGTCCTAAATAAATTTGATTAGAATTGGAAGTGGATATATTACCTCCTAATCTTACTGCAAAATTATTTTCTAATTTAACTTTTAAATATAAATCATAAGTATCATCATCGGGATTGTAGACTGCATGAGGAATTATTTCAGAAATCATATTATCTGAAAGTAGACGGAAATATCCTTGTTTCAAATCTTCATAGCTGAATTCTTTATTATCTGATTTATGAAATTCTTTTTTAATATAGGCTTGTTGTTGGGTATTAGCTCCGTCAATGATAATATTCTTAAAACGTAATTCGGGTAGATTGCTTCGATATACCATTCTTCTTAAATGGATATTATCGCGATTTATACGTCGGTTTATACGACTTTTTATTGAATCCATCATACTCATTGTCCGATTATATCCTATATTATGCAATTCGTCAATACGCTGAAAGTCCATAAGGTTGACATTATCATATTTGAATGTCATCAGAATTCCTATTGAGTCTGGAATAGAGTAGTCTGTTTTTTGCATTACCATATTTTCTATTTGGCTCATAAGGTCATTCTCTTTAGGCTTGGTCGGATTGGTTGAAACGACACTTCCAATAATGATATCTGGATGAAAATCATCTCTCATGACATCTGTAGGGAAATTATTATAAATTCCTCCATCATAGGCTAATACATTATCAATTTCTATAGGTTTAAACATAAATGGGAAACTCATTGATGCCCGGACAGCATCTCCTAAGTCTCCATCTCTCATTACCAATTGTTTTTTATTGTACACATCAGAAGCAATGCAACGGAAAGGAACAAAAAGTTTATCAAAATCACCTTTACACGCTGCAGTTGCACGTGCATATAAATCAACGAAAACTAAATTCATCTGAATCGGATTTACAACACTAGCAGGTAAAAATTGAGGTTTCAGATTCTTTAAAGAATCTTTAAATGAGAAACGAATATTGAAAAATTCAGGAGTAGGAAGGTTTTTCTTAAAATGATATACATATTTCTCTTCTACCTCTCCAGAATACCATCTTTTAAAATCTTCAGATTTTATAAGTTCTACCATGTCGTCAGGAGAATATCCCATAGCATATAGAGAACCGATGATAGCTCCCATAGAGGTACCTGTAATATAATCAATGGGAATATTGTTTTCTTCTAAGGCACGGATAATTCCAATATGTGTTAATCCTTTAGCGCCACCGCCACTCAATACGAGACCCACTTTTTGAGCATAGGAAATCGGTGTGATAAGCCATAAAATAACAAACACAAGAAGAATCTTTCTCATAACCCAAAATCAAACAGTTGAACTTTTGTCTATTAAATATTCAAATATATGCAATCCTTTTTAATTAATCGATATATTTTCAACTGTTTTAAATTGAAAAAGAGCATTACGACTGTATTTGACGTCGAATGCTCTTTCCTGAAGTATATAAATGAATAAAGGGGCAATTAGATTAGTTCAATACTACGTTTTACAAAATTACTTAAGGCTTCACCTTTTAACATATTATTTTGTAATAGAGCTAAATCTATGAGTTGGCGGATTATCTTGTTATTGTTGGCATAATTAATGAAGATTGTTTCTTTTTTGTTCTTCAAATCATCCCATTTTTTATCCAAATTATTTAATTCGTCTTTCTCTGATGTTGGAATATCTTCATCTTTCTTATTTTTATGCTTATCCTTTAATTCATTACGTTGTTTGTTGATACTGTCCATTTCTGACTGTATCGGGGTTACATCAGCCTGACAAATATTTTCTTCTTCTTTAAGTACTTCTTTTATTAATTTATGGTCAGAATTCAATATTAGGTTAAACATATCAGGCATTTCTCCATAAAAACTCATTCCTGCTTGAATATTTGCCATTTCTTTCATACGACGCATATATTCACTTTGGGTAATCATTACAGGAGCAGAATTTTCTCCTAAAGCCTGTGTCATTACATTAAATTCAACTTTATCCATTCGAGGTAATTGGCTTTTAAAAGCAATTGTAATTGCGTCTTGCTTACTTGTTTCCAATATCTCATCCTTCTTATCCTCCTTAACAATTAGATTATCGACGACATCACTATCCACACGAGTAAAACGAGATTTTTCGAATTTCTGTTCTAACATGCTTACCATGGCTACGTCTAGCTGACCATTCATTAATAACACATTATATCCTTTATTGACGGCCGTTTCGATATAGCTGTATTGTTCATCCTTGTTGTTTGCATATAGATAGATTAGATTTCCATCTTTGTCTGTCTGATTATCTTTAATAAGAGTTTGATATTCTTCAAATGTATAATGTTTACTGTTTGTATCGGTGAAAAGGGCGAATTTTTGTGCTTTCTCGTAAAAATCTTCTTGAGTCAGCATACCATAATTGATAAATATTTTCAAATCATTCCACTTTTCTTCAAACTGTTTACGGTCATTTTTAAAGATGGATTGCAGGCGGTCGGAGACTTTCTTTGTGATATAAGTTGAAATCTTTTTCACATTTGAATCACTCTGTAAGTATGAACGAGAGACGTTAAGTGGAATATCCGGAGAATCTATGACTCCGTGTAGTAAAGTTAAGAAATCCGGAACAATACCTTCAACGGAGTCTGTTACATATACTTGATTGCAATAAAGCTGAATTTTGTTTTTATTTAATTCAATGTTACTTTTTACTTTAGGGAAGTAAAGAATACCTGTTAAATGGAATGGATAATCTACATTCAGATGAATCCAGAAAAGAGGTTCGTCTGACATGGGATATAATTTACTATAAAATGATTTATAGTCTTCATCTGAGAGTTCACTCGGTTTACGTGTCCATAGGGGAGTCGTATCATTGATAATATTGTCTTCGTCTGTTTCTACTTGCTTGCCATCTTTCCACTCTTTCTTTTTCCCAAATGCAATAGGAACGGGAAGGAAACTACAATATTTTTTTAAAAGTTCAGAAATACGTGCTTCTTCAAGGAACTCTTTACAGTCGTCGTCAACATATAGGATGATATCTGAACCACGGTCAGCTTTTTCAACTTCTTCAATCGTGAATTCAGGACTACCATCACAAGTCCATTTTACTGCCTGTGCATCATCTTTATATGACTTTGTGATAATCTCAACTTTTTTCGCAACCATGAATGCGGAATAAAATCCAAGTCCAAAATGACCAATGATAGCATTAGCGTCATTTTTGTATTTTTCCAGAAAATCATTTGCTCCTGAGAATGCAATTTGATTGATATATTTCTCAATTTCTTCTGCGGTTAAACCAATCCCACGGTCAGAAATGGTAATAGTATTTTTACCTAATTCAACGTGGATTGTCAAGTTCCCCAATTCACCTTTGAATTCCCCAATAGAAGCAAGAGTATTCAATTTCTGAGTGGCATCTACTGCATTGGATACTAATTCACGAAGAAAAATTTCATGGTCACTGTATAAGAATTTTTTAATGATAGGGAAAATGTTTTCTGTTGTAACCCCAATATTACCTTTTTGCATAATACGTATATTTTTAGTTTATCAATTGATTAATTTTATCAGATTTTTGCTTAGTAAGAAGCAAAAAAAATGCCAGACCCTAGAGTCTGACATTATGGCATATATACTTCTAAAATCTATTGAGAAGGAAGTATTTTCATTTCTAATTCACCTTTTTCCTTATTGAGAGAGACCGAAATTGTGTCTTTTTCTTTTAAGGAAGAAGATATAATGAGCTCAGATAATCCATCTTCCAAATAGGTTTGAATTGCCCGTTTTAATGGACGTGCACCGTACTGAATATCATATCCTTTACTTGCAATAAATTCCTTTGCCTTATCATCAACAACAAGTTTGTAGCCAAGAGCTTCTATTCTGTTATATAATCCTTTTAGTTCAATATTAATAATCTTTGTAATTGCTTCCAAAGAAAGTTGGTCGAATGTTATGATTTCATCTACACGGTTAAGAAATTCAGGCGCGAATGATTTATTCAAAGCCTTTTGTATAACACTTCGTGAGAACTCTTTATCGTCTAGACGGCTTTGCGTTGCAAATCCAACACCACGTCCAAAGTCTTTTAACTGACGAGTTCCGATATTAGAAGTCATGATAATAACAGTGTTTTTAAAATCGACCATCCTACCATAACTATCAGTTAGACGACCTTCATCCATCACTTGAAGAAGAAGATTAAATACATCAGGATGTGCTTTCTCTATTTCGTCAAGTAGAACAATAGAATATGGCTTACGTCTTACTTTTTCGGTTAATTGTCCGCCTTCTTCATATCCTACATATCCCGGAGGTGCTCCAACTAAACGAGATACTGTGAATTTTTCCATATATTCACTCATATCTATGCGAATCAATGCATCCGAAGAACCAAACATATATTGGGCCAATTCTTTGGCTAAATGAGTTTTACCAACTCCTGTCGGTCCTAAAAACATAAATGTTCCAATAGGTTTGTTTGGGTCCTTTAAGCCTACGCGGCTTCTAAGAATAGCTTTGACAAGTTTTTCTATAGCTGTATCTTGTGCAATGACTTTTGACTGTAAGTCTTCTTTCATTCCTGCCAATTTTATACCTTCAGCTTGAGCCATACGTTGTACAGGAATGCCGGACATCATCGAAATTACGTTGGCAATTTCTTCTGCATCAACAGTCTGTTTATTTTCTTTTAAACTAGCTTCCCATTCCTTTTTCATTTCATCTAGTTGGGAAGAAAACTCTTTTTCCTTATCACGAAAACTTGCCGCAAGTTCAAAATTTTGGGATTTTACTGCCTCATTTTTTTTATTTTTGGCTTCCTCTATCATTTTCTCCTGTTCTTCAATTTCTTTAGGAACACTGATGTTTGTAAGATGAACTCGAGACCCTGCTTCATCTAGAGCATCAATGGCTTTATCCGGAAAATTTCTATCTGTGATGTAACGGTCTGTCAACTTGACGCAAGCCTCCAAAGCCTCGTCTGTGTAATATACATTGTGATGGTCCTCGTATTTATCCTTGATATTACATAATATTTGAAGAGTTTCCGCAGCAGTGGTGGGTTCTACCATCACTTTTTGGAAACGGCGTTCCAATGCACCATCTTTTTCTATATTCTTACGATACTCATCAAGAGTAGTAGCACCGATACACTGTATTTCGCCTCTTGCTAATGCCGGTTTCAACATATTTGCAGCATCCATAGAGCCTGCAGCAGAACCAGCTCCTACAATAGTATGGATTTCGTCAATAAATAGAATTACATTCGGATTTCTTTGTAATTCATTAAGTATAGAACGGATACGTTCTTCAAATTGGCCTCGATATTTTGTTCCTGCTACAACGGCAGTCATGTCAAGTGCTACAACTCTTTTATCAAAAAGAATACGTGAAACCTTTTTTTGGATAATTCTTAAAGCAAGTCCTTCAACAATTGCAGATTTCCCTACACCTGGTTCTCCAATTAAGATTGGGTTATTCTTTTTACGACGACTTAATATTTGAGCTAAACGTTCAATTTCTTTTTCTCTTCCGACAACTGGGTCTAATTTCCCTTCTTCTGCCGCTTTTGTCATGTCAGTACCGAAATTGTCCAACACTGGAGTGTCGTTAGATGTCTTTTTTGAAGTAGTTTGTGCTTGTTGTTGATGCTCTTCTGCATTACCCCGGCCGGAAGAACGGGGAGAAGACATTTCCTCGTCATCATCATCCTCTGTAAATCCCATGCCGGAATTAATGTCTGGTTGTAATGTAACTTGTTCCAAGACTTTCATATAACTTACATTGTTTGCTTCAAGTATGGAAGCTGCCATATTGTTTTTTTCTCTTAAAATTGCTAATAAAACGTGTTCTGTATCAGCGATACTATTTTTCATTCCGCGTGCTTCTAGTATGCACATCTTTAATATTTTTGCCGTATCATTAGATAATGGTATTTCCGCGTCTGGCAATAGCATATCATCTGCTTCTGCCTTAAGTTGAACTTCAATTTGCTGTTTTATTACGGCTAAATTAGTATTGAGTTTAGACAATATTTCAATAGCTTTTCCTTCGCCGTCACGGAGTATTCCTAAAAGTAGGTGCTCTGGACCTATATACCGACTTCTCAACCGATTAGCTTCTTCCTTGCTATAGACAATAATGTCGGAAACTCTTTGTGAGAATTGATTATTCATACTTTTCCTTTTTTCTTATAAGGGTTATTGACTCGCAAATATACGCATTTAATCAAGTTTACGATGCAATATCTGCTTTATTTCTTATATCTACAAATGGTGTGCCATAAAATTAATATATTTGTATTATATATATTAAGGTGAAACAAATTTCTAGTTATTTTCTCATGTTTATGGTATGGCTTATATTTATTATTATTAATGAAGGCAGGATTCAAAGATTTGCTTTCATATAACTTATGAAGGAATGGCGTAGAGAAAACGTTAGAATGTCGTTTTTATGAATAAAACTTTCTTCTTAAAAACTTTCGTATATCAAGGAAAAGTAGTACTTTAGCGTGGTTTTTCACAAACCGTAGAATGTATAATTAATAATCATTTTAAATGCTTGAACAAGACAGAATTATAAAGATTAACATCGAGGAGGAAATGAAGTCATCATACATTGACTACTCCATGTCGGTCATTGTTTCACGTGCCCTTCCAGATGTTAGAGACGGATTTAAACCTGTTCACCGTAGAATTTTATACGGAATGATGGAATTAGGTAATACTTCAGATAAACCTTATAAAAAATCAGCCAGAATCGTAGGTGAAGTACTAGGTAAGTACCATCCTCATGGAGACTCCTCTGTTTATTTTGCAATGGTGCGTATGGCTCAAGAATGGGCGATGCGTTATCCATTAGTAGACGGTCAAGGTAATTTTGGTTCTGTAGATGGTGACAGTCCGGCTGCTATGCGTTATACAGAGGCTCGTCTTAATAAATTAGGTGAGGCAATGATGGATGATTTATACAAAGAAACTGTCGATTTTGAACCAAATTTTGATAATACTTTGGTAGAGCCTAAAGTTATGCCTACCCGTATCCCAAATCTTTTGGTGAACGGAGCGTCTGGTATCGCAGTAGGTATGGCTACGAATATGCCTCCTCATAATCTTTCAGAAGTAATTGATGCATGTGATGCATATATTGATAATCCGGAAATTACAGTCGAGGAGTTAATGAACTTCGTTAAAGCACCGGATTTCCCTACAGGTGGATACATATATGGCATAAGTGGAGTACGTGAAGCATATTTGACAGGACGTGGGCGTGTAATTATGCGTGCCAAAGCTGAAATTGAAACAGGGCAGACACATGATAAGATTGTAATCACTGAAATTCCTTACAATGTCAACAAAGCTGAATTAATCAAGTACATAGCAGACCTTGTTAATGATAAAAGGATTGAAGGTATTTCTAATGCAAATGATGAATCAGACCGTGAAGGTATGCGCATTGTCATTGATGTGAAACGTGATGCAAACGCAAGTGTAGTGCTGAATAAACTTTATAAAATGACAGCCTTGCAAACGTCTTTTGGGGTAAACAATGTCGCATTAGTACATGGGCGTCCTAAAACGTTGAATTTAAGAGACCTGATTAAATATTTTATTGAGCATAGACACGAGGTAGTTATTCGCCGTACCGAATTTGATCTTCGCAAAGCAAAGGAACGGGCCCATATTCTTGAAGGTTTGATTATTGCCTCTGATAATATTGATGAAGTAATCCGTATCATTCGTGCAGCTAAAACTCCTAATGATGCTATAGCAGGTTTAATGGAACGGTTCAACCTGACAGAAGTTCAGTCTCGTGCAATTGTAGAAATGCGTTTGCGTCAGTTAACAGGTCTGATGCAAGATCAGCTTCATGCAGAATATGAAGAGATAATGAAGCAAATTGCATATTTAGAAAGCATTTTAGCTGACGACGAGGTATGTCGCAAAGTCATGAAAGAGGAACTGTTGGAAGTCAAAGCTAAGTATGGGGATGGACGCCGTTCCGAGATTGTTTATTCTTCGGAAGAATTTAACCCGGAAGATTTTTATGCCGACGACCAAATGATTATTACGATTTCTCACATGGGATATATAAAACGTACACCGTTGACTGAATTCCGTGCACAGAATCGTGGTGGAGTAGGTTCTAAAGGAACAGAAACTCGTGATGAAGACTTTGTAGAGCATATTTATCCGGCCACTATGCATAATACGATGATGTTCTTTACACAGAAAGGTAAATGTTATTGGTTGAAAGTGTATGAAATACCTGAAGGGACGAAGAGTTCTAAAGGACGTGCTATCCAAAATCTATTAAATATAGATTCGGATGATAATGTGACAGCATATCTGCGTGTGAAGAATTTAGATGACTCAGAATTTATTAATAGTCATTATGTATTATTCTGTACAAAAAGAGGTGTAATAAAGAAAACCTTGCTTGAACAATACTCTCGTCCTCGCCAAAATGGTGTAAATGCTATTACAATTCGTGAAGATGATAGTGTAATTGAAGTTCGTATGACTAATGGTAATAATGAAATAATTATTGCCAACCGTAATGGACGTGCTATTCGTTTTCATGAAGCAGCTGTACGTGTTATGGGTCGGACAGCAACAGGGGTACGTGGTATAACGTTAGATGATGATGGTCAGGATGAAGTGGTTGGAATGATTTGTATCAAAGATTTGGAAACTGAATCTGTAATGGTTGTTTCAGAACAAGGATATGGCAAGCGTTCTGAAATTGAAGATTACCGTAAAACCAATCGTGGAGGTAAAGGAGTCAAAACAATGAATATTACTGAGAAGACTGGTAAATTGGTAACGATTAAATCCGTAACAGATGAAAATGATTTGATGATTATCAATAAATCTGGTATCACAATTCGTCTGAAAGTTGCGGATGTCCGTATTATGGGGCGTGCCACTCAAGGTGTTCGTCTGATTAACCTTGAAAAACGTAATGACCAAATAGGGTCAGTATGTAAAGTAATGACGGAGAGTCTTGAAGATGAAGTACCTATGGAAGAATCAGAAGGTATAATTGTAAGTGAACCGAATACAGATATTCCGGATGTTGAAGATACAACAGAAGATGTAAATGGAAGTGAAAATAATAATGATATTGAGGAATAGACATAATATTAATAATTAATCAAACAACAATCATGAAAAGAGTATTATTTTCGATGGTTTTATTAATGGCTGTTAGCTTCTCATTTGCTCAGATGAAGAGTGTGAAAGAAGCAAAAAGTATTGCCAATGATGTAAAACCTGATTTTAAGCGAGCTGAACAGCTAATTAAAGAAGCTATGAAGAATCCAGAGACCAAAGATCTTGCTGAAACATGGAATGTTGCTGGATTTATTCAAAAGCGTATTAATGAAGAGCAAATGAAAAATGCTTTTCTGAAGAAATCGTATGACACATTGAAAGTATATAACAGTATTCTGAAAATGTATGAATACTATACGAAATGTGACGATTTGGCACAAATACCTAATGAAAAAGGAAAAATTAAGAACAAATATCGTAAGTCGAACGCTTCCAGTATGTTAGCTGAACGTCCTAATTTAATTAATGGTGGTATACAGTATTTCAATTTGGATAAAAATAAAGAAGCACTGAAGTTCTTTGCAACATATGTAGAATCGGCTTCTTATCCAATGTTAGCTGATAAAGAATTGGCTAAAAATGACACTCTTCTTCCACAAATAGCATATTATGCAACATTGGCAGCTGATAGAGTAGGTGATAAAGATGCAATCATTAAATATGCTCCTACAGCATTATCTGATAAAGAAGGAGGTAAGTTTGCCATGCAATTAATGGCTGATGCATATAAAGCTAAAGGAGATACTGCAGCTTGGATTAAAGCTTTGGAAGAAGGTATTTTGAAATTCCCCGGAAATGATTATTTCTTTGCCAATTTAGTTGATTATTATAATAGTTCTAATCAAGCTTCTAAAGCAATGGAATTTGCAGATAAGATGTTGGCTGATGATCCGAACAATAAGTTGTATTTGTATGTAAAGGCATATCTTTATCATAATATGAAAGAATATGATAATGCAATCGAATATTATAAAAAGGCTATTGCTGCTGACCCAGAATATGCAGAAGCGTATTCTAATGTTGGTTTGGTATATTTGATGAAGGCGCAAGATTATGCAGATAAAGCAACGACTGATATCAATGATCCTAAGTATACAGAAGCCCAAGCAGTAGTAAAGAAATTCTATGAAGAGGCAAAGCCATTCTATGAAAAGGCTAGGGCTTTAAAGCCAGATCAGAAAGATTTGTGGTTACAAGGACTCTATCGTGTTTACTATAATTTAAATATGGGACCGGAATTTGAGGAAATTGATAAGATGATGAAATAATAAAAATATTAGATGTTTTAAAACATAAAAGAGAGAGGAAGAAAAAAGATTTTTTCTTCCTCTCTCTTTTATGTTATTTATTGGGGAAGTTGAATATTACTCTAGAAAAGAGTCTGAAATAGATAATTATCAAATTTTCTATTAAACATAATATTAATTATTCCTAACTTTGTAATAGAAAAATAAAGCCAGCCACGGAAAAACACAAAAAACAATGGTTTTATATCACTTATGATACTAAAACAGAAGGCTTAGCCGCTTATTAATGAGTTCTTGAAACATCTAAAGAAGTTTGAAAACAAGTATTCTAACGTTGATTGGATGTATTGTGATAATCCCTATAATTAATGTTTAATATGAAAAATTGTAAAAATCTGAAAGAACGTTTTGAGGAACCTCGCGACTTTGATTTTACTGTTGCCCGTGTTCATCCTCGTGTTATTAATGGTGTCCGTCAGACTGTTCTTGTTCCTGCCGGCTCTTTCTCTCTGTTCGGTATCTCTGTCCTTGAAGCTACTGCTATTTGTAGGAAAATCTCTTCTACCCGTGATTACATTTGTTCTACCCGTTTAATTATTGATTGATGGCTAAACAGGAAACCTGAATATTTGTTGAAAGTGACTATTAACGTCCTTCTTTGTGCAGCCCAAGGATTTGTAACAAGTTTCTTGCTTGATGAGTTTCCTACTGTCCGTGTTGCTGAAGAACTACGTGATGTACTTGTACGACTTCTTGTCGTACGGAATACTTAAAGATACAAAAAGGCAACTAACTCGCAATAAGGTAGTTGCCTTTAATTTTATTTTTAATGAATATCCCTACGTTCATACAATGAATTCACTCACCTTCTATTAGAATTGTCTTTTATTGTTGAATATCTTTTTTTTGAAATATAATCATATACAACAATAGCATTATTTATAATTTCATTAGTCTTTAATAACTAATAATGGTGTATCTGAATGAAAAATCATCTTCCGGGCAATACTTGGATTGAATAATCGTGCAAATATATTTCTTTTATATGAGGTTAATGTGATTATATCTATCTGATTATCTTTAATATATTGGTCAAGTCCTTTTAATAAGTTATCATTCATTACAACATCATAGTGTATTTCAAGTCCTGGATATTGTTTATGGAAGTATTCTTTTATTCCTGCCAGTTTTATTTCATTCCAGGTATCATTAGATTCGGTAAGATGTATTAAAGATACGGAAAAATGAAATGATTTCCAGCTATTGAAAAAGGTGTCGAAGGCTACTAAGTCTCTTTGGTCAAAGTTTGTTATAAAGGCAATTCGTTTTACTTCATTAAACTGCTTGAAAGGGGTATTTTCCGGAATAGCTAATACAGCTGTACGACTACGGTCAATAACTTCAGCAGTTACACTTCCGATAAGGTCTATATCTTTTTGGCTTTTTCCTCTTGTTCCCATAATAATCACTTTGGGACGTTGTTCCTTGGCGTATCTTAAGATTTCTTCTTCTGGAATTCCTTCTCGCAGAATACAGCTATATTTGATGTTGGGGAATTCAGCAGAGTCAATTTTTTCTTTTATCTTATCAGATAAAGCTTTAAGGTCGGAATGAACCTTATGGATAATTGTCTTTACAGATTCTTCATCTCCGATTTGATAATTAAATACATCCCCATATGGTAATGACGATGCATATATAGGAGTAAAATAAACGTGTAATAAGATAACCTCTGAATCATCTGCTTTGGCCAAGTTAAAAGCAAATTCACATGCTTTCATTGAATAATTAGAGAAATCAACCGGAATTAAGATTTTGTTTGATTTTCTTTCTATTTTAGGTTCCTTCTCTCCCACTATACTTTCGGATAACCATGCAGAACTTTCTGTTATTTTCAGTGCTCGTGGTAAATCACTTTCTTTAATTCGTAGACGTACCCCTGAAGATACGACAGGTTGTATCTGATTTACGTTATGAATATATGCCTCAATGCCCTCGTTTTCAAGGACATTCTTTAATATCTGCGCTTTTGTATATGTCAGAATGGCTAGGGTTACTAATTTGTCTTCCATAAATGATGTTTTTATTAAGGTGAACAAATAAGAAATCCCAATTGTTTATAGCAATTGGGATTCCGGTTTTATTATATTTTAGATTTGCACAGATTCGGTAGCTTGTTCTTTTTGCATATTCATATTCAACTCATCCAAGATTTTTAAAGCCCGATCAAGGACAGTAGTATCATCCAGCATAACAAGCCCACCATCCGGACCGGGCTCGAGATGTATTCCGACACTTTTTCCTTCCTTAAAATTATGGCCGCCAAAAAAGTTACGTACAGTATCTACGTGCAGGCCGAGTTCATCTGCTATTCTATGCATGCTACCGCTAGGCAATGAATCTTTAATCTTACGAAGTTCATTAAATGTTATTGTTCTCATGTCTCATAAATTTAATGGTTAATACTATGTGATTCTCTTATCACGCTATAAACTTAAGCAAAAAAAAAGATAAAACAAATTATTTGCTTATCTTTTTTTCTGGAATTGATAAAATCTATTAATGCCTTTATATCACTTCAATAGCAGAAGCCGGTACCCATCCGACTTTTCCGTCCTCCAAACGAATTTCTTTCCATTCTTTCATGGAGTTGTCCTTAATACCGACTTTTCGACCCTCATGGAGAATAAATAAACTCGTACCACTTTCACTCGGCGTACTTCGAACCGTAACACTTGGATTCATGACTATTGCTTCATCCCGGTTTACCAGATTCTCTTTTTGTTGCGAAGCAAAAAGATTAGAACATACTGTAATCACGAGAAAGACAATTCCTGAAATAAATCCTATTTTCTTTTGCATGATTTGTTTTGAGAATATAAAGAAATAGAGAGCAACGATTAGCAAAACGAAAGAAATGATTCCCCATGTAGCCCATGCATCCACACTCATACTGTTTATTAACGATTTAGTCCATGAAACAAAGAAAACCTCAGGAATAGGTTCCACTTTATCTATGGTTTTCGCCCGTGCCACTTCCAGGTTGGCACGTATATCGCCGTTCCCCGGTTGTAACAGTAAAGCTCGTTCATAATTAAGTACAGCCTTTGCAATTTCTCCCGTTTTATAATAACTGTTTCCTAAATTATAGTACACCTCGGCCGCTTCCCCATCTTTCAGCAAAGTTTCATATATCTGGATAGCCGTAGCATAATCTTCCTTTATATATGCAGAGTCACCTTCCGTTTTTGTGGCATTTTCCAAATTATTATCAGAAAACGCATGCGAAGCAGCGTGGATAGAATCAATCTCACTTATTTGTTTGGAATCAATATTCAGTGAATCTTGTCCGAAACACGTCACCGATATTGATAAAAATATAAAAAATAATATTTTTTTCATGACACAATCTCTTCAGGTTTAACGTTTTATTGAATTTTCCATTTTACTTATCACTTCTATTGAAGATGAATAAACCTTATCCATAGCCTGATTTTCATCACCCGGAGCAAAACGGGCAAATTCGCAATCGTTCAATGCATTCAGGAAATCCTTGATTAACTCCTCATTCACTCCGTGATTTCTTAATTTTTCCTCGATATTATCTTTAGATAAACGAGATACCGGAATATTCAATTTATCGCTTATATATCCCCACAACGCTTTCAATACCTCATCATAGAAAGCCTCCTTTTTATTTTCCGAAAGCAATTTACCGGCTAATTTCATTCGTTTGGCAGCTACCTTGTTAGCCTTCTTCGTCCTCATTTTTGCTACATTCGCATTTTCTGCCGCCTGTTTGCGATAAAGCATAAAGAAAATAATAAAGGCAAGAGCAGGAATGACATAGAACAGCCAGTATGTCGTAGAGCCATAGAAGAAACTTCCTTTAGGCTGGAGAGTCACCTTATTTTGTTTTATATAACGAATATCCTCACCCAATACTTTCAAATCCTCTTTGTTTGTAAAGTTGGCAATAACCTGGTCGGCATTTCCCGCCCCCTTCTCAACGTTTATCACATACTCTTCCGTATTCAACGTTTTGTAAGATTTGGAACGGATATCGAAATAACTGAAAGACACTCCCGGAATCTTGTATGTGCCGGCATGTCTGGGAATCGCCAGATATTCGATAACCCTGTTTCCGGTAAGCCCGTCTCTGGTAAGCCTGACTTGATTGTCGACTTTAGGATCATACACTTCAAAATCGTCCGGGAATTTAATTTCCGGATTAGAAATCAACTTCAAGTTACCCGTTCCGGAGATTACCAGTTTGATAGTAATCGCATCATTCGTTTTCAGCTCCTTGCTGTTGATAGAAGATGAAATATTGAAATCTCCTACCCCGCCGGAGAAATTCTCCGGTTTACCTGCCGGTAACGGACTGACATTAATTGCTATCTTGGGAGTTACAATAGGCTTTTTGATTTCTATGACATTGCTGCCTCCATTAAAGAAAGCGTCAAAAGGGTCAGCCGATTGTACAGGTTTGCTTACAGTCATTTGGAATTGTGCAGGTTCTATAAACAACTTGCCCGATTGTTGCGGGAAAAGTACGAACTGACGATAAACAGTTGTATAATAATTACGTCCCTGATAATGTTCAGGAACCCATCTGGCATTCGTTGTCATTTCAATTTCCTGCGAATGAAATCCCTTAAAGTCAGGTAACTTGGCATTATTAAGCTGTAAGTTAGACTCCCTGGTGTAAATTTTGTACGTTAATACGAATGCCTCTTGCTCATACACATTTGTTTTGCTGGCAATTGCCTTAATAAACAAATCCTGATTGGAAACACTCATGTTTGAAGAAGACTGCGAAGAAGCACTGCCGCCTTGTCCCCCTCCGTTACCATTCTGATCCGGCGGCAATACTTTGACCTTCACAGAATTGGAAACCATCTGATTACCCTCAGCCACGATTGAAGCCCCCGGAATGGTAAAATCACCTGCCGTATTTGCCATTAATATATAAGTAAAAGTAATACTGCTGGTCGACGTAACATTACCGTTCACAATCTGCGTACTGCTCTGTTGCGAACGGCTTGGTCCCATTAACACATCAAAACCTTTGATAGCGGGAGCCTGAAAATCTTTTACCTTTTGTGTAGTAATGGTATAAGACAGCCTGAATTGATCGCCTACCACCACTACATCCGGCGCAGAAGCGGTGAATGACACCTCATCAGCGAAAGCCAAGGTGTTATATGCTATCAATGCCATCCATATAAGAATCAATTTTCTCATTGCTTATGAATTTATATCGTCACTTAATATATAATTACCAATCTTTCTCCAAACGACCGCCTTGCATAACCTTCTGCTGTTTTTTAACCTTATCCTGCACATTCTTCTCATCCTGCATTACAGAATTCAGAAGTTGTTCGGCGTTCTCCTTCGACATCTGATTATCCTTTTTCTCAGACTTCGGAGGCTGTTGCTGGTCTTTCTTCTCATCTTGTTTCCGGTCGTTCTGTTTATCCTTATTCTGGTCCTGCTTTTGGTCCTGTTTCTGTTGTTGGTCCTTGTTCTGGTCTTTATCCTGGTCCTGATTCTGATTCTGCTGATTTTGTTGCTGGTCTTTCAGCATCTTCTGTGCAAGCGCCAGGTTATATCGAGTCTCATGGTCAGCCGGATTATTGCGTAATGACATCTTATATGCTTCCACAGCCTTTGCATAATCCTTTCCAGCTTGAAAAAGAACCCCCATATTATGATAAATATGAGCCAGCTTCATCTTGTCCTTTTCAATTTTACTGGCTGAAACATATTGTTCCATAGCATCCTGGAACTTTTGTTGCTGTGAGAGTGTATTTCCCAGATTATACATGGATACCGTCGACTTGGGATTTATTTCCAAAGCCTTCCGATAATTCACTTCCGCATCTACGAACGTGCTGTCGTTGAACAGGCGGTTTCCCTTACGGATATAGTCGCGCTCTGCTTTTTGGGCTGACACACCGGCTGCCGACAACAGAAAAATAGCGAATAAGATATATTTACTTCTTACCATAACGCATAACTATTTCTTGTTAGAAAATAGATGAATGTTTTTGAACAAAGGATTCTTACGGTTCAGAATCAGCAATTCAGCCAATAACAACAGTAAGATAACCCATGCAACAGCCTGGAACTGTTCATTAAACTCAGTATATACCTTCGACTCAACATCAGACTTAGCCATTTTATTTACCTCCTGGTTGATAGCCTTTTGAGCAGAATTAGTATTATCCACACGTACATAAATACCGTTTCCCTCCTTAGCAATCTCCTGGCACATCGCCTCATTCAAACGTGTGACAATGACATTTCCGTCCCGGTCGCGTCGATAATCATTTGTGCCGTCTACAGGAATAGGCGCACCCTCAGGCATACCGACCCCTAAGACATTCACCTGAATTCCTTTCTCCGCAGCAGCTTTGGCAGCTTCCACAGCCCCCCCTTCATGATTTTCGCCGTCGGTGATTACGATGATAGTCCGTCCTACCCCTTCCTGAGGCGTAAAACTCCGCGCAGCCAAATTGATAGCTTCACCGATTGCCGTACCCTGTTTGGAAATTAAAGAAGGATTGATAGACTCCAAAAACATTTTAGCCGAAATATAATCACTGGTAATCGGCAGTTGGGTAAACGCATCACCGGCAAAAACAATCATGCCTACTTTATCATTATCCAACTCATCGACCAACCTGGAAATTAACCTTTTAGCCTTTTCCAAACGGCTTGGCTGTACATCCTGTGCCAACATGGAATTTGAAATATCCAAAGCAATAATAACCTCCACCCCTTTACGCTTCACGGTTTCCAGTTTAGAGCCGAATTGAGGGCGTGCCAATAATACGGAGAATAAACCGATTGCAACAAAAATAAGCCAGAATTTTATATCCGGGCGGTATTTTGAGACTTCGGGCATTAACTGTGCCAATAACTCAGGCTCTCCGAAACGCCGGATATTCTTTCTTCTCCTGTAATTAGAATATAAATAGAAAGCTGCTAAAAACGGTAATAGCAACAATAAATATAAATATGTTGGTTCTCCAAATCGAAACATCTTTTTCTTATTTTACAATTGACAAATAACGACAGACAAACATTATGGAATCTTCTTGAGTATCGAGTTGCGCAACAACACTTCCACCAGTACACAGAGGAAAGCAGCCAATGCAAACCAGTGATATTCCTCATCCCGTTTGCTATACTCCTTTACATTCAGTTTCGTTTTTTCCAGTTTGTCAATCTCCTCATATACCTCCTTCAGTTTCGAGTTACTCGTAGCCCGGAAATAGTTGCCATCCGTTGTCCCTGCGATTTGAGTCAAAGTCTTTTCATCGATTTCCACCGGCATATTCACATATTGTACAGTATTCCCCACCGGATACGGATACGGCGCCATTCCGTTGGTTCCCACTCCGATGGTATATACGCGAATACCGAAACTCTTTGCTATCTCGGCGGCGGTCAGAGGAGAAATATCCCCCTTATTATTCGTACCGTCCGTCAGAAGGATAATGACTTTAGACTTCGCTTTGCTGTCCTTTAACCGGGTCACGGCGTTTGCTATCCCCATGCCCACTGCCGTTCCGTCCTCGATAAGGCCGCATTTGATGTTATGAATCATGTCCAGCAATACGGCATGGTCCACGGTGAGCGGGCATTGAGTAAAACTCTCTCCGGCAAATAAAGTAATACCGATGTTATCGTTAGGACGTCCGTTGATAAACTCGGCAGCCACATCCTTGGCAGCCTCCAGCCTGTTCGGCTTCAAATCCTCAGCCAACATACTGGTAGATACGTCAATGGCAAGCATGATATCAATTCCCTCTATTTCGCTGTTCTGCCATTTGTCAGTTGTCTGCGGGCGTGCAAGGACCAAGATAACCAATACCAGGGCAAAGACACGCAACAGAAATGGAACATGCAACAGATAATTCTTATAACTTTTAGGTGTATGCGCATATACGCGGGCATCGGAAATCTGGAGAGTAGCCTCACTTTTCTTCTGCTTTAAAATATACCATACAATATAAGGTATAAGCAACAACAGCAAAAACAGATATTCAATATTGGCAAAAATCATTTTATTTATGATTTAACGGTTTTCTATTTAGTATTCACGTTATACTTCCTCTATGCGAAAAGATTATATAACTGCACACCTATATAAATAAAGCAACCAATCAATGCACCGGACAAAATTGTAATTCCGCATATCAGCAGTACCTTAGCACGCAAAGAACGTTTTTCTATGATTGTGATTTCCGTCGGCTGCGGCTTCTGGTTCTCCTCTTCCGGCTGCTTTGTTTCGTTAATAAAGTCGATAGCATTAATCAGGTTGGCATCATTTTCATTCATTTGGGGACTATGTTTGGCGAATTTCACCAAATCGGCAGTCTGGAAGAGCTCCCTCAAGTCAGAGATTGCCTCCTTATCCTTCATTTCCAACAACTTATCAATGATTTCCGATGAAGTCATTTCCAATGCATTAAACCCGAAACGGTCTTTAATATAAGTACGAAGAGCATCCGTCAGTTCCGTATAATATTCCTTCGACCGTCCTTTCTGCCATACCTTCTCATTCTTGATACGCTCTATCTCCTTCATGGCAGCCTGGTGCGGCGGCAGTTTAGGCTCCACCTTTATCTTTCGGATAATCGGCTTGTTATCCCGGATACGGATGACAAGATAGATTAACAGGCCGAGCAAAGGCAAGGCAAGAAACGAACACGCTATCAATCCATACCAGTCTTCCCATGCAAAAGGCGCCTTCATTACGGTTTTCTGTCCAAAGAACTGGTCCGGGTGTAACGTGTCCACCGGCATTGAATACACCTTCAACGCCAAAGCCCTGGACTTATATTCTTTTCCGTCCACCGTGACAGGCATTGGAGGCAGATAATACAAAGCCGAGTCAAAAGAAGTAACGGTATATTCCTGCATAATCGTCATGCGTTGGCGGTCATTCAGGAATTGCGTATCCGGTTTGGCAGTCTCTATAATTTCCACCCCCCGTACCAATGTATCGGTATATACAGGGAAGACAGCGCGTTGCCCGGCATCCATAGCCACTTGCAATTGTATTTTCGCCTGTTCGCCAATCAATATCTGCAACGAGTCGATTTTCGCCTCCACCGTTACAGATTGCGCCCCTGCTTTAGTAATAGACAGCAGGCATAACAATGCTATCAGAATAATATTTCTATTCATCTTAGGTTCCATTAATTTCGTTTGGCAAATAAATTCAACAATGCCTTTACGTAATCCTGGTCGGTTCTCACAGACACGGAATCCACATTACTCTTGGTAAACGTATCATTCAGTTCCGCCTGTTTCTGCAGCCACCAGTCCCGATGTGCCCGGCGCACCGCTTTGGAAGATGTATCTATCCATTGTTCATGGCCTGTTTCCGCATCCTTTATCCGCATCAATCCCACCGGAGGAAGTTCGCAGACACGTCTGTCATACACCTGTAATGCTACCACATCATGCTTCCGGTTAGCGATAGTCAAAGCATTTTTGAAACTCTCCCCGTCAATGAAATCGGATAAGATAAATGCTGTGCAACGCCTTTTCATGACATTCGTCAGATATTCCAGTGCCAGACGGATATTGGTACGGCGGCTCTCCGGTCGGAAATCAATCAGCTCCCGGATGATGTACAAAATATGTTTACGTCCTTTTTTAGGAGGGATAAACTTCTCAATCCGGTCGGAAAAGAAAATCACGCCGATTTTATCATTATTCTGGATGGCAGAGAAAGCGAGAGTTGCGGCAATCTCCGTAACCATATCCTTCTTCAACTGCTTGACCGTGCCAAACTCCAAACTTCCGGAAACATCGACCATCAACATGACCGTCAGTTCACGTTCCTCTTCAAACACCTTGACATAAGGTTTGTTGAAGCGTGCCGTCACATTCCAGTCAATGTCGCGTATGTCATCGCCGAATTGATATTCACGGACTTCCGA
Source organism: uncultured Bacteroides sp. (assembly GCF_958445495.1). Classification (GTDB taxonomy): domain Bacteria; phylum Bacteroidota; class Bacteroidia; order Bacteroidales; family Bacteroidaceae; genus Bacteroides. The sequence continues at coordinate 29,860 of NZ_CAUCSQ010000031.1, read as the reverse complement.
GAAAGACATCCCCCTGCCTTTAAAAGCCGAATGATATTGGCCTGCAAAGATATTGTTGGATAATCCCCGTGTCTTGATTTCAATCTGGCGAACTTTCTTCAGTATTTCACTTGTTTCCATTTATACAGTAGTTAAAATAGTAAATAGCCAAGTAGCCGACACGATATGTTCCCGGCTACCTGTCGGCTGTGTCATAACTACAGATTAAGGCACTTCAACCTTGTTTAAGATTTTGCTGACAATCTCGTCCGAAGTCAGATTGTTAGCTTCCGCTTCATAAGTCAGTCCGATACGGTGGCGAAGCACATCATGCGCTACGGCGCGCACATCTTCCGGAATCACGTAACCGCGACGTTTGATGAATGCGTATGTGCGGGCCGCCAGAGCCAGATTGATAGACGCACGTGGCGAACCGCCGAATCCTATCATGTCTTTCAGCTCTTTGAGGTCGTATTTTTCCGGGAAACGGGTCGCAAACACGATATCTACGATATACCGTTCGATTTTCTCATCCAGATATACCTGACGGACCACCTTGCGTGCCTCAATAATTTCTTCCGCTCTCAGAATCGGCCTTACATTGACCCTTTCCCCGTTGATATTCTGGCGGATAATCAGTTTCTCCTCTTCCAGTTTCGGATAGTCAATGACCACTTTCAGCATGAAACGGTCTACCTGCGCTTCGGGAAGCGGATACGTACCTTCCTGTTCGATAGGATTCTGGGTAGCCAGTACCAGGAAAGGTTCGGGCAATGCGAATGTCTCTTTACCGATAGTGACCTGACGTTCCTGCATCGCTTCCAGCAAAGCACTCTGAACTTTGGCAGGAGCGCGGTTAATTTCGTCCGCCAATACAAAGTTGGCGAAAATCGGTCCCTTTTGCACCTTGAAAGATTCATCCTTCTGGCTGTAAACCATCGTACCTATAACGTCTGCGGGCAACAAGTCCGGCGTAAACTGAATACGGCTATATTTGGCGTCAATCAGAGAAGCAAGCGTTTTGATAGCCAACGTTTTTGCCAGACCGGGCACACCTTCCAGGAGGACATGACCGTCAGAGAGCAGCCCGATAAGGAGTGATTCAACCAAATGTTTCTGACCAACGATAATCTGGTCCATTCCTGTCGTAAGATTGGTAACGAAAGCACTTTGTCTTTCAATCCGCTCATTTAACTCGCGGATATCTATTGATTCAGCCATAAATACTTAATATTTTATTATTTAAATCCCATTTATTTGATGTAAGCCTTAACGCGCAAGCGGGGCTTCTTATTTTGCTCCCAAAAGTACGCCATATAATTAACGATTGCAACTAATTTTTATTAAAAAACAATGCGAAGTCTTTAGATTAAGGTACTTTCATACGCTTTTGCACTTGCATAACACTTCACCCGGCCAACACATTACCAGCATTGACCGGGTGAAGATTATCATACTATTCCTTTGTAAGCTCCGGTATTTTGATTGTAGTTCCGTAAGGCACGTTATTCGGGTTTTTGATAACCTTCGGATTATGTTTCACGATGTATGGCCACATCGCTTTTGTCCCGTAAAAACGTAAAGACACCCTTGTCAATGTCTCACCCTCCTTGATTGTATATTTCGTTTTGGTTCCCGTAATCTTGTAAGACGCGGAATCGGAATAGGCGGAGACCGGAGATTGCTGCCGGGCGGTTTTGTTTTCATTTTTTACGGGAGAAACAGCTTCCTTTTTTTCAGCAACCGGTCCGGCAACCGTTTTCTGTGCGGCAGGTAAAACCTCCGCTACGGTATCCTTGCGGGCGATAGTGTCGGAAAGCTGCATTTCCGGTTGAATCGGCTGGCTTGTCGCAGCCGGCATGTCAAGAGTATCCTTGCCGGATGAAGAAGAAAACAAATCCGGATAATAAATAAACAGCACAACCCCACCGCACAGCAATAATACGATGACAATAACGGCGATTAAGTAGGGAACGGGAGATTTCTCTCCATCGGGATTCTTTTCCTTCCCCCCCTTTCCGGTGGCAGCCGGTGCGGATTTGTCCGTTTTCATCTCCTTATGCCGCAGCGGTGCAGAAACCTCCGTTTTCCGGTTCGCCTTTAAAAGTTCCCGTTCGATAATCTCCTCTGCCGTAATTCTCCCTTTGGCAGGCTGTTGCGGTTGCAATTGCCCGGTCGTTACAGGAGGAATTTCTTCTTTTTCCGTTTCCGTCTTCTTTTCCGCCTTGATTTCATCTGCCTGCTGTTTCCCGGATTGCCCGCCTTCCGTTTCTTCAATACCGATGTCTGTTCCGGCTTGCTCTTTCGGCTGCTGTTCCGCCTCCGTCTTTTCGGCAGACATCGATTCCGGCACGGCAATTTCCTCAACCGGGTCTTCAACTACTGTCTCGGCAGGCTGTCCCGTTGCCTCTTCCTCCGGGCTCTCCTCCTGCAACGTCCCTTCCGCAGCAAATTCTTCCTTAACGATGGCGTCGGAAACCTCTTCCTGCACCCTCTCCTTTTTCCCGTTATCCGTCATGACAGGCTCGGAAAGCTCCTCGCCCGTTTCCTCCTCTTCCGATTCCTCTATCGGAGTATCCTCCAATATCGTATTCTCATTCAATACGACAGTTTCAAAATGTGCGAAAGGCTTGTTGATAGTATCCCGCAGGCTCGCGTCCGGAGAAAATGAGACCTTGGTATGTCCCTTGATTTGAAAACGTTCGCCCGTGTTGACATTCACGCTTTCCCGGCTATCCACATCAATGAGTTTGAAAGTTCCCAATCCTTTGATTTTTACAGTCTTTTCGTTTTCCAAAGCCTGTTCGATTAAGAGGAAAAACTCCTTAACGAATGCCTCAGCGTCCTTCTTGGTCATGCTATGTTTAGAGGCCAATAAGTCAGTAAGGTCTTGAATTGTCAGTCTTTCATTCATAACGGGAAATATTTATTTAAACTTATCTTTCAGTGTATTGCTCGGTTTATAAGACAATACCAGTTTGGGAGGAATCAAAGTACGTTGCTTGCTTACCGGATTGATAGAGATACGCTCCGCCTTCTTTTTTACTTCGAAAGAGCCGAATCCCTGAATTGCAATAATATTTCCTTCCTCCAGTTCCTGCGTCATATCAGCCAGTAAAGAAGCAATCAGTTCAGACATATCCTTGATGGTATATCCCAGTCTTTCAGCCAGTTCAGATGTAAATTCCTTATTATTCATAGTCATCTATAATCTTTGCGTATAAATCAAAATCGTCGGCGTCCACAATCTCCGCCTGGTAAAACCTGCCCGCCTCAAGTTTCCTTTCGAGCCGGTTAATCAAAACCTCCGGGTCAACCTCCGGCGAGTCGAATTCGGTGCGCCCGATATAATAGTCGCCTTCCGTACGGTCGATGATAACCCTCATCCGTTTGCCGATTTTCCCGGCGCTTAATTCCGCGGAAATACCCTGCTGGATATCCATCAGTTCATCAAGCCTGGCCTGTTTTACATCTTGCGGAATAGAATCCTTGTAAGCCTTGGCAGCGTACGTGCCTTCCTCTTCCGAATAAGCGAAAGCCCCCATTCTGTCGAAACGCACTTTCCGCACAAACTCTTTCAACTCCTCAAAATCCTCCTCCGTTTCTCCCGGATGCCCCACCATCAAGGTCGTCCGCAGATGAATGCCGGGAACCTCCTTACGGAATTTCTCTATCAGCCTGTATGTATCCTCTTTCGTTACCTGGCGCCGCATCAGCTTCAACATGTTGTCGCTGATATGCTGCAAGGCGATATCCATGTATTTGCATACATTGTCGCGCTCGCGCATCACACGGAACAAATCGTCCGGAAAATGCGCCGGATATGCATAATGCAAACGAATCCATTCCACTCCCGGCACTTCCGAGATACGTTCGATAAGTTCCGGAAGCATCTGTTTCTTATACAAATCAACGCCATAATAAGTCAATTCCTGTGCAATCACCTGAAATTCTTTCACGCCCTGCGATACCAGATAGCGCACTTCATCCACGATTTCCTCCATCGGTCTGGACGTATGGCGTCCCGTGATGATAGGAATGGCGCAATAAGAACATTTGCGGTCGCACCCCTCCGATATCTTCAGATAGGCATAATGTCCGGGAGTCGTTAATGTACGTTCGATGTACAACTCTTCCCGGTACGATTTTCCCAAATCCTGCAAAAGCTCCTTCCAGTTGAATTTACCGTAGAACTTGTCTACCTGCGGAATCTCGATTGCCAGCTCTTTAAGATAACGCTCGGAAAGACACCCCATTACAAAAAGTTTTTTAAGGCCGCCCTCCTCCTTTCTTTCCGCAAACTCCAGAATCATGTTGATAGACTCCTCCTTGGCATCGCCGATGAACCCGCACGTGTTGATTACCGCGATTTCCCCTTGCGGGTTTTCGGCATCATGCGTTACGCTGTATCCCGCTTCCTCCAGTTGACGCATCAACTGTTCCGAGTCTACCAGATTTTTAGAACATCCTAAAGTGATTATATCTACCCCTTTTCTTTTCATGCATTCTCTCCAAACAGGGAATCGACAAATTCATTTTTGCGGAACACTTGCAAATCCTCCATGCCTTCGCCTAAGCCGATATATTTAACGGGAATTTTGAATTGGTCGGAGATGCCGATAACCACTCCGCCTTTGGCGGTTCCGTCAAGTTTGGTGATAGCCATTGCCGTGACTTCCGTTGCCAGGGTGAACTGTTTGGCCTGCTCGAATGCATTCTGTCCGGTAGAACCGTCCAATACCAGCAAAACCTCGTCCGGTGCGTCAGGTACTACCTTCTTCATTACATTCTTTATTTTAGTCAGCTCGTTCATCAGGCCCACTTTGTTGTGCAAACGCCCCGCCGTGTCGATAATGACGACATCCGCATTATTGGCGACAGCAGAACTCAGCGTATCATAAGCGACGGATGCCGGGTCCGCCCCCATTTTCTGTTTGACCACAGGCACCCCTACCCGTTCGCCCCAAATCATCAACTGTTCCACGGCAGCGGCGCGGAATGTGTCGGCGGCTCCCAGATAAACGGACTTGCCGGCTTTTTTAAATTGATATGCCAGCTTTCCGATAGTCGTAGTCTTTCCTACCCCGTTGACTCCTACCACCATGATAACGTAAGGTTTCCGTTGGACGGGAACGTCGAAGTCGGCTACGTCGTCCGAATTGTTTTCGGTCAGCAAAGCGGCTATCTCGTCCCGTAAGATATGATTCAGTTCCTGGGTATTTACATATTTATCTGTTGCGGCGCGTTTTTCAATGCGCTTGATGATATTCAGGGTTGTTTCCACACCTACGTCCGAGGTAATCAATACCTCTTCCAGATTATCCAATACTTCGTCGTCCACCTTTGACTTGCCGGCTACGGCACGAGCGATTTTGCTGAATACGCTCTCTTTCGTTTTAGATAATCCCCTATCTAAGGTTTCCTTCTTTTCCTTTGAAAAAAAACTAAAAAATCCCATATAAACAGTTGTTTGTATAATACATTATGCTACAAAGATATAACAAAGGATTGGAAAAGTAAAAAAAGAAGCAATAAAAAATCCCCTCATTGTTCGCCAATGAGAGGATTTTGCAGTTATAGCGTATATGCTATTTCGATTATTTTTTGAAAAAGTCTTGTACTTTTTCATTAGGAACCATTTGTTCATCAAAAACGTATGCTCCAGTTTTCGGAGATTTTACCATTTTGATAACCTTGGTATAAGCACGACCTTCTTTAGAACCTTCGTGCAAACTTGCTACTGTTTTCTTTGCCATGGGTTATACTACTTTATTATTTAATTTCCTTGTGTACTGTTACTCTCTTCAGAATCGGGTTGTATTTTTTCAACTCAAGTCTTTCTGTAGTATTCTTTCTGTTCTTAGTTGTGATATAACGAGATGTTCCCGGCATTCCACTGTCTTTGTGTTCTGTACATTCCAGAATCACTTGTACTCTGTTACCTTTTGCTTTCTTTGCCATTGTAAGTTTTCTCCTCTACGTTTAGCCGATTACTTTAATGCTTTTCCAATCACAATAACCTTTAGCCACTGCTTCAGTCAGCGCAGCATCCAGTCCTTTTTTGTTGATAATACGCAACCCGTTAGCACAAATGCTAAGGCTGATCCAACAATCTTGTTCTACATAATAGAACTTTTTGTTAAACAAGTTCAAATCAAAGGTTCTTTTAGTTCTTCTCTTTGAGTGTGAAACATTGTTGCCAATCATGGCTTTCTTTCCGGTAATTTGACAAATCTTCGACATTTCTATCTTATTTTTATAGTTTTATATCTATACTTCTTTCAAACAGGACGCAAAGTAAGCACTTTTATCCGTATAAAACAAGAATTTCATAAAATAATTCACTTTCTGACACCAATTTTCCCTTATTTGAGCAAATCTCGCAGCATTAGCAAGGCATTATTGCCGGCCCTTTCGATATTCATGGCTCTTCCGCGGTTTGTTTCCTGCCTGTAAGTACGGATTTCGTTTTTATAACCGGCAGCTATCCAAACTGTCCCTACCGGTTTTTCCGGGCTGCCCCCTCCGGGCCCGGCTATTCCTGAGGTAGCGACCGCACAATCTGTTTTCAGCGCTTTCATCGCGCCTTTCACCATTTCGACAACGGTTTCTTCGCTCACCGCCCCGTGTTTTTCCAATGTTTCGGAAGAGACGTGCAGAAGCCCGGTTTTTACCTCATTGGAATACGCCACTATGCTTCCTTTGAAATATCCGGAACTTCCGGCGATGGAAGTCAGCCGGGCGGCGATGCTTCCTCCCGTGCAGCTTTCTGCGGTGGATACGGTTAAATTCTTCTTTTTCAGGAGCTCGCCGACAATCGTTTCGACCGGAATATCCTCTTCGCAGAAAATGTCCTCACCGAGTATTTCTTCCAATCCGGCCTTCTCCCGGTCGAGAAGCGCTTCAACCTCTTCTTTCACTTGCCCGCGTCCCGTCAGCCTCAGGCGGATAATCCCCAGTTTGGGCAGATACGCCAGTTTTATGCTTTCCGGAAGTGCGGTTTCCCACGGCTCCAGTTTTTCCGCCAATACGGATTCCGGATAATGCTGCACGAGGAACGTCCGGTGCATGATGACATCTGTCCGGAACTTCCTCTGTAATCCGGGCAATACCGATTCCGTCATTACCGCCTTCATCTCCTGCGGAACCCCCGGCATGGAGACAAGCACCTTCCCTTCCCTTTCAAACCAGCTTACGGGAGCGCTTCCTACCGGATTATTGATTACCGTGCAGCCTTCAGGAACCATCGCCTGGCTCCTGTTCAGGGCGTTCATCGGTATTTTCCCGGCCAATACCCGCTTCACGTTCTCAAAGACTTCTTCGTTGAATACCAGTCCCGTATGAAAGTATTTGCATAACGTCTGTTTGGTAATGTCGTCTTTGGTGGGGCCCAGCCCTCCGGTCACCAGGACGATATCCACCCTTTTCATCGCGTTGTCAACCGCTTCCGTAATCTCCTCTTCCCGGTCGCGGATTGAAACGATGCGGAGAACCTCAATACCTATTTTGTTCAATTCCTGCCCCATCCAGGCGGAATTGGTATCAACGACCTGTCCAATCAACAATTCGTCGCCGATGGTAATAATTTCAGCAAACATGGTTTCTTTGAATTTCTATTATATATAAGGTATATGCTTCGGCATAACCCGTGTATTTTCGAGCGGACGATACATCAGTTTCATACTGTCGAAACTTTATTTTCAACCTGTTGAATATTTAGTTTCATACGGTGAAACCAAAAGTTTCGTGCAGTAGAAACTAGTGTTTCGTGCGGTAAAACCGCCTGTTTCATACGGCGGTACGGCTCGTTGCGCGCGATATGGCTACAACGTGACGCGGGAATAAGCCGGAAGAGCGATGGAACAGAAATCCTTATCCAGATACTTGAAATACCCGGTGATGGCAATCATCGCGGCGTTGTCGGTAGTATAGCTGAATTTAGGGATATAAATGTTCCAGCCGTATTTTTCGGCGTGTTCCCGGAAAGCGTTGCGCAATCCGTTGTTGGCAGAGACTCCTCCCGCTACGGCCACTTCCTTGATTTTGTATTCTTTAGCCGCTTTCCGCAACTTGTCCATCAGGATTTCCACGATTGTCGCCTCCAGCGACGCTGCCAAGTCCGCTTTATGGTGCTCTATGAAATCGGAATCCTCTTTCAGCCAGTCACGCAACGAGTAGAGGAAAGACGTTTTCAATCCGCTGAAACTGTAGTCCAGTCCGGGGATATGAGGCTTGCTGAATGTAAAAGCTTTCGGATTCCCCTGCCGGGCCAGCTTATCGATAATCGGTCCGCCCGGATAACCGAGCCCCATTACTTTAGAGCATTTGTCAATCGCTTCCCCTGCGGCATCGTCGATGGTCTGTCCCAGAATCTCCATGTCGTTATAGGCTTTCACCAGGATGATTTGCGAGTTGCCACCGGACACCAGCAAGCACAGGAATGGAAAAACAGGCTGTTTGTTCTCTTCTCCTTCCGCTTTAATAAAATGAGCTAAAACGTGTCCGTTCAGATGGTTGACATCAATCAACGGAATGTTCAGAGAACGGGCGAACCCTTTGGCGAAAGAGACGCCGACAAGCAACGACCCCATCAGGCCCGGCCCACGCGTGAAAGCCACTGCGCTTAACTCTTCTTTGGTTACGCCGGCGCGTTTCAGCGCTTCATGCACCACAGGGACAATGTTTTGCTGATGCGCCCGTGAAGCCAGTTCCGGTACTACTCCGCCGTATGCCTCATGTACAGCCTGGCTCGACACTACATTCGACAGCAGATACCCATCCTTGATAACGGCTGCCGACGTATCATCACAGGAAGACTCGATTCCTAATATTATTGCACTCATAAGTAATAAACTATTTAAAACGGTGCAAAAGTAATCATAAAACTACGATTCATAACGAACTATTTTATATTTTTGTTCGCAAAATAAAAGTTATCGCTTATCAGAACGCTGAAAAAGACTGTACGCTGGATAGTCGGTATTGTACTGGGAGTATATATCGGGACTATTGTTTTGTTGAATATACCGGATGTTCAGCAAGCCATGAGCGTATTTGTAGCCGAAAAACTTTCCGAGGCCCTGAACACCCGCGTCACGGTGGGCAGGATTTATATGGGGCTGTTGAACCGCATCATTATCGACGATGTGTTGCTCGACGACCGGAGCGGCCGGGAAATGCTCAAAATCACCCGCCTGTCCGCAACGTTCGACATCATGCCTTTCTTCGAAGGGAAGATTTCCATCAGCAGTGTCCAGCTATTCGGTTTCAACATCAGTCTCCGGAAAGACACGCCGGACTCTCCGCCCAATTTCAAGTTCGTATTAGACGCTTTCGCTTCCAAAGATACGGTAAAGAAAGAAAATTCGTTAGACCTGCGGATTAATTCCATCCTGATTCGCCGCGGCCGCATGTCATATCACGTGCTTTCCGAAGAGGAGACACCGGGAAAGTTCAATGCCAGGCATATCCAGCTCCAGAACATCATAGCCAGCATATCGTTGAAGGCGTTGAACAAAGATTCCGTGAACCTGGGCATCAAACGTTTGAGTCTCGACGAGAAGGCGTCCGGCTTTTCCTTGAAGAAGATGAGCCTGAAACTGGTTGCGAACAGCAAGCGGATGAACGTCGATAATTTCACCGTCGAGCTGCCTGAAACATCGCTGAAGCTGGACACAATCCATCTGACATATGACAGCCTGAAAGCCTTCAACCGCTTCACGGAGCAGGTCCGCTTCTCGTTCCGCACGTTGCCGTCGCAAATCACGTTGAAGGAGATTTCTCCTTTTGTGCCGGCGTTGTCGCATTTCACAGAGCCGATTACGCTGGATATGGAGGTAAAAGGCACTGTGGACCAACTGACCTGTTCGCGCCTGGAGATAACGGCCGACGAACGCCAGTTCCGTCTGAAAGGCGACATGTCGCTTCAGGATTTGTCGCATCCGCAGAATACGTATGTGTACGGCACCCTGTCCGAGCTGACCGCCAGCGCTCCCGGCATCAGTTTTCTGCTCCGTAATTTGAGCCACGACTATAAAGGAGTCCCCCCCATTCTCGAACGTCTGGGAGGAGTCAGTTTCCAGGGAGACATATCCGGTTATTTCACGGATTTGGTAACCTACGGCCGGTTGCATACCGATTTGGGGAACATTAAAATGGACTTGAAGCTGAGTTCGGACAAAAGCAAAGGCTTGTTCGCTTATTCGGGAGCTGTCGAAACAACCGACTATAAGCTGGGAGAACTGTTGGCGAACGGGCGGTTGGGGGAAATCACCTTCAATCTGGATGTGCACGGACAGCACGTATCCGGCCAGCTTCCCGTTGTGGAGCTGAAAGGCCTGATATCTTCCGTGGATTACAGCAAGTATAAATATGAGAACATTACCCTGGACGGGGAATATAAGCAAGGAGGATTTAACGGGAAAGTGGCATTGGACGACCCGAACGGTTCAATCTATTTGAACGGAGACGTCAATGTCTCTTCCGAAATCCCTACCTTTAATTTCCAGGCTGCCGTCCATAAAATACGGCCGCACGATTTAAATCTTACGTCGAAGTATCCGGATGCGGAATTCTCCTTGAAGTTGAGAGCCAATTTCACGGGTGGTTCCGTGGATGAAATGATTGGTGAGATAAATGTGGACAGTTTGGAATTTGCGACTCCGGACAAGCAGTATTTCATGAATAACATGAATATCCGCGCCACCAGACAGGATGATGAAAACCGGTTAAGGCTGGTTTCGGAGTTCATGACAGCGACGGTGAAAGGCAAGTTCCAGTATCACACATTGCCTGCCAGCATCCTGAATACCATGAGAAAATACGTCCCGTCTCTGATATTGCCGCCTAAGAAGCCGATAGAGACGCATAATAACTTCCAGTTCGACATCAATTTGTACAATACGGACATTCTGACTACAATCTTTAATATTCCCTTGACTGTCTATACCCATTCCACGATAAAGGGATATTTCAACGACCCTTTGCGGCGTTTGAGGATAGAGGGATATTTCCCCCGTTTCCAGTATAAGGACAATTACATCGAATCGGGCATGGTTTTGTGCGAGACTCCGTCGGACTATGTCCGTGCGCGGGTCCGTTTGACTAGTTTGAGAAAGAAAGGGACGGTAAACCTCTCCCTGGATGCACAGGCGAAGGAAGACAATGTCAGTACGACGCTGAACTGGGGAAATAGCGCGGCGGTGACATATAGCGGGCAATTGGCGGCCGTGGCCAAATTTCTGCGTACCGAAGGCGAGAAGCCTTTGTTGAAAGCGATGGTGGACGTGAAGCCGACGGACATCATCCTGAACGACACCCTTTGGCAGATACACCCTTCGCAGGTAGTGGTGGACTCGGGCAAGGTGGATGTGAACAACTTCTATTTCAGCCATCAGGACCGCTATGTGCGCATTAACGGCCGTCTTTCCGACAATCCGGAAGACAGCGTGAAGATTGATTTGAAGGACATCAACATGGGATATGTGTTTGATATCGCAAGTATTTCCGATGACGTGAATTTTGAGGGAGATGCGACGGGGACGGCTTACGCATGCGGCGTATTGAAAAAGCCCGTGATGAATACCCGCCTGTTTATCAAGAACTTCTCGCTCAATCAAGGCCGTTTGGGAGATTTGGATATCTATGGCGAGTGGGATAATGAGAACAGGGGGATTCGCCTGGATGCCTCCATTAAGGATATAGCCCCCGCCCCTTCCCGCGTGACCGGCATCATCTATCCCCTCAAACCGGAAAGCGGGCTCGACCTGAATATAGAGGCAAATGAATTGAACTTGAAGTTTCTGGAGCATTACATGAAGTCCATTGCGAACGACATTAAAGGACGGGGAACCGGAAAGGTGCATTTCTACGGCAAGTTTAAAGGATTGAACCTGGACGGCGCGGTCATGACGGACGCCTCGATGAAGTTCGATATTTTAAATACCTATTTTGCCGTAAAGGACACCATCCGCCTGGCTCCCACCGGACTGACCTTCAATAATATCTATATTTCTGACATGGAAGGGCATTCGGGGAGGATGAACGGGTATCTGCATTTCCAGCATTTCAAGAATCTGAATTACCGTTTTGAGATACAGGCAGACAATATGCTTGTGATGAATACGAAAGAATCGACGGACATTCCTTTCTATGGAACCGTGTACGGTACGGGAAATGCGCTGCTTGCCGGAAATGCCGTGCAGGGACTGGACGTAAACGTAGCCATGACGACGAACCGGAACACGACTTTCACCTATATCAACGGCAGTGTCGCGTCCGCCACAAGTAACCAGTTTATCAAGTTCGTCGATAAAACGCCCCGCCGCACCATCCAGGATTCCGTGCAGGTCATTTCCTATTACGAGCAGTTGCAGCAGAAACGCCAAGAGGCCGAAGAGGAGCAAAAGACCGACATACACCTGAATATTCTTGTTGACGCCACTCCCGACGCGACGATGAAAATCATCATGGACCCCATTGCGGGAGACTACATCAGCGGTAAGGGTACGGGAAACATCCGCACGGAATTTTATAATAAGGGAGACGTAAAAATGTTCGGTAACTACCAGATTAACCAGGGAGTATATAAATTCAGCCTGCAGGAAGTTATCCGTAAAGACTTTATTATCAAAAACGGAAGTACGATTACCTTCAACGGCGCTCCCCTGGACGCGAACCTGGACATCCAGGCCTCTTATACGGTAAACTCGGCTTCGTTGAATGACCTAATTCCGGACGAAGCGTCGGCGGCTATCATACAGCAACCGAATGTGAAGGTGAACTGCATCATGAACCTGAGCGGAATGCTGGTGCGCCCTACCATCAAACTGGGGATTGAACTGCCGAATGAACGGGATGAAGTGCAGACGTTGGTGCGCAACTATATCAGTACGGAGGAACAGATGAACATGCAGATTCTTTATTTGCTGGGAATTGGCAAATTCTATACGGAAGACGCCCGGAACAACAACCAGAATTCCAATGTGATGTCGTCGGTGCTCTCCTCCACCCTGTCCGGACAGTTGAACAATGCCTTGTCGCAGGTTTTTGAAACGAACAACTGGAATATCGGGACGAATCTGAGTACCGGTGAGAAAGGGTGGACGGATATGGAGGTGGAAGGCATCTTGTCCGGCCAGTTATTGAACAACCGGCTTTTGATTAACGGGAATTTCGGCTACCGGGACAATCCGATGGCAAACACCAATTTCGTAGGAGACTTTGAAGCGGAATGGCTGATAAACCGTTCGGGGGATATCCGCCTGAAAGCATATAACGAAACCAATGACCGCTATTATACGAAAACCAACCTTACAACCCAGGGTGTGGGTATCATGTATAAAAAAGACTTCAATAAATGGAGCGAGCTTTTCTTCTGGAACAAGTGGTTTCATAAACGCAAGCGGGAAGAAGCTGAAAAGAAAGCGGAAGAACAACCGGCAGACAGCATACCCGGCAGCGGCGGAGAAGAGACCACTTGGCAGCAGCCGTCCGTAGAAAGAAAGCGGTTGCGCCAATAACGGTTCCGCCCGTTTATTCTATCAGCATAAACCCGCTCCAGTCCCGGATATTATGGGGGTATTTGCGTATCATGTTTCTCTGGGCGCAGGTGAAAGCCTCTTGCTTGCCCATTCCTGTCTGCCAGAACCGGTAGAAGTCCGTCATCAGTTCGACGGTGGCTTTATCTCCTACTTCCCACAGGCTGACAAGCATGGACTCGACGCCTGCCAGACGGAAAGCCCGCCGCAATCCGAATACTCCTTCCGCTTCCTCAATCTCTCCTTCCGCCGAATAGCAGGATGAAAGTACGGCCAGCTCGATGCGGGAAAGGTCAAGGGAAGATATTTCCAGCGCCGTCAGGATGCCGTCTTCCTTTCCGCCGGCAGGGCGATGTTCCGTCCAGGCTTCGTTGGCGCCGGACAAAAGAAAACCTGTACGCATAAGCGGGTCTTGATGGCCGCTTTCTCCTTTACAGACAATTGCGGGGCTTTGGATGGTATCATTGTAAGGAAGGTTGAACCCGTGCGTGGCGATGTGAAGCACGGCGGAGGAGAAAGGCCGGCGAGACAGTTTTCTGAAAGCTGTTTCATTGGCTTCCCGGCCTGTATATTTATGGATATTCCACCGGTTGGAGGCGGACAGCAGGCGGCTGATGCTGTCTATTTCAATAACCGTTCCCGGCAAATAGGCGAACCCCTGCCCTCTTTTCTCTCCGTAGACGCTGTCGGGAGGCAGGTTGAATTCCGCTCCCCCGAAAAGGATGATATCCCTGGAAATGTCTTTGCGGCTCTCTTGACGTTTCTTTATCGCGGGTATGTCGCCGGTATAAGACAGGTGGTGCAGGACATATTTCTCGCACACATACTGCTTGCCGTCAAATAGCCGGGCAAACGGTATCGTGTTCAGGTTCCCGTCCAGAGACAGATAGATGTGCGAACATCCGCCCGCCAGTTTTCCTATCGGCGTCCAGAGTCTGTTGTAAGCCTCCCGTTTGTCTACGATAAGGTAAGGCAGTTCAAGGTATGTACATAATGAGGTGATGTGGGGAACCGTGTCATTAGAGGTAAAGACGACCGCCCAGTATTCCTTATTCAGGAAATCCGGTGAGACGGGCAGGCTGATGATTTCCGCAACAGCTTCTTCCGGAGACAGGCAGGCGGCGATTTCTTTCCACCCGCGACGCCGGACAGCCCGGTTTTTATGTTTCTCTTTCAGATAGGCTCCCAATGCCCGTTCCAGGTTTCTGACCGTTATCTCGTTCCGCAACCTTCGGACGTAATCTCTGCCCCTTCCTTTTTTGAAAGAGCTTTCCGAAAAGCGGATGCTGTCAATCTCTTGCCGTATTTCCATGCAGTATCTATCCTGTTCCGGCATGGAAAGCTCTTGCTGCCGGAGCGGAACGGTCGTAAACAGTTCTTTTTTCAATAAATTGCTGTCGTACAGGAATTCCGCAATTCCGGGCATCCGCATGTTTTGGCAGGCAAAACGTTGCATGTCGTTATAATATGTCTGTACAATGTCCCATAAAACACTCCGTTCGGAAGGGAATAGATAAGGAAGGTCTTCTTCCATTAGCGAATACAGGTATTCTAGCATCTTGTTGTAGGTCTCCAAAGCCTTTTCCGGTTGCCGGGATTGCGCGTAAATTTGCGCGCAGGTCCTGAAGACCAGGAAACATTCGGGCAGCCTTTGCATACCGAGCACTTGTGAAACGCTTGCCGGGCGATACGTCTTTTCCGCTATGTCCATGCATTGTTCCGCCGCTGCAGGCGTGGAGTCGTTCAGAAGAGACAGCATTTTCAGGCGAAGCCTTATGGAAGCGGCGGTCTCTGGCGTATCTTCGTGTTTTTCCAGTCTCTCTTCCAGCAGTTTGACGGCAGAGTTGAGGTCGTTCTGTTCCCAATGGTAAACAGATTCCGCATCCCAGTTGTCCGGCAAGTCTTTCTGCATCTTCTCCGCCTGCCGGTACAGCCTGCTATCGTTTGTGTCCATCGCTTTCATTAACAGTCCCATGCTTTCCGAAATGACGGCAAGCGTATGGTTTGTGGCGGCAAGTTTCTCCAACATTCCTCCGGGCAGCAATACATTCTTCCGGAAAACGGACAGGTCGCTTAAAAACGTATAGGCATACGCCAGCTCTTTATGTATGGGATAAGCGGCTTCCTTCGGGGTCGTCTTTAATTTCTCCTCCAGGATTCGTACGGAAAGTTCCGCCAGTTCTTTGCTTTGCCGGTACATTCCGAGCGATTTGCAATATTGCGCCGTGGAAAATAATTCGGATGCATATTTCAGGCTGTCTCCGATTGAGGTCTCCAGACGGCGGATTCGTTCCATGCCTTCTTCTGTCCATGACCGGGTCTGTGCGGGAGATTGCGCCGCTGTTTCGGCAACGGCAGTGAGGGCGAATAGAAAGGCCAGTAAATATTTCATCGTGATGCAGGCTGATTATATCGGCAAAAATAAGTTTTTTTTCATTGTTCCGGTTACCTTTTCCCATTTTTCCGTATTAAAGGAGTGAAGGGAAAAACAAGGTAAAGTTTTTTGATGGAACAACCTTGTGTGAAATGAAATGCCATTGTTGAAGATTGTATATTTGCTGATATTTTTAAAATAAATATAATAATGATGAAAACGATGTATGCTTTATGGGCTTTTTGCGCCATGCCTTTTTTGTATGCCTGTTCGGAAGATGAAGAAACGGCTCTTCCTACCATTACCGTATCGGATATCGAGCGTAAGAGTGTTGTAATCAATGGAACCGTGCCGGAGACGGAGGACGGGACAGATATCCCGGAGTGCGGAATCTACTGGAGCGAGACGAACCGGGAACCGACCGACGCGGATAAAAAGGTGATTGCCGAACGTGATATAAACGGCAATTTCCGGATAGAGCTTACGAATCTGAAAGGCGGAACGACTTATTATGCCAAAGGATTTGCCCAAAACCGTTCGACTACGGTAACGGGTGAGACAGTCTCTTTCACCACGCTTGCCGGAGTGCCCGAACTGAGTATCCTTCAAGTGACTATGCAGGACGAGTTTGATGTGATGATTAAAGACCTCGGAGGAGGAGAAATTAAAGAGATAGGTTACTGCAGAATTATCGACAAGGGGAATATCAGCGACGATTTCATGCCGGATATAGAGAACAGCGAACGGATAGTATGCAATTTCAGCTCGCTGAACCAGGACATGACACGCTTTACGATAAAATACAGGGCCGAACAGCAAGACCCGAATTCTTATTCGAGGGCCTATTATTACGGGCGCGTGTATATCATCACCGACAACGGTATCGGATACAGCCAGAGGGTTCGTTTCTGGTCGCACCTAAGGTAGTAACCTGTAAAAAAACAAGTTGTGTACCGGGATGTAAAAGGCTCTCGTCCCGGTGTGCATGACATTATAAACCGATGGTAGAGCCTGTCAATTTAAAGAAAACAGTATGAATAAATTAATCAAACTGGCTTATTGTTTATTGGCCGTATCGCTGGTGGCATGCGGGCCTTCAAAATCAAAGACGAACGGAACCGGAGAAGGGACGGAAGAAGTGACGGATGTCAAACAGGCGGAAGAAGCTTCGCTGACGGAAGACCCGTTGAAACTGGCGGACTTTGCCGTAGAGTGTTTCAGGACTAACGAACGCGGGAAACTATTGCCGTACACGACTGCCAGATGCAATAAACGCCTGACCGAAGACATGGCTATCGAGGAACAGATGAAAAATGACCGGGGCATCAGGAAAATGCGTGAACAGTTGAAATCCACGACCTATACCCGCTCCCAGGTAAGTGAAATGGGCAGTAGCGGCAAGTTGGTGAAATATATCAGCAGCCCTTCCAAATACAACATGAAAGTATTGCTCGAACAGCAGGACGGGAAATGGCTTGTAGACCAGGTAGGCCCGGATATGTAACCGATACAGGAAACACGGTATGAGAAGATTTGTTTTATTTGTTTGGGCCGTTATGCTTGTCTGGTGTTTTCCGTCTGACGCGAATGCGCAGTTTTTTAAGAAACTGGGAAAGGTACTGGAGAAAGTGGACAAAGAGCTGGGGACTTCTTCCGGCAATGAGTCACGGGCCGCTGCAGAGGTGAAGACGGAAAAGGCCGCCTCTGCCAACCGGATACGTATAGCCACCTATAAAACCGAATCGGCAAGTAAGGCTGTCCCTCACCGGACAGCTAGTACCCGCCTGATTACGCTCGAAAATAAAAGGCCGGTGATGAGCGGTTTTTCCGAAGGTGTCGCTTATGTCAAGACCGGAGGCAAACAAGGAGGATTTTTCATCGACACTTTAGGCAACAGGCTGTTCAATCATCCGGTCGGCTACGGGACGATTCCGAAATTCAACCACGGGGTAATCATTTCATTGAACAACTCCAAGAATACCGCCCGTATCATTAATAAAAAAGGGGAAACGGTTTGTGAACTGGCTCAAGTACTTAAAGTGACCGATTTTGTGGATGGCGTAGCCGCAATCCTCAAAGGATATCCGAGCAAGACCGGATATAAAAGTTATGATTATTACAACATTTATATCAACACGAAAGGGAAACGGGTTTTCAAGGATTTGCCCAGCGCTTCTACGATGGAATCGCTGAAAGAAGTCCGTCCGTCACGTTACGGGCTGTCCGCTTTTTATGACTACCGGAGAAAAAAGTGGGGATACCGCAATGAGTCGGGAGGAATCATTATTCCGCAGCAATTTGAAGACGCCGCCGAGTTCAGCGACAGCCTGGCACTGGTTTCCGTCATGGATGAGAACGGTACGAAAAAGTGGGGATACATCGATTTGGCGGGTGAATTCGAGATTGACCCCATATTCAGTATCCGTCCGGGGTCATTCTGCGACGGGCTTGCTCCCATAAAGAATAAAAACGAAGAGTTTTTCTATATTGACAAGACGGGGAAAATAGTAAGCAAGCCTTTTGTCAAGGCGTCCGAGTATCACGATGGTTATGCATGGATTGCCATATCTTCGAATAATCATGTGAATTATTATGTGATGGATAAAAAACTGCGGTTCGTATCGAGGTTTGCAGAGGATGTCCAGGTTCCCGTTCCTCCGGTCCCGGATGGAAAAAGTACGCAGAATGCCCATGCGCTCTGGGGAGAAAACGGATTGTATGTATATGATGTATATACCCGGAAGACAGCTTGGGTGTCACCGCTTGGAGATACTCTGCTCAATGGTGTCAGTGCCATGTTCGACGGCAATTATGCGCCTTGCGAATACGATAACCGTTTCGGGTATATCAATCGTAAAGGGGAATATGTCATTGAGTTTGTAGAATCAGAATTTTAAGTTGATGACTTAACATTATTATTTTATGGAAACTAAAAGTGTAAAAAAATTCCTTCAGCTACAATTTTGCTTATTGCTCTTGTTACTGACGGTCTTGCCGGAGTTTAATCTGGGAAGTATTATTTCTGCATTAATCGGGTTTAATTTTGACATTACGGCCTTCTGTTGCAAAGCAATAGGACTTATCGGCGGCGGAACGGCTTTCTATTATTTCTATAAGGAAGCACAAGCCAAACAGCAACAGCTTCCTACGGCTTTTCTGGCGACGGCAGTTGCGGGCATGATTTTGGTTTTGTTGTCATTGATTCCCGGAATACCTTCCTGGCTGGATTACATTGCCCTCATTGCTTTGCTGGTTGCTGTCTACTTGTGCAAAAACAGCGTAGGCATTGAATGGGCAAACAGGGGGACACAGGGAGCTTACCTCATCCTGCTGGCGATATTGCTGCATGTCTACAACGGTATCGGAGATACGTTCATGACCGGTGTAGCCGCTGTTATAGGGCTAATCATGTATTGGATGGGGCTCGGCACTATCAAGCCGGCGCTGGACTCGGCGGGCGAGCAGGGTGTCTCCAAATTGAAGATAGCTGTCATTCTCGGACTGGCCGGTGTGGTTATAGGATGGATTCCGTTAATCGGCGGCATTGTGGGAGGTATCCTGGCTATTCTCGCTTTCATCTTTGAGTTTATGGGATACGGAGCGCTGAAAGGTTCGTCGGCAATAGGCGACGAAGGGCAAAACGGCGCCGGGAAACTGCGTACGAGCATGATTATTCTTCTTATTTCCGCCATAACAGGCATAATACCGGGGTTGGGCATTGTAGAAAAAATCCTTTCTTTGGTTGCCCTGTGGTTTGTGTTCCAGGGTTGGAGCATGATTTTATCGGGTATGGAAATGAAAGTCAGAAGAAATGATTAGACATTACCGAAAGATTGGCAATGATTTGGTTTTCATTGCCAATCTCCCAATAATATCGCGATACCGGCGCCTGACCGTATATTAAAACCACTTTCTCTCTTTCAACGCCTTCGCTATCTTCTGCGCTTCGTCCGCATAGCTCCCCTTTTCTTCCGCTATCTTCTGTGCCGTTTCTGCCGCTTTCCCGCGCATGCCCGCCTGCAGGTAACTGCAGAGCAATAACCATTCCCTTTCCTCTTCATATTCGGAACCGGGCAAACGGGACAGGACTGCCGTTGCTTTTTGCGGCTCGCCGGTTTTCATAAACGAGACGGCAGCGTATAAAGAACTGTAAACGGGTAGTTGTCCGGCAATTTCAGGAGAAGCCTTCTGAAAAGCACCGGCGGCGCTTTCAAACTCCCCTTTGTCATACGCTGCGATAATCGCATCATTTATGTCCGACACTTCTCCGGACAGTCCGCTGCCACCCCTAGGACGCTCGATGGAAGGGATAAAAGAAAAGGCATTGCCGATATCCTCCGTACCATACCGGTATGAATATCCCCATATTCCTCCTCCGGCGATTAACAGGATGAGGATGCAGGCCGCCACGCTTTTCCAACGCAGTTTCCCGTGTCCGGAAAAAGCTTGTTCCATCGCTTTTCTGGCCTCCTGTTCGGCTGCTATCAATTCTCCTTCTATCAATAGTTTCCTGTAAGCGACATATTCTTTGAGCGCCTTGTCCTGTTCCATTTCCCGGCAAAACGCATATCGTTCGCCAGGTTCCATTTCATTATTGATAAAACGGTCTGCCCGTATCTCCATCTGTTCTTTATCCATTTTTCTCTTTCCATTTAATTCCGACTAATTCCAACCTCTTTTTCAGTTCAAAAGTGAAACGGCGCAGGCAGGAACTTTTCTTGTTTTTCGCGACCTGTTCCGATTTGTAATTCAACTGCCTGGCTATTTCTTCCATTTTCAGCCGTTCCCAATAAAAAAGTTTCAGTATCCGGTTGCAGGTATCGTCCGCTTCCTCTATCATTTGGTTCACGATATTCTGTGCTTCCGTCCATTCTTCCGTATTGTAGTTTTCCTCCGCCCATTCGGACGACAATGTCTGAATCGGGACAAATTCCAATTTGTTTTTGGCTAAGTGGGTGCATATCCGATGTTTTCCGATTTCAAACAGATAGGTTTTCAAAGACGCCTGCCTGTCCCGGTATTTGCCGTCGCGTACATTCCGGAACATAATCGTAAAGCTTTCCTGATAAATGTCTTCCGCCGTTTCTTCTTTGACGGGATAGTATTTTAAGGCGAAAGAGATGAACGGGGATTTGTATAATTCATACAAACGGCTTATCTCTTTTGCGTCGGCAAGACGCTCTTTTCCAAACCGGTGACCGAACAGTATTTTCATCGCTTCTTCGTCGTTCCTGTTTTTACCGTCATATTGCCGGAAGTGCATTCCATATAAGGGGTCTGGCGTCTGCGGGTATGGTAGATTTTTGATTTGAGCCTGCTCGTCAAATCATTGATACCGATGTTATTATTCGCCTGTTCTATAATCTCCCACAGGAAAAAGGTCAGCTTGCCGAAATATTTCTTTTGTCGCATATCGTAGTATTCATAGTTTATTTCTTCCGGCAGGCAAGCGCTGAATACCATAGCGGGGGAAAATCCCCGTTTGGGCAACAAGAGCCGGCTCCTTTCCTGATGTTCGCCGGGTTTGGGGACATATCCTTTAGGTGCGAAGACGGCATTTGTCCCGCGTATGTAGTCTTCCTCTTCATTTTCCCTGTTGGCTGTCCCGCTGTGGCAAGCATCTATAACCACCATTACTTGTCCGGATTCGCCGGCTTTCTCTCTTATTTTATCTATCCATTCCCCCAGTTCGTCATCGCGTAAATGATTTTCTCCTTCGTATTTTCCGGGAATATACCAGAAAAGAGCGTCATACAAAACGATAGATTCGTCGAGTCCGTCATCTTCATCGCCGTTATCATCCATCATCTGCTGTCCGTGGCATGAGAAGTGCAGGTATATGTAGTCTCCCGGACAGACGTCGGCATGCAACCGGGCGATAGCTTCCGTTACGTTTTCTTTCGTGGCTTCCGAATCGGAAAGGCAGACGATATGCCGGGGAAGGTATTGATATTTCATCAACATCCGTTTCACCAGCTCCTCATCGTTTTCGGCATGAATCCGTTCCCACCCGCTATGTCGCGGATACTGTCCGATTGTCACCACAAGCGCCCGGTTCGTCTGCGCCCGCGCCGCAGACATGATTTCAAGGCTGAATAACAATAGTAATGAATAACGTTTAATCATCTCATTTTCGTATGTTCTGCAAAAATAGATTATTTTTTTTAATTCCGGCTTGTTACCTTTTTCATTTTTCCGGTATAAAAAGGTAACAGGCAAACCTTGTTTTTACGAGGAATGCCGTTGACCGTTTGTTATAGCGATTCAAAACAAGGTTCGTTAATTTTGACTGACAACCTTGTGTCGGATAACGTATAACTGTTATTTAACTTATTTTTGTCCAACATAAGTACATGAAACATGAGTGATAAATTGAGTATATCCTACCATACGGCAAAAAGAATCTTATTGGAGTTATTGGAAAACAATGATTTTTCAACCGACGAGGATATTATGAAGATTCTTGGTTCGGTAGTGCAAAAGGAAACAAATGATACAAGTAATGACAAAGAGAAAATAAGCCGTATTGTAATCGATAAAGAGGGAAGGATTTTTTTACCCGAATATTCATCCGTGGAAGTGAAGATGCCCTATCTTCCTAAAACCGTATTCATTTTCTTTTTGATTCATGAGGAGGGGCTCGAATTTAAAAGCATGTATAATTATGTGCAGGAACTATATGAAATTTATCAGATTGTGGCATTGGAGAAAAATACGGAAGCGGGAAAAATCAGGCGTAGCCTGGAGAATCTGGTAGAACCCGTCAATAACCGGATTTATGAGATATGCTCGATAATCCGCAGGACTCTTTCGGTGGTGGTCCCCGCTTCGCTGATGGAGGTATATTGCATTACCGGCAAACGGGGAGAAAAACACAGGATACCGATAGAACGGGTATTTGTTGATGTAAAGAATGAGAAGTTAAGGGAGATGTTCGTAACGAAAAATGTCATGAAATAGACAGGCGCAAACGAGTCGGAACAGCTTTAGATAAAGAATCGGATAAAGATAATGAGGCAGTTTTAGTTATAACTTATAAGTTGAAACGGAATAATCCCCTTGTTTCAGCCCTGTTTATCACAATATAGGGGGCAAGAACAAGGGGATTTATCCTGTAATGAAGTTTTCATCCATAAGATTTTCAACTTCCGGTTTCCCGTTCGGGTTGCATTCTTTTAATTCCGGTTCGGGCCGGAAATAAGTTCTCCGTTGTCCGCTATCATCAGGACGGCCTCCCTGTCATTCGCTTCCAGTTCGATACGGTAATATTTACTGTCGGCATTCTCAATGCGTTCTGCATCGTCAAAACGGTATCCTATATATATCGTGTTGATTTGGGTATCTATCGTTTCCGATACACCTGCAGGCAGTTCTCCTTTACGTACGTCCCATGAGGTGGAATACCATTCGCCGTTCCTGTCGAAAAGGATTTCTTTGGACACATTGCGTCCGAGGTCATTGTCGAAATGCACGATATCCACTTCCGTAAAACCTCTGTTCGGACCGTCATCTTCTATGTCTATCTCCATCAGTTTGGCTCCGGGATATCGGGTATCGATGAAATTTCTCATCGCTTCCGTCAGCCGGACATTCTGTTCGGGCAGATACTCCCCATCCTTGTCGCCGTCCGTATCCACAACGTTTTTGACCAGTACCCCTTCTTCGGAATAATACAAATCGATTTCCCGGTTCCGGTCTTCTACCTCAATGACATACATGGTCTCGACATCCGCCCGTTCCAGCTTGTCCACGTCATCTACTCTCCATGAGGCGTACTCGCCGGTTTCAAAAGAGGTCTTTACGGCTTGCGGCAATGCATTGTAAGGAATGTCCGTTTCCGTCATCTGCCATTTCCCGTTTTGGGTGAACCATGCGGACGATTCATAGCCGTCATAAAAATCCGCTACGTAATAACCCGCTTTAGCTTCCCATTTCACATTTGCCGCATTGGGATACCTGGATGAGAACGCATTCTGCAGTTCGGCGGGAACAGCAATCGAATCATTATCGTCGTTGTCACAACTTTGTAGGTTCCATGCGGCGCACAATACAAGTATCAGCGTATAGATTTTCGTTTTCATAATTATTGTTTTTAGAGGTTTAGTTATCGATATCGATTAAATTGAATTTCAGGTCGAATTTCAGTTCCGTACGGTTGGAAAGCTTTACTTCATATTCTTTCTTGTCACGTTCGATTTTCTGAACCTTGACGTCAGGATAGTTGGTCGTCACATAATTCAGGATGGCTGCGGGAATTATGGCGACGGGTACGGAACTATATTTGCAGTTCACTTCTTCCCATCTTCCTTTCTTGTCGAATTCCACTTTGTCGCCATTGGTGAAAATCACTTCATAGCTTTTATAAAAGAAGTCGCTTTCCATTTTTGCCAGAGCAATCTTGCTGTCTGCAAAATGCTGTTTGATGAACTGTTGTGCCGGTTGCGGCATCTGGCTGACCTGAATCGGTTTATCGTCGTCCGCACGTGCTACTGTCTGCAAAGTAAATAGGCATACTAATAAGAATACTAACTTTTTCATAATCGTCTTTTTTAATCTTGTTTTTACTGTTATCATTAATTTCACATTGCAAAGATGAAGGGAGAATCTGAAAAGATTTGGGAATTTCGGAGAAAAACGGAAAAAATGAAGAAAAATTTTCCTAGTTGTATTCTTTTGATTCTTTTAACAGCTACTAATATTCGCATCGCTTATTTTTGCAAGCACGAATTTGACAATATTCATATTAAATAACCATCAGAACTTTTGTATGACTATGAGAACAAATTGTTTTTTATTATTAGCTATTCTATTGGGACTAATCCCCGTGCGCTACGTACACGCAAATGATTCCATTCCTGAAAGCGTGATTCTCTACACTCCTTACACCAAAATTTCCGTATCGCCGGGAGCATCTATCGATTACAGTATCGACCTTATCAACAACACCGACAAACTGACAAACGCCAATCTTTCCGTTAGCGGACTGTCCGGTAGTTGGAAACATGAGATGAAGTCCGGAGGATGGAGCCTTAGCCAGTTGTCCGTGCTTCCCAAAGAAAAAAAGACATTTAATCTGAAAGTCGAGGTCCCGTTGAAGGTGAATAAGGGAAATTATCATTTCACCGTATATGCCGGAGATGCGAAACTGCCGCTGGACATCGTGGTTGCCCAGAAAGGGACTTACCAGACAGAATTCACAACCGACCAGCCCAATATGGAGGGCAACTCCAAGTCTACTTTTACTTTTAGCACTACTTTGAAAAACCAGACAGCCGACCAGCAACTGTATGCTTTGATGGCTAACGCGCCGAGAGGCTGGAATGTCGTTTTCAAACCTAATTATAAACAGGCTACTTCCGCGCAGGTGGAAGCCAACGGCAGCCAGAATGTCAGTATCGACATTACTCCTCCCGCCAATGTGGAAGCCGGCAGTTATAAGATTCCGGTACGTGCCGCTACGGGAACCACTTCGGCGGAGTTGGAACTGGAAGTGGTTGTCACCGGTTCTTACCAGATGGAATTGACTACGCCGAGAGGATTGTTGAGCGCCGACGTGACTGCCGGAGACGTGAAACGGATTGAACTGGTCGTGAAAAACACGGGGTCGTCACTGCTGAAAGATATTCAGTTGTCTGCCAACAAACCCGTAGACTGGGAAGTCACTTTCGAGCCTTCAAAGATAGAGGCGCTGAAAGCCGGAGAGACATCAACGGTGACTGCTACGTTGAAAGCTTCTAAAAAAGCGCTTCCGGGCGATTACGTGACTACCATGATGGCGAAAACGCCTGAGGTGAATGCCGACGCACAATTCAGAATCGCCGTCAAAACTCCGATGATATGGGGATGGGTAGGTGTTTTGATTATCGCTGTTGCCATCGGTGTTGTCTACTATCTGTTCCGTAAATATGGAAGGAGGTAAATCATGGGCGAACAAGTGATCGTACTTACCGATTTGACTAAACAATACGGTAATTTTACTGCTGTAGATCATATTCGCCTGAATATCCGGAAAGGGGAAATCTTCGGACTGCTGGGGCCGAACGGTGCCGGAAAGTCGACCACGATTTTGATGATGCTGGGATTGACGGAGCCGACATCGGGTTCCGTTGAGATATGCGGTATCAATTCGACCACGCATCCTATCGAAGTAAAGAGGAAAATCGGCTATTTGCCCGAAGATGTAGGATTCTATGATGATATGACAGGATTGGAGAATCTGGTATATACAGCACGGTTGAACGGCATTCCGGATAAGGAGGCCGAAGAGAAAGGGATGGAGCTGTTGAAGCGCGTAGGACTCGAAGGCCAGTTGAAGAAAAAAACCGGGAAGTATTCCCGCGGAATGAGGCAACGGTTGGGACTGGCGGATGTACTTGTCAAAAATCCGGAGATTATCATTCTGGACGAGCCTACTTCCGGCATCGACCCTGCGGGAGTTCAGGAATTTATAGAACTGATTCATTGGCTGAGCAAAGAGAAAGGGCTTACCGTACTCTTTTCTTCCCATCATTTAGACCAGGTACAGAAAGTATGTGACCGGGTGGGGTTGTTCAGCGGCGGAAAATTACTTGCTTTAATCGATATGGCAGAACTGAAAGACAAAAAACAGGAATTGTCCGATATCTATAACCGTTATTTTGAGGAAGGAGGAGAACGGCATGAGTAAAGTCAATCATCCTTTCTGGGTTATCGTCAACAAGGAAATCTCCGACCATGTCAAAAGTTGGCGTTTCATTATTTTAATCGGTATCATCGCACTGACTTGTATGGGGTCGCTATATACGGCTCTTACCAATATCGGCGAAGCCGTCAAACCGAACGATCCGGACGGCTCGTTTCTCTTTTTGAAGTTATTCACGGCTTCGGACGGGACACTTCCTTCGTTTGTGCTGTTCATCAACTTCCTTGGTCCTTTGTTGGGAATCGCTTTGGGGTTCGATGCGGTCAATTCCGAACAGAATAAAGGAACGTTGAGCCGCATGTTGTCACAGCCCATACACCGTGACTGCATTATCAATGCAAAATTTGTGGCTGCTCTGATTGTTATCGGCATCATGCTGTTCGTATTGGGTTTCCTGGTCATGGGATTCGGGTTGATTGCCATCGGCATCCCCCCTACGGCCGAGGAATTCTGGCGAATTGTTTTCTTCATTGTGACAAGCGTCTTTTACGTCGCTTTCTGGTTGAACCTGGCGATTTTATTCTCGCTGCGTTTCCGTCAGGCTGCAACTTCCGCATTGGCGTCTGTTGCCGTCTGGCTGTTTTTCAGCGTATTTTATACAATGATTGTCAATCTGGTGGCAAAAGGGTTGAGCCCGTCGCAAATGGCTTCGCCTTACCAGATTATCAGCTACCAGAAGTTCATTCTCGGATTGATGCGCCTGGCGCCGAGCGAGCTGTTCAATGAAGCCACTACGACATTGCTGATGCCTTCTGTCAGAAGCTTGGGACCGCTTACGATGGAACAGGTCCAGGGAGCTATTCCGAGTCCGCTTCCGTTGGGGCAGAGCCTCTTGGTGGTATGGCCGCAGCTTACGGGACTGATTGCGGCAACGGTTATCTGTTTCGCAATCTCGTATATCATGTTCATGAGAAGGGAAATCCGTTCCCGGTAGCCGAAATTCCCGTTATAAAATAACACTGAATCTTCTGGTTTGTTCCACAAGGATTCAGTGTTATTTTTTTACTGTGGAAAGTTCTCACTTGGAGATTTCGAAGCAATGTTCTTCCTGTTCAAAGAAATACCGTATTTTCAGGTGTTGCAGCCGGCAGATGGAATCGGCTATCGCCAGCCCCAATCCGGTAGACCCTTCTTTCTTGTTCCCCTGATAAAAACGCTCGAAGATATGTTCTTTGTCCAGCGGCCGGTCTATTCCGGAATTCCGGAAAGTGATGCTGCCGGAGGTAATGACGATACGGATATGCCCTTCGTCTATATTGTGCACGAACGCATTCTTCAAAAGGTTTGTCAGCAGGGCGACGGCTAAAGATTCATTCATCGTGACACGGAACTCGGCATGTTCCGCAATGTCAACTTTTATATTGCGGTAATCGTAAACTTCTTTATAATCTTCCAGGTATTGCCCGAGCAGTACGTTCAGGTTCAGCTCCCTGGTGTCTGTAAACTGTCCGTTATCTATTTTGGAAAGCAACAACAGGGATTTGTTCAGTTTGGTGATGTATTCCAGTGTCTGGTGTGTTTTCATCAGTTCTTCAAGCTGGCTTTCAGACAGGGATTCGTCTTCCATCAGCATTTCCAGACGGTTCCGGCAGATGGCAAGCGGCGTTTGTATTTCATGCGAGGCATTGCCGATGAACTGTTTCTGCTGTTCGAACATTTGTTCGGTACGTTCGGCATAGCGTATTGCCGCGTCGTTCAGTTTACGGAATTCCGTAATCCGGGTCTTATTTTTCAACGGTTCGTTTTTCTTTCCGGTCTGATAGTTATCCAGCCAGTGAAGAAGAACGTACAAGGGGCGCATATTGCGATAAAAAACCCAGACGGATATGATGACAATGCAAAGCAGGAGAGATACGTATAGGAAAATAATCCATATCTGGATAGCGTCTCTCAAATCATTCTTTTCTATGCTCGGCGTAGATACCGTCAATTCATAATAGCGGTCTTCATCGTTTTTAAAGATGGTAGTCAGGATACGCGCCGGTTCCGTTTCCCCTTTTTCCACGATATAGACCATAGAGTCCTTATACTGGATATCGTCACGGCTCTCGGCATATTCTTCAGACACTTCCGTCAGGTAATACTGGTTGTTGGACCCGTTGTTCTTGGCAGGTAACTCCTCTCCCGCCAATGCACGGATGATAATCGTCTCCGAATAGTCCTCCAGCGCATCATCTACTTCATCATTAACCTCGTCAATCATCGTCACATAGAAAAAGATTGCCCATACTGTCAGTATAAGGGTCAGGGCCAATGTGATGCGGAGTATGATGTAATATATTAATTTCATGGATGATGGTTTTCCGTCTTTTTCATTCGACAATCAATTTATAACCGAATCCGTAAACCGCTTTAATCTCGATATCCGCCCCTGCATCTTTCAATTTCTTACGCAGGTTCTTGATTTGGGCGTAAATAAAGTCGAAATTGTCTACCTGGTCGATGTGGTCTCCCCACACGGATTCCGCCAGCGTATTTTTATTGACCAGACGGCCGGGACGGTTGATGAAGTATAATAAAATATCGTATTCTTTCCTGTTCAGCTCCAACGGCTGCCCGTTTACAAAAACATGGTATTTATCCGGCTCTATCCGCACGTTCCCCTGCCGGATATCGATTTCTCCGCCATGTTGGTTACGGCGGATAACGCTTTTTATGCGGGCGTTCAACTCCGCCAGATGGAAAGGTTTGGGCAAATAGTCATCCGCTCCCAGTTCCAGCCCCAATACTTTGTCTTCTAGGGAATCTTTTGCGGAGATGATGATGACGTTCTCCCGTTTATGGAGGGTTTTCAGGCGTTCAAGCAGGTCGAGCCCGCTTCCGTCAGGAAGCATTATGTCCAACAGGATGCAATCGTAATCATAATCTTCAATCTTGCGTAGCGCAGCGTTGAAGTCACCGGCCGTTTCCACCACATAGCGCTCTTTCTCAAGCGAACGCTGGATAAGTTCCCGCAAAGACGGTTCGTCTTCTACAATTAATATCTTCATATTGCTCTTCTCCTCTTTTTCTTTTACATACTGCAAAGAAAGCGGATATTTCTGAAATAAAACTGAAATGAATAAAAAAAAGAGGCGGTCCCAAACTGGAAATTGAAAGCCGGAAAGCTTACGGATTGAAACTTTAAAAGTTAAAATCCCCCTATTTCTGCCTTGTATGATGATGAATGAAGGCTAAGATAGCGGGGATTTTTATGTTATAGCTTATAGATTATAAGGAAGGCTGTCCCGTTTTTCTATTTTGAAGTGACCCCAAAAAGTTGGACATGTTAAACATTATCCCGTAATA
>NZ_CAUCSQ010000030.1 GCF_958445495.1 uncultured Bacteroides sp. | reverse complement strand
ATTTAATTAAAACTTGAATAACTCGTTTTAAAAGAGATGTATTTTGCTAACTTTGTATCATCTCTTTTGAAAACATATCCGTACTTGATAATCGTTGAAAGAAGAGATTCAGAAGCCGGAAGATGTTCGAGGTCTTCCGGTTTTTATTATGCCCTCTTCCCATCGGGACTCTGCAATTTATTCCGTGTTAATTCCTTTACTCATACTCTTCATTTTTAAGGTTGAACAATCATAGTATCATATCGTCTCTGATAACCGGTTAATAGATAGTTATATTGCGTCTTTCAATTTTATACTGCAACTTCTCGGTGGATGCCAATGCATCCAATACTTCCTGAATGGTTTGTTCACGACGGACAAAATTACCGTAGAACCGGAAATTGTTTAATGAATCATTGGCTATGCGGATTTTCACATTGTAGCTACGTTCCAGCTCTTTCACGATGTCCGGCAGAAGTTCTTCATCGAAAAACAAATAACCGTCTGTCCACTGGGAGGCATTGGAGGCCGTGACCGACTCCACCGTCATCATCCCGTTTGACTTATTTAATACGGCTCTTTCATCAGGGGAGAGAAAAGTTTCTTTCTCGCTTTTTAACTTATTATTTAATTCGACTTTCCCTTCCAACAGTGAGACTACGACTTCATGGTCTTCAAGATAGTTGCGGAAATTAAATTTCGTTCCCAGCACCCGTAACTGCAAATCTTTCGTTTTTACGTAAAAAGGAATCTCTTCATTCCGTTTGACTTCAAAATAACCTTCTCCCTCCAATTCGATTTTACGGTTATCAACTCCGAATCCTTGCGAATAGGTCATTCGCGAACCGGCATTCAGCCAGACCAACGTACCGTCCGGCAAATAGAGTTTGGTCTTCGAGCCTAGGGGGGCCTCTACCGAAATATCCGCAAATGTATCTTTCACATTTACTTCACCTCTCCAATATGAAAGAAATCCTACGGTGATTATCGCTGCAACGACTGCCGCATAACGCCACAAGACTGATAAACGGAATTGCTTCCGGGAAGATTTCCGCTCTTTTTCCAGCCGTATGCGCTCTTTGAAAGTGCCGAATGCTTTATCTTTATCATAGATAGATGCAGCCTCACGACTTACGGCTGAAAACCAGACTTCCCGCTGCCGGATAAAATACGCCTTATTTTCAGCCGATGCAGCTATCCAACCTTTTAATTCGGCCCGCTTATCTTCATCCAGACTTTCTGCCAGATAGCTTGCAATCAGTTCGTCAATGTATTTCTTTTCTTCTTCCATATTTCTGTTTTCTATAAAGGGGACAGTAATTTTTTAATTGAGGGTAGTCAAAATATGATTTATTTTCATTTTTAATTGAAGAAAAATAAAAAAAGGGCAATCAGGTATTTGCTCAGGTTCTTTTGCAAGGATGCTAATGCACTCTTTATGTGATATTTAACGGTATTAATAGAAATACCCAGGTCTTGGGAAATTTCTTCGTATGATTTTCCCTCAAAACGGCTTTTATCGAACACGCGACGACATTCGTCGGGAAGTTTATCTATGGCTTTATATATCTCTTCTTCCAGCTCACGCTCTAACAACATTCCTAACGGATGGGAGTCGGTCAGTATGATTTTTTCATCCGATATTTCATCAGGCATAAGGGCGGAAAAGGAGAATTCCCTTTTTTCCCGTTCCAGATTCAGATAATTAATACAACGGTTACGGACGGCTTTTAACAGATAACTGCGGATAGAAATCGAAATTTCTAAAGTCTCGCGAATCTCCCAGATGTGGAAAATGGTATCTCCAACGATGGTTTCTGCCAGGAATCGGTCTCTCACATAGCCGTTGGCAATATGACACAGCAGGGCATAATGATGGTCATAAATGTATTGCCAGGCATTTTCATCACCTAGTTTCAATTGCTCTACTATTAAAGTTTCAGTATGCTCCATGTATGTATTAGTCAAGTTAATGGCACAAATTTAGAGAATTATTCGAATTTAACGCATATACAAAGAAAAAAGGAGATGCGTTGTATCAACGTATCTCCTTTTCTTCCTTATCTGAATATACTGTTTTATTTCATCTTATAGACCAACGTCCCACCCTTCACAATGTCTTCATGCGAGATTGATTTTTCCGTATAAGGTTCTCCGTTCAACGTTATGCTATCCACATACATACGTTCTTTTGACAAGTTTTCCGCAATGATTGTGAAAGTCTTTCCATCAGCCAAATGCAGCACCATCTTAGGCAGTTGCGGAGCACCGAATACATACTCCCCGCTCACCGGGTCTACCGGATAGAAGCCCATCGCGCTAAGCATATACCAGGCAGACATCTGTCCGCAATCATCGTTTCCACAAAGTCCGTCAGGTTTGCTCTTGTATTGGGTATCGAATATTTCACGAACCAGTTCCTGAGTACGTTCCGGACGGCCTGCCAATGCATATAAATAGGTGACATGATGGCTCGGCTCGTTGCCGTGGGCATATTGTCCAATCAGCCCTGTCACATCCGACAGGCTCTCACCTTCAAGTTTAACGGTGAACAAAGAATCCAACTTATTCAGGAAAGGTTCTTCACCGCCGAACAGACTGATTAATCCCGGCACATCGTGCTGTACATGCCAGGTATATTGCCATGCATTTCCTTCGGTATAGTCACCGCCGATGCTTTCGGAATGCCCTAACGTACTTGGATTAAACGGCGACTTCCAGGTTCCGTCGGACTTGCGCGGACGCATGAACTGTGTCTCGGAATCGAAGAGATTCTTATAATAATCCGCCCGCTTCGCAAAATAGGCCGCGTCTTCTTCTTTACCCATGCGACGTGCCATATCGGCGGCGGCATAATCATCATATACAGACTCTAACGTGGAAGATACGGATTCCGCCTTTATCAGGTCTGTCGGGAAATATCCGTATTTCGTATAAATCTCCCAATTCGATTTCAACGGATGAGAGACTGTCTGTGTCTTCTTTATCATATTGAAAGCACGCTCGGCATCAAAACCGCGGAATCCTTTACGGTAGGCTTCGGCGATGACCGATACGCCGTGATTGCCAATCATGCAGAAGTTCTCTTTTCCCCATAATGCCCAAATAGGCAGGAAGCCTTGCACCTCGCCCTGTTCTATCAATGAATTTACGAAATCATCCACACGTTCGGGAATCATCAATGTGTAGAACGGATGGGCGGCACGATATGTATCCCATAAAGAGAAGGTAGAATAGAAAGTTCCTGTCCCGGCTTTCACAAGGGAATCGGCTGCGTTACGATACATGCCGTCTACATCTGAAATCTGATTCGGCTGAATCAGCGCATGATAGAAACAGGTATAGAAATTGGTTTTCTCGTCATCCGTACCGTCTATTTCAATACGGCTCAGGTAATTATTCCACTCATGATGGGCGGCAGTCTTTACTCCGTCAAAATCCCATCCCGGAATTTCGGCTTCCAGATTCTTTTTCGCTCCTTCTACACCGGTAGTGGAAAGGGCTACTTTCATCATCAGTTCTTCTCCCGGTTTCATGTCGAAAGTAGCAATGATGCGTTTGCCTTTTTCCGTTTCTCCCATCGGAAGGTAAAGCGAATCCACAACAGGACGGTTGAACTTCATCACGAAGAAATAGTCTTGCTCCACCCAAACCGTATTATTGACATGGCCGGTCAATGTCTGCGCGTCTTCCCAGTTTACTTCACAACTGTTTACCTGGGAGTGATACTGCTCTTCTCTCCATGCGGGCCCATGCTGCAGGTCAATCAGGACGGAAGCCGAATCAGCTTTAAGATAGGTGTAACGGTGAAGGGCCGCATGAATGGAAGCGGTCAGTTCCGCTTTTACTTGAGGCTCTGACAGCTCAACCGTATAATAACCCGGAGCGGCCGCCTCTTTGTCTTTGGAGAAACGGCTGCGATATGCATCCCATGCCCGGACACGTGTGCCTGTTACGGGCATTACCAGAATGTCTCCCAAGTCCATACATCCCGTCCCGTTCAGGTGGGTTTGGGTGAATCCCCAAATCAACGTATCCTGATAAACATATTCGGAACAGTAACGCCAACCGACTGCACCCGTCACAGGACTGGTCTGCACCATTCCGAAAGGATAACAAGCTCCGGGAAACGTATGCCCGTTATCGGCAGCACCGATAAAGGTATTGACGTACCGGGTATAATCCTGCGTTTCCTTTTTTTCCGTCGGTGTACAGGAAGAATAAAAAAACAAACCTGCCAAAGCGGCAGTCATAAAAGGAATTTTTCTTTTCATGTAGATATAATGTTAAGTTAATGCCGTATTACGTATGCTGATATTTATCTGGTTTTCCACGATAGCGGTTTTCCGCCTTTTTCCAATGACAGCAAGGAGCCGCGACGCATATCCATGTCAGGTCCGTATCTTTGAAGGGAAACCGCCTGTCCGGTGCCGGGCATGGGATATGATGCATCGCAATTATCATTATCTCCTGGCAAGCAACGGTTCGCACTTATTCCTTCACGGGCGGTCTGCGCCTGTACGGTCCATATCGGCAGAAGTAACATAAGTACGGATATGAGTTTTTTCATAATAGTATATTCAATGTTTCAATAGTTGCACTGCAAAATTAGAGAATTCTTCCCATTTAAGAGAATTATATACAGACAAATATATTTAAATCTTAGATGGAAGAAGCTTTGATTTATATCGATTCATTGTGATAAAACAAAAATTCATACGACTTATTGAATAAATATCAACTCAATTATTTATCTTTGTTAGCTTAATAATAAGCTGGCGTAAAAAACAACAAGTACAATGAAAGATTTCTTGAAATTCACACTTGCCACAGTGACAGGCATCATTTTGTCAAGTATTGTGTTATTTATTATCAGCATGGTGACGTTGTTCGGTATCATGTCTGCTTCGGATACGGAAACAATCGTAAAAAAGAATTCTGTAATGATGCTCGACTTAAACGGTACGTTGGTGGAACGTGTACAGGAAAACCCGTTGGGCATTTTATCACAGTTACTCGGTGACGGGTCTGATAAATACGGGCTGGATGATATCCTTTCATCTATCAAAAAGGCCAAGGAGAACGAAAATATCAAGGGGATTTATTTGCAGGCAACCTCATTGAATACTTCTTATGCTTCTTTACAGGAGATTCGTAATGCGTTGCTCGACTTCAAGGAAAGCGGAAAGTTCATCATCGCTTACGGCGATTCTTATACTCAAGGGCTTTATTATCTTTCCAGCGTGGCCGACAAAGTGTTGCTCAACCCCAAAGGCATGATTGAATGGCGGGGTATCGCTTCCGCTCCTCTTTTCTATAAGGAGCTGCTTCAGAAAATCGGCGTGGAGATGCAGATATTCAAAGTAGGGACATACAAATCTGCCGTCGAGCCGTTTATCGCGACGGAAATGAGTCCCGCCAACCGCGAACAGGTGACCGTTTTCATCAATTCCATCTGGGGGCAAGTGACCGAAGGGGTTGCTGCCAGCCGCAATCTTCCGGTCGATTCCCTCAATGCTTATGCAGACAGCATGCTGATGTTCTATCCTGCGGAAGAGAGCGTGAAATGCGGATTGGCAGATACTTTGATTTACCGTAACGATGTACGCAATTATCTCAAGGAAATGGTGGAAATCGGTGAGGATGACCGCCTTCCCGTATTGGGACTGGCAGATATGCTCAACGTGAAAAAGAATGTTCCTAAAGATAAAAGCGGCAATATCGTCGCCGTTTATTATGCGTCCGGCGAAATCACGGATTATCCGGGTTCTTCGGCTGCCGAGGAAGGTATTGTAGGGCCTAAAGTAATCCGGGATTTACGCAACTTGAAAGATGACGACGATGTGAAGGCTGTCGTGCTCCGTGTCAATTCTCCGGGCGGCAGTGCTTTCGCTTCGGAACAAATCTGGCATGCCGTGAAAGAATTGAAGGCTGAAAAGCCTGTCATTGTCTCTATGGGCGACTACGCCGCGTCAGGCGGATATTATATTTCTTGCGTGGCTGATACGATTGTTGCGGAACCTACGACTTTAACCGGTTCTATCGGTATCTTCGGGATGATTCCGAATGTTAAAGGATTGACAGAAAAAATCGGCTTGACTTATGATGTGGTAAAAACCAATAAACATTCGGATTTCGGCAACGTCATGCGTCCTTGCAATGAGGATGAAAAATCATTGCTGCAAATGATGATTGCCCAGGGATACGACACCTTTGTAGACAGATGCGCCGAAGGACGCCACATGACGAAAGAGGCCATTGAAAAGATTGCCGAAGGACGTGTGTGGACGGGTGAAACGGCTAAAGAACTAGGTTTGGTAGACGAACTCGGAGGCATCGACAAGGCCTTGGATATTGCCGTGGCAAAAGCGGGTATCGAGGGTTATACCGTAGTATCTTATCCTGCCAAGCAAGATTTCCTGTCTTCTCTGTTCGAGGTGCAGCCCGCTAATTATGTGGAATCACAACTCCTGAAAAGTAAACTGGGCGAGTATTATCAGCAGTTCGGTTTATTGAAGAATCTAAAAGAACAATCCATGATTCAGGCGCGTATTCCGTTCGAGCTGAATATTAAATAAACCGCAATTGCATGAACGGGCGCTTTTTCAAAATACACAAATGGCTGTATCCTGTCTCGTGGCTATACGGGGCAGTGGTAACCGTGAGGAATAAGTTCTTTGACTGGGGATTGCTCCGGTCGAGGAGTTTCGGCATTCCTGTCATTTGTGTCGGTAACCTGTCTGTAGGCGGAACGGGCAAGACTCCTCATACCGAGTATTTGATAAAGTTGCTTCACGATAAATACCAGGTGGCCGTACTAAGCCGCGGATACAAGCGGCGTACACAAGGTTATGTGCTTGCCACTCCTCAAAGTACTGCCAGGACGATTGGCGACGAGCCTTATCAGATGTACGCTAAATTCCCGTCCGTCACGCTGGCTGTCGACGAGAACCGTTGCCACGGGATAGAGAAGTTGCTTGAATTGAAGGAGCCTGCCGTGGATATTGTTTTATTGGATGATGCTTTCCAGCATCGTTATGTCAAACCGGGATTAAGCATTCTGCTGACTGATTATCACCGGCTTTTCTGTGATGACACATTACTTCCGGCAGGACGTTTACGCGAACCTGTCAGCGGAAAGAACCGGGCGCAAATCGTAATCGTCACCAAATGTCCGCAGGATATCAAGCCGATTGATTACAATATTATCACTAAACGGCTGGGGCTTTACCCGTATCAGCAGTTGTTTTTCTCTTCGTTCCGTTACGGGAATCTGCGACCCGTATTCCGGCAGGAAGGGAAAGAAGCTGGCATAAGTACGGTTCCGGCAGGCAAAGAGATTCCTTTGTCTTTACTGACGGGCATGAATGTATTGTTAGTAACGGGTATCGCATCCCCTACTCCTGTCCGGGAAAAGCTGGAAGGCTGCGTAAAACAGATAGAGACATTGTTTTTCGGCGACCATCATGATTTCACCCACAAGGATATGCAACAGATAAAGGAGCGGTTCGGGAAATTAGCCGGTGAAGGACGTTTGATAGTCACGACCGAGAAGGATGCGACTCGCCTGATGAATCATCCGGGATTGGACGAAGCGTTGAAACCGTTTATCTATGCTTTACCCATTGAAATAGAAATATTACAGAATCAACAAGATAAATTTAACCAACATATTATTGACTATGTTAGAGAAAATACAAGAAACTGCCGCTTATCTGAAGGCAAAGATGCACACCAGTCCTGAAACGGCCATCATTCTCGGCACCGGACTCGGAAGTTTAGCCAACGAAATCACCGAAAAGTATGAAATAAACTATTCTGATATTCCCAACTTTCCGGTATCTACCGTAGAAGGGCATAGCGGTAAGCTAATCTTCGGTAAATTGGGTAATAAAGATATCATGGCTATGCAGGGCCGTTTCCATTATTATGAGGGTTATTCGATGAAGGAGGTGACTTTCCCCGTACGTGTGATGCGTGAACTGGGTATCAAGACATTGTTTGTATCCAATGCCAGCGGCGGCACGAATGCTGATTTCGAAATCGGCGACTTGATGATTATCACTGACCATATCAACTATTTCCCCGAACACCCGCTTCGCGGCAAGAATATTCCTTACGGTCCCCGTTTCCCGGATATGAGTGAAGCGTACAGCAAGGAGTTGATTCGCAAAGCGGATGAGATTGCCAAGGAAAAGGGAATCAAGGTGCAACATGGGGTTTATGTCGGTACGCAAGGCCCGACTTTCGAAACTCCGGCTGAATATAAATTATTCCATATCCTGGGGGCCGACGCCGTAGGAATGTCCACCGTGCCCGAAGTGATTGTCGCCAACCACTGTGGCATCAAGGTTTTTGGCATTTCTGTCATCACCGACTTGGGGGTAGAAGGGAAAATCGTGGAAGTGACGCATGAGGAGGTACAAAAAGCTGCCGATGCCGCTCAACCTAAAATGACGACTATCATGCGTGAACTTATCAACCGTGCCTAAATTATTGAACTTGGCTTATGAGAACTGAAATAGCGACTCTCGGTGAATTCGGATTGATTAACCGTCTTACCGATGGTATTGAATTAGAGAATGAATCCAGTAAATATGGCGTGGGTGACGACGCTGCCGTCCTTTGTTACTCTCCGGAGAAACAAATATTGGTAACTACCGACCTTTTAATGGAGGGGGTACATTTTGACTTGACTTATGTGCCTTTAAAGCATTTGGGATACAAGGCCGCCGTAGTCAATTTCTCCGATATTTATGCCATGAACGGCACTCCCCGGCAGATTACCGTTTCTCTTGCTCTTTCCAAACGTTTTTGTGTGGAGGACATGGAGGAACTTTATGCGGGTATTCGTCTTGCCTGTCAGCAATACAACGTTGATATTGTGGGAGGGGATACGACTTCTTCTCTCACCGGACTTGCCATCAGCATTACATGTATCGGCGACGCCGACAAAGATAAGGTGGTTTACCGTAACGGCGCTAAGGAAACTGACTTGATTTGCGTAAGCGGTGATTTGGGCGCCGCCTATATGGGTTTACAACTTTTGGAACGTGAAAAGGCGGTACTGAAAGGTGAGAAGGATGTCCAACCTGATTTTTCCGGTAAAGAATATTTATTGGAACGTCAATTAAAACCGGAAGCCCGCAAGGACATTATCGAAAAACTTGCTTCTGCCAACATTGTTCCGACTGCGATGATGGATATTTCCGACGGTTTATCTTCCGAACTTATGCATATCTGCAAACAGAGTAATGCCGGCTGCCGCGTTTATGAGGAGCATATCCCGATTGATTACCAGACTGCTGTCATGGCCGAAGAATTCAACATGAACCTGACGACTTGTGCCATGAACGGAGGGGAGGATTATGAGCTTCTTTTCACTGTCCCCATAGCCGACCATGAAAAGGTTTCACAAATAGAGGGTATCCGTCTCATAGGACATATTACCAAACCTGAACTTGGCTGTGCCCTAATCACTCGTGACGGACAGGAATTTGAACTGAAAGCCCAAGGATGGAATCCTCTGAAAGAAGAGAAATAATGTTTCCAACACATGACATAATTATTTTTTAATTCATATAACACTGATAATAAGCGCCATAGTTTATTATCAGTGTTTTTTATTTCTGAAAGTCTTGCAAATTCCAAAAGTTTCACTACCTTTGCAACCGCAAAAGAGATATTAGAAGTTAAAGATAAATAGAAGGTGCCATAGCTCAGTTGGTAGAGCAAAGGACTGAAAATCCTTGTGTCCCCGGTTCGATTCCTGGTGGCACCACTTGAAAATCAGAGAGTTACAGTAATATAGCTCTCTTTTTTTGTACCCATATATACAGAAAAACAGGGTAATGTTTCTATCATTTGTGAATCATTGGGGCATAGTTCAGAGAAAGTAACCTAGATTTGTCTGGACAGCTTTGAGAACAATCAGATTGACAGAGCTATAGAGTTTCCTGAAATAGTGGAAGCTTTGATTTATGGAATGAGGTCAAGAAAAGTTATATAGCTAAGAGACTCTGTTCTTTCTATTTGGAAGTGTAGAGCTTCTTAGCTATATTTGCGCACTAAGGCATGATAAACACAAATTTTATAGTAATGTCAGATGGTGATAAGGATAAACTATTCAGTAGAATGGATTCAGACATAGCCCTTATTATAAACATCTGAAAACGTAATGTGTTACTTCGATATAACCGGAATGCAAATATCCACTATCCACTTCTTCTCTGGATGTGTTTCGCTATTATTCAAATAGACCTCAAAAGGCAGACCGCAACACTGGCAGCCATGTTCATCTATTAAGCGGTACATACATTCCCATGCAGGCTGAAACTCATCCCATGAAATTTCAAATCGGCCGATGGCATATTGCCCGGCAGGAAGGGTGTACGCACTGATTTCCCCGTCCGTCTTCATAGGCTCTTTGACTATCAGACAGGCATCCGAAATACGTTTTCCTTCCTCTGTCACGTTCGGATTATCGTGGTAAATGGCAGCCAAACGAAAATCCGGCGTTGTAACCAAGCCTTTGGGATACGCCCAACGTATTAGTTTCTCAAATGACTGTTGCATAGTGGTATATGCTCCATAATGACGGCAATACACTACATGGGTAACGTCTAACTGTTTAATCTCAAAATTACAATTCATACATTTATCTCCTATTTTTAATGTTTTACGCTGGCAAAAATAGTGAGAGTATGTACGACTTTGCGGACTGATATTGTGTTCCAATGTACAAATCTTGCTATCTTCTTGCTGCATTTTGCTTCGGTAGGCCTCGGCAGTCATGCCAAAATGTTTCTTGAAGTTACGGCAAAAGACATTGACGGAGTTAAATCCATATTCAAAGGCAATGTTCATAACGGGCTTTTGAACATCATTTCGCAATTGGATTGCGGCAAGTTCCAATCGCCTGCGCATGATGTATTTAGCTAATGATTCGCCCATTACAGCAGTAAAGATACGATGAAAGTGATAAGTAGACAAACTGGTTTGTTCAGCCAACAGTTGCACATCCAGTTTTTTATCTATATGAGTATTGATGTAGTCGATAACTGCATTAATTGATTTTGTGTATTTATCGGGTTCTTCCATTGCCTACTGATGATTTTAGAACAAAAGTACACATTATTACGGATTCTACCACTACCTTTATATCACGATAGCAGAAACTTATGCTGAATAGCTGGGAAATAAACTGTAAGTAACTTATAAAATAAAGGGAACAGGACCGAGAGAGGAAATTTGAGAGATACCTTTGACTGTATTTAAAGAAACCATTATTAACGCCTTGTCACACCGTGATTATTACGAACAAGATGCAAGCATTACGATAGAAATGTTGACGACCGGGTAGAAATTTCCAATTCCGACAGACTTTTGCCCGTTATGGAGAAAGATTTCAGGTATAAAAGCATGATATGTAACCCGCTAATTTTCGGTTTATTCACCCATATGTAACTGGTAGAGAGTTGTATCTGACATTCCTCGTATGCAGAAAGCTATGAGAGAAACGAATCTTTCTGAATCAGAATCCCACATAAAGGGGATGTTCTCAGTTGTATTTAAAAGAAATATCAGTATCAAGAATGATACTGTAAATGATACCGTAAACTCAAAAGAACAGGAAGTTCCAACCATCATCAAGCAATATCCGGGATTTAACTCATCCAAGACAGCAGAACTAACAAGCCAGCAGAATTAATAGGAAAAAGTGCGCCTACCGCCAAATGTTATTTGAGTTCTTCGGTTAGATTAAAACTGATAGAGTTTAAAGAAGCGCAAAAACCAGGAGGATAGTTTATAAATGAATCACATGAATAAATTTGAAGAACAAATCATAATACATAAAGAGCGTTTAAAGGGAATACCTCAAAAGAATAGACAACAATGGCATTCCGAGTAACAATATAAACTATCGGAATCTATGGGATGAGTTATAATAACTTATTGAGAAATAATGTGCAAACTGATTCCCGGTCGCAGGTTGCGCTATTTGAAAGTCTGAGAATTACAGAAATGCAGCTCTTTTTTATAT
This sequence comes from uncultured Bacteroides sp., assembly GCF_958445495.1. Lineage (GTDB taxonomy): Bacteria > Bacteroidota > Bacteroidia > Bacteroidales > Bacteroidaceae > Bacteroides. Next base: position 40,409 of record NZ_CAUCSQ010000030.1, on the reverse strand, counting down.
CCGACATATGAATAGAGACATAGGACAATGTTTTCTCTAGTGTTTTACCTCAAATGGTAACAACAGACATAATGGTAACAACAGACATGATACATGATATGAACAAATATAAACCGTTGAAAACAGGAGAAAGACCCTGTTCCATTAATACGATTCTTCTCATGACAGGTCAAATCAAGAAAAATAAAAAGAAGAAAGACTTGCATGTTTCCAATAAGTAACATATATTTGTTCCCGGATAGTAACATTCGATACAATGAAAGGAAAAAACATAACTGTAGAAAGAGACCGGGAAGCTACCGAGAAACGGCTGTTGGACACCATTGGTAAAATGATTGCCGAAGAAGGCTTCGAGAAAATCGGTATTAATGCCGTAGCAACCCAATCAGGTGTTTCAAAAATATTGATATACCGCTACTTCGGTTCAGTGGAAGGATTGATGGCCGCCTATATACGGCAACATGATTTCTGGCTGAACCTGCCACTCGAATTTCCCGACCGTGAACAATTGCCCTCCTTTATTAAAAACATGTTTCAAGGACAAATAGAACAATTAAGAAACAATCCCACCCTCAAAAGGCTTTATCGCTGGGAACTATCTTGTAATAATGACATGATTGCCCAGTTAAGGGAACAACGGGAAAAAGTAGGAGTATATCTTGTTGAAAAAGTAAGCGAATTGACAGGTCGTCCACAAAAGGAAATTGCTGCGATGGCTTCTTTTCTTACGGCATCCATTACTTATCTGGCTATGCTGGAAGATTTTTGTCCGGTATATAACGGGATTCCTCTAAATGAAGATTCCGGCTGGAAGCAAATAAATGAAGGAATCGATATTCTAATCAATAAAATATTTCCCCATGAACACTGATTTTATACAAATAGCCAATTATGCCTCCAAAGCCCCTTCCGGGCATAACACACAACCTTGGAAATTCCATATCACTGACGATAGAATCACAGTCGTGCCTAATTTCAAAGTAGCCCTGCCTGTTGTTGACGGAAATAACCGAGAGCTATTTATAAGCTTAGGATGTGCTGTTGAAAACCTGCTTATCGCTGCCGGTCACTTGGGTTATACCACACACATTATGGAATATAATATTAAAGGAATAACAATCCGACTTGCAAAAACAGATTCAATAATTGAGAATCCCTTATTCCGCCAAATAGAAAAACGGCAAACGAACCGTAGCATCTATAATGGCAGTAAAATACCGAATGAGAAGTTAAGACAACTCCAAACCGTACAAAAAGAAAATCAGATACAGTTCTATTTTGCAGAAATAGGTACGCCACTCGCTGATACCATAACCGGATACATAATGAAAGGAAACGAGATTCAGATGAATGATACAGACTTTAAGAACGAGTTGCTTTCATGGATGCGATTTAATAAAAGACAAGTAGAAACCACACACAACGGATTGAGTTATCGGGTATTCGGAAACCCGCCACTTCCCAAGATACTGGCACGTCCCATAGTGAACCGGTTTTTGAAATCCGATGTACAAAATAAGTCAGACAGAAAGAAAATAACATCCTCTTCCCACTTTGTCATATACACTACACAGAAAAACACAGTTGAAGAATGGATAGACCTAGGCCGCACCCTACAACGTTTTCTATTAAAAGCTACAGAAACCGGAATCTCATACGCTTTCCTGAACCAACCGTGTGAAGTCCCGCCATTAGCTTCCGCCCTACAAAAAATATCCCCCTTTACCCAAGAATATCCCACACTGATATTAAGGATAGGTTATGCCCGACCGTTACCCTACTCTCCACGTCAGAAGATTGAAACAGTAATAGTCTGACATCCTATCCATATTTGGCGACAGGCGATATAACAATAAACCGATATGAAGAAGTCCAAACAATATATCAAAATTCATCCCGATTAAATTTGAACCCCAATAGCAATCTTTACATCCATAAAAAGATTACCGTCGAGCATTCATTCTATTATTTTTCATACCTTTGCATCCGAAGAGACCAATAATACAAATTGTCCAATCCATGAAACACCAACTCTGTATATAGCTACGTTCAACAGATAAACTTATCATACCGCATTATTTTAAGTTATCAAGGTGAATAACCATTATTCACTACAGAGTTTTATACCCTTTTTAATTATGAATTCACAACACGGCAAGGGAGTGTGTCGAAACTAAGATGAACACTCGGAACAGTTACAGAATCTAACTGATAAACATAAAAATAGCCGTATCATTACTCAGAATGAAGTGCACCCCAGAAGTTAGACACAAAACTTTTTGGGGTCACTTCAAAAATAGAATTGATACGGTCTTTTATTGCCGATGAAGAGTGTCGAATTTCAGATGAAAAATGCCAGGTTTCAGATGAAAAGTCCATTTCCTCTAAAATTGAATTTTGACACCCCCATGCTGCGTTGTACACATACCTATCAGAATAATGAATTACACATATAAACAACTATGGCACATCAATCTACCCGTTATGATGAGCATATTGATGGAACAATTAATCAATATTACAGACGCAATCTTTCTTGGAAATGTAGGAGAAGTAGAATTAGGCGCATCCGCCATTGCGAGCATCTACTACCTGGCACTCTATATGCTTGGTTTCGGCTTCTCCATCGGACTGCAAATTATGGTCGCCCGAAAAAACGGAGAGCAGAAATACAAAGAAACAGGCAAAATATTCTTTCAGGGATTATTCTTCTTATCCGGCCTGGCAGTATTCATCTGCCTATCCATACATCTCATATCCCCGTTTCTTTTAAAGCCAATGATTCATTCACAGGAAATATACCAGGCAGTGATTAGTTATCTGAAGTGGCGCAGTTTCGGATTGTTGTTCTCATTCCCCTTTTTAGCCATGCGTTCTTTTTTTGTCGGAATAACCGAGACCAAAACCTTGATATGGGCAGCCGGCATAAGTGTACTGGTGAATATAGCTCTCAATATCATATTAATATTCGGGCTCAGACTAGGCATATCAGGTGCAGCGATAGCATCGTCATTGGCAGAGGGCAGTGCATTGGTTGTTCTCTCCGCCTATATGAGAAGAAAAACGGATAAACTACATTACGGCCTGAAACCAGCCTTTCATAAACAAACATTGACGGACATATTGAAATTATCAATCTGGAGCATGCTACATACCTTTATCAGTGTTTTCCCTTGGTTTATATTTTTCATCGCCATCGAACATTTAGGAAAAGAAGAATTAGCCATATCCAATATTACCAGAAGCGTATCAACAGCATTTTTTGTCATAGTCAATTCATTTGCACTCACTACCGGTTCGCTAGTCAGCAATGCTGTCGGAGCAGGAAATACCAAAGCCTTATTCCCAATCTGTAAGAAAACACTGCAATTGGGATACATCCTTGGAATCCCCTTAATCGGCCTCATGCTATTTGAAAAACAAAGGATTATCGGGCTCTATACAAATAACGCACAACTGATACAATCCGCTTTTACCCCTTTCATTATCATGCTGTTGAATTATACATTCGCTCTACCCGGCTATGTATATCTCAATGCAGTAAACGGCATAGGAAAAACAAAAGCCGCCTTTATCTTTCAAGTAACGACCACCATCGTTTACCTATTCTACCTCTATTGGTTAAATTCCCATACACAAGCCGGCCTGGCTATCTACCTAACGGCAGAATACCTATTCGTAATAATGTTATGGATACAATCCGGCATTTATTTAAGAAAGAAATCATTTAATACTTCAAAATTATGATGACTAAAATATATCCACGTACAGGAGACAAACAAACGGTATATCTGAATGCCGTAGTGAAAAATCCGCGAATTAAAATCGGCGATTACACAATCTACAATGACTTCATTCACGACCCTTTATTATTCGAAAAGAACAACGTGCTTTATCACTATCCCATTCATCAGGAAAAACTCGTGATTGGCAAGTTCTGTTCCATTGCCTGTGGTACAAAATTCATGTTTAATTGTGCCAACCACACATTGAAATCCTTATCAACTTACACCTTTCCCCTCTTTTATGAAGAATGGGAACTGAACAAAGCGGATATATCAACAGCATGGGACGATAAAGGAGACATTATTCTGGGAAACGATGTTTGGACCGGTTATGAATCTGTAATCATGGCAGGAGTCCATATCGGCGACGGGGCTATCATTGCAGCCCGTTCCGTAGTCACAAAAGACATTCCTCCCTATACAATTGTCGGCGGCACTCCGGCAAAAGAAATCCGGAAGAGGTTCGATGAAGAGACAATATCGCAACTGTTAACATTAAACTGGTGGAACTGGCCCACCGACAAATTACAATCATGTTTACCCTACCTGACGGCAGGAAACCTCAATCGATTATTGACAATTTCCAACCAGAAGTAAAAATAGGAAATAGAAAATGCGGGACTCTTTCCCGAATCCCGCATTCCCGCCTATGATGGTATCGCAACGGATTCATGCCGTACCCGCCACGAACGCTTAATCATCCTTTCTACAGCCGTTCCAACGTGAAACAGTCTATATCAGGCGCCCAAGTATAATCACTTCCCATCCTGACGACATTATATCCCGCCTTCAATTCCACGGGAACAGTAACGACGGTCAAACCTTTAGAAGGGTCCGTTTCCAGACGGTCGATTGTATATTTCCTGTCATTGACCTTAACTTCCAGCTTATAATCCTTGATTTCCCTCTGGGTTCCCCTGACAGGTGCATACGAAACCTTCATAAGATACTTTCCGGCATTTGAGACATACACTTCATTCCACTCGGCATAATTCTCTTTTTCCCCACCCAGATTAGTGACGACCATTCCGCCGGAAGCACCTTTATAAGGCAAGTAGGCCACTCCCCGTTTACGTTTTCCCAAATCATTAAAACAGGGTAAATAAGCCCACTCCCCTTCATAACGCACCGGGTCCAGACGCTTTTCCGCTTCCACCCGCAAAATCTTAACACTGTGAGGAGGAAGTTCATACACCATCTTTCCAGACATGCTCCCTTCCGTTTTCTGTTGAACCAAATCACGGACATTCACCTTGCCGGAAAGCTCCAGAATCGAAAACGGAACCGAGAAAACGCAAGCCGTATCCGAAGGATTATAAATGGCTACGGCACGGACATTCCCCCGCTTCTTCTCGATATCCTTAACCAATACATACCCCCCATTCTCATGCTGGACAACATAAGCCTGTAATCCCAGCGAATCTTGATTCAACGCAATCAATTCCTTGTTCTTCAATAATTTCAAGGAATTCTCCGGAATCGTAGTCAAATCACACCCAATCAACAACGGAGAGCTCATGATACACCACATGCCAAAATGCACCTCTTCCTCCTCCGGCTTCAATCCCCTTCCGATTTCCAGCATATCCATGTCATTATAATGACCTCCACCCGCATAGGCGGACAAATAAAGATTCTTATGAATGATAGCCTTTACCGAGCCCCAGTCAGGAGATATGTCCGGACTGATACGCCAGGAACGCGCCAGATTTTTGACCCAAGTTCCGGGATATGCCCAACGACAAATATTTATAGAAATATTACGTTTGCAGACCTCATCTATCGACTTCCTGATTTCAGTGTACCTTTTCTCTTCGTCCAGCTCCAACTGCTGTCCCGCTCCGCAATAGTCTATCTTAATAAAATCAAATCCCCAGTCATTAAAATACAAATCCGCATCCTGTTTTTCGTGTCCGTACAAGCCGACTCCCACCCCGTTAGGGTCCTTGTCCCAAAGAGAGCCGCAAGTATTTCCTCCCGCATCGGAATAGATACCGGCTTTCAGTCCCTTCGAATGAATATAATCCGCCACACATTTCAGACCGTTCGGAAAACGTTCGGGATGCGTGTATAACCTGCCGTCCTTGTCCCGGCCTCCGAAAAATCCGTCATCGATATTTACATACCGATAACCGGCCTCCTTCAACCCTTTATGCACCATCGCATCCGCCTGTTTCTTTATCAGCTCCTCGCTGATATGGACACGATAAGTATTCCATGAACTCCATCCCATAACGGGAAGCTCTATATCATTTTCCCAGGCAGCAGCAGACGCCCCGCTTGCCAGGACAAGCAAGCCCCCGAACACATACTTTATTAAACAATGTCCTTTACTCATTCTGCAAAAATAACATTATCCGGTTATAAGAAACGAATGGAATCATTATACTGTTCCTGCAAATTCAATAACCCTTCCTTTAACTCCTTTACCACCGGTTCATATTCATCCTGTCCGTACAGATTATGCATTTCCGTCGGGTCAGACTGAATATCGTACAATTCCCAGCAGTCAATGTCATTATAAAAATGAATTAACTTATAACGCTCCGTACGTATTCCGTAATGACGTTTCACCATGTGTTCCGCCGGATATTCATAAAAATGATAATAAAGGGACTTCCTCCAGTCAGCAGGATGTTCGCCTTTTAACAAAGGAACCAAAGACGTCCCGTGAATATCGGACGGAATATCCGCACCTGCCAGTTCAAGGAAAGTAGGAGCATAATCAATATTCTGTACCATTTCAGTTATATCGCCCCGACGGGTAAATCCTTCGGGAAGCCTCATAATCAACGGAGTGCGCATAGATTCCTCATACATGAACCTCTTATCAAACCAACCATGTTCGCCCATATAAAAACCCTGGTCGGAAGTATAGACAACCAGTGTATTGTCAAGCAGCCCTTTCTTTTCCAGATAATCAAGCACGCGGCCTACATTGTCGTCAAGAGACTTCACCGTCTTCATATAATCGCGCATATAACGCTGGAACTTCCAGTTGGCGAGTTCCTTTCCCTGAAGGTTCTTTTTATAAAAATCATCAATGACAGGAGTATAGAATTTATCCCAGGCGGCACGTTGCCCTTCATCCATCCGCCCGATAAATCTCTCATACAGAGTCTTCAGGCGGGATTCCTTATCGGGACGCAGCATCTTCAAATCATAAATCATGTCCATATCCTTCACGATGCTCATCTCTTGGGCAGCCGCTGCCGGACGGCCCTCATAATCATCGAAGAAATTGTCCGGCAATGGGAAAGTCTTATCCTCAAAAAGAGATAAATTACAAGTATCCGCCATCCAGTTACGATGGATAGCCTTATGATGAATCAACAGGCAAAACGGTTTCTGGGAATCACGTTTATTCTCCATCCAATCAATGGCATCATCAGTGATAAGATTGGTTATATACCCGTGACGGCGCACCGTATCGTTATCCTGCGTGATGAAATCAGGATTATAATAATCTCCCTGTCCGGGCACAATCTCCCAATAATCAAATCCGCTGGGCAAGCTCTCCAGATGCCATTTGCCGACCAATGCCGTCTGATAGCCTACCTTCTGCAGAAGCTTCGGAAAAGTCTGTTGGGAACTGTCGAACACACAAGTCGTATTATCATAAAACTTATTCGCGCAACTATGTTTGCCCGTTATCATACAGGCACGGCTCGGACCGCTCAGGGAATTCGCGACAAAACTTTGGGTAAAGCGGACACCGTCGGCAGCGATACGGTCAAGATTAGGAGTTTCCATATAACGAGTATCATAACAACTCATCATCTGAGCGGTATGATCGTCCGTCATTATATAGACAATATTATATTGCCTGACATCTTCTTTTTTGGTCTGACATGCCGTAGATAAAAAAATCAAAGGTACAACCTCTGCAAAAACTGATACTCTTTTCATGATATAGAATTTATAATGGTATGCATACAACATTTCTCAAACGCCCTTTAAATCCCATCAGCCTATCCCCGATTTGATGCAACGGGAAAAATAAAGTCTCCTGATACCAGATAGCATCCTTTCTTTGGGATTTAAAATTATAGACTTTACCGATACGCCCTTCCAGCCGTTCCGCCATTTTTCCATCCACATACAAAGAAGTCCCCTTCATATCACCCTCTATGCGAATCTTGCTCCATTTCTCGGCCGGCAACCGGAAAGCATGAAACACAAACTCATAACCGTCCCGGCGAAAAGCAAACTTCCCCGTATTCTGCCAATTGGTGATAAATTCCGAATGAGGCCCTTTAAACAAGACAGCATCAATTTCCGGCTCCATATCAGGACATATCTCAAATTCCACGGCATACGGATATCCTATCTCAGGAACCTCGCTTATAACCGAATCATTCCCATGCAAAACCAGTTCCTTTCCCGGCTGTGTGAGCTCCTTTTTCCCATCTACCCGGGCCTGCAGATTCACTCCCGGCGCTTCCGGAGTATGCTTGCACAAATTGAAAAAATCTTCAAACGGAACATTCTCCGCATTATTTCCCTTCCACAATTTTTCGGCTATCACCTGCATTGCGGGGAAGATGCGGATATGTACATCCTGCTGGCTTATTCCATTCCCTACACGGTCATTCCAGACGGCAAACATAGCCCCCAGCAATCCCGGCGAACGTTCAACCATTTCACCCTTTTTCATCACTTGGGGCGACCATTCCTCATACAACCACTTATAATCCAGAAAATCATGGTAATAATTTACAGAAGGCACAATATAAAGAAAATTGTCGCACATATTGATGGCTTTTCCACCCTCCTTCAATATCGATTCTATATCCATCCAACTATAATTCCACGCATTCACAACCTTCCCTTTTATATCGACGGGAGTGTTTCCCTTCATGGATTTCAGACTTCCCCACAAACGAGGATTTTTCCCGTATTTCGTTATGTATTTCAAATAGTAATCCGTAAAATACCGGAACTGCTCCACCTCCTTCATATTATATTCGTCAGTGCCGATATGTACGTCCGGACCGACAAACACCGGCTCTTCTCCCGACAGATATTCATCAAAAAGCGAATCCAGAAACTCGTAGACTTCCTTCTTATAAAGGTCCAGATGGTCCATCCCATATTCTTTCTTATCAGCAGCCAATACAGGATTATAATGCGTAAAAGCCAATGAATGGGCAGGCACGTCTATCTCCGGAATAACATTAATGCCATAGCGCGCAGCCATCTTCTGAAAGTCGCGAAACTCTTCTTTAGTATATGAGCCGTCTTTCGCCGTCAAACCGGGAAAGCGTTCGCTTTCCAGACGAAAAGCCGCATACGTCTTATTCCAGTCATTGCCAAAGAACTCCACAAATCCGTTATCATTCAAATGCACCTGCAATTCATTCATTTTATAAAACGAAAGAATCTTGATATAATCACGCAGAAAATCCATTGTAAAGAACTTGCGTGCCACATCAATCATAAAACCGCGATGCGTGTAAGCCGGATAATCCACCGCCTTCCCTTTCATCATCCCTTCCGGCTGATTACAGAGCATCTGCAACAAAGTACGTGTTCCCCATAACACCCCCTTAGCCGTGGGCGCCTCGATTTCAACGGAACGAAGAATATTCAGTTTATACCCTTCATCCCCCAATGTTTTTTTATCGGTATCCTCCAAAGACAAATAAATCGAGTTCCTTTCAGGCTTTCCTGTCTCTATCCGGTAATGCCATCCGAACATTTCCTTTAAATCCTGAACCAGGATATCGGCAATCCCCCCCAAAGAACAAGTATCCTTCGGAGCTACTACTATCTTCCCGTTCTCAGGAAGCACCAACTTCCCACTCGCGGCTTTCCAGCTTTGCAAAGCAGGAATAACCTGTGGAACACTCTCTTGGGCATTCGCAGTGAGCCCAAGCAAAAGCATTATACAAAATACGCAAAAATGCCTCATTGTTTCTTCAATAATAATTATTAATAGATATGAAAACGGAAACTTGATATAAAGAACGCGCGACAAAGAATACAACCGTCTCACATGCTGCATCCCTTGTCACGCAAGATAATGACTATCTATCTCATATTCTCAATAGACAGTTACTTTTTCACAATCTTTAAAGGAGTCTCCCCGCCGGATGAATCGACTTCAAACTTATATTCCGAAATGCCGTCCGACTGACCGTTTAAATTATCAAGCCGGTTATGCAACTCGTCCGCAGTAGTCAAGTGTTCTGCTCCTTCTATACTTCCGTTATTGAAAACAGCATAATCGCAATTCATAAAATAACAAGTATTACATTCAAAATTGGAATCCGCTTTAGTTATTCCTCCCCAATCTCCCTTTCCGCTCATCATGCTCGTCGAATAACAGCTCGTCAGACTCTTGGTATTAGCACCTCCGCCTTGACCAATCAGACCTCCCATCGTACACCAGGCAGTGGTACTTTCAATTTTCGCTCCTGCATGAGATGCTATAATAGTTGCATCATTAGACGCCCATGCAGAACCAATCAAACCTCCCAGGCTAATAGCATTCGCGCCTGTACACTTTATGGTAGCTAAAGAACAGCAACCGTCCAATATTCCTCCATTTATCCATCCCACGATACCGCCGAGATCACCTCCTTCGGATGAATTGGTTATAACGACATCACTGCCTACAAACGCCCCTTTTATAGTACCCGAAGCATTCTCGCCCGCAATACCTCCAGCGGTATGTTTGGAACTTATCCCAACCGTTACCCGGCCTTCAACCCTGCAATCCGAAATCACACCGCTATTAACGCCAACCAGAATTCCTACCCGTTTATCATCTCCTCCGCTCACATCAATCACAGCTCCGTTAACCGAGCAATTTTCTATACTCCCTTTGTTGTCTGCGGCAAACAATCCCAATTGGTAACCATAACTTGCCGTCACGTTATTAAGGGACAAATTCTTTATCGTACCATTGTTGGTGACAAACAGTCCCAAGCCGCTATTCTCTTCCGATGAAATGGTAAGATTGGAAATGGAATGATTGTTACCGTCCAAAGTGGCGGCAAGAGTGGCGACAGGCGTCCAATTCCCTTCCTCTTTCATATCAATGTCGGTATCCAACGTAATCGTAGCATCAGGAGAACTCCAGACCTCAACCGGCAATGCCTTCAATCCGCCGGATTTAATAATCGTATAATTATTGCCGTCTTGCGTATATCCGCTGTCTTCCGTAGTCGGGGCAATCGATAAATTGACAATATAACGTTTGCCCGCCACATAGCCTTCCGTAGGCACAAGAGCACCCGGCTTACTGTATAAAGCGTTGATTGTAGCCTTCTTGACAACGATATTCTCCTCCACCTCTCCTTTTCCATCCTCATTGGTAGAAATGACCAATGAGAAAGTCAATTCAGTCTCCCCCATCATTCCTTCCGTCGGGAAGAAATTCATATAACCCGTAGCAGACTCTCCCGTTTTTATTACCGATTGAGGCATATTCAAAGTCAGTACATTCTTCTTTCCCGCATAAGAATACACCAATCCGTCATTGGTCGCCACAGTTAATTCAGTCGGGAAAATCTCACTATCAGCCTCCACGGACAATGATTTCACAACCACCTCACTTTCCCTCTGGTTAGTCAAGTCGAACTGGAAAAGGGCGGTCAGGTGATTAAAATTCAAACGTTGCACGGTATTTCCTTCCACAACCCCCTCAGCCAACATATACATGGTATGCTGCAACGCCGGTTTACCGCCCTCCGGTTGCGTTGCGACATTTGACAAGGTAAAACTCAAAGGAGTTGAAACCGCCTCCTGAGCCGGATAAATTCCCCACACTTTCGCCTCATCCTCAAAAGACGCCTCTCCCGTAAAAGTCACCTTCCGCGAAGGGTTAGCATCCAGGTCATCGCCTTCCGCAGCGAAAGCATATCCTTTGGCTCCGTCCCATATCGTCACCCGGTCGTCGGTATTCCACATAAAAGACTTACCGTTCTCCTGTACATTGGCACGTGTAGACAAACCTTCCTCATCACTTCCATACCCTTGAATACCGGCATATACAGTATAAGTGGACAAGCTTCCCGCATATCGAGTATCCTTTTCGATAACATCTTCCTCACAAGAAGTCAGGGAGGCTACACTCAGTAGCCCTATCCCCATTATATAATAACATCTATTCATGGTATATCTCATTTTAATTTCTCATATTAAATCTCATCGCCATCTCCAAAATCCGGCCCTCCGAATCCGGGACCGCTCACCTCCAGAATCAAAGGCTCATTCTCACCGCCGCCATTTTCAGTATATTCAAGCCCGGTTTCCGAAATAGAAGAATTCATCTCCGAGGCATGTTTAACCATACCGGCAACATCGTCAACTTTGGTAACCCCTTTATATTCCGTTTGAGCCTTATCGCTCACATAGAAACATGCTTCACAATTCAGTCCGTGTCCCTTGTTCGAATCATGGGCTCCAATAAATCCGCCCACATTTTGCGGATATCCGGTAATAACAGTAGTGGTGTAGCAACCGGAAATATGAATAGCCGCAGGATTCCATTCATCAGCACCTTTACCTATCAACCCTCCTATCGTGCTATGCCCGGTTCCGACAAGAGTGATGCTGCCTGTAGAATAACAAGCCGTAATCTCCACAGCGCTGGACGAAGCCGTCACTCCGATTAGTCCGCCGGCAAGTATGGCTTTCTCATTCGTCGTTATGGAAGCGGCGGCATGGCATCCCGTCAGTTTACCATTCTGATTCCATCCTACAAGTCCACCGACATTGGCGCCGCTACCACCATTTATATAGATGCTGACTCCTCTTCCTACGGACGAACGCTCAATCGTTCCGGAATTGTAACCAATCAAGCCTCCGGTACGCGGATTCGCTCCCATATTGCCACCGGTAGAGATATTCACATTACCCGTCACTTTACTATCAGCGACAACACCGGTATTATGTCCTACCAAAGCGCCCAAATTACCCGTAAAGCTGATACTTATCGCGCCGCCGTCAACGACACACTTGGAAACCGTTCCTTCATTCTTCGCCACAAGCAATCCGTTAGGATTAGAATCGGCCCCGTCCATTACAGAATTAGTTTCAAACTCCACATTGGCAAGAGTCAGGTTTTCGACAAGCCCGCTGTTGAGCGTAATGAATCCGCCGCTGCCTTCACTGGCAATCTTGAAATTAGAAATGGTCTGTCCGTTTCCATCGAACGTCCCTCTGAATTCCGCAATCGGAGTCCAGTCCGCACCACGCATATCAAAGTCTCCCTCTCCGTCCAAAGTGATGACCGTATTTTCGTCCGTAATATAATCGGCCTCATACCTCAACAGGTTGCTCAATCCTTCCGCAGAATATACCGTATAATTTTTATCTCCGTTATCCACATATCCCCTTTCATCCTCATTAAGCACAACATCCATATTTACGACATAACGCTTGCCCGCCACATACTGGAAACCATCCGATACGGCCAGGGGCAGTCCTGCATACAACTCACCGACAGTTCCGGTTTTCACCTGCACCTTCTCAGTCCCCTCTTCCACATAATTGACGGTAAAAGTCAGCTCATCGTTTTCCGACATTGTAATAGTGGGGAAAAAACTCATATAACCGCTCAATGATTCATCACTTGCGAGAATCCCCCCATCTCCAAAATTCAAGACCAGCTTATCCAACTGTGCCGAATACTCCGGCGTCGTCCCGTCCACAAGATTCAACTTCTCGGAAAAAACCGGTTTGGAGCTTTCTACCGTCACATTCTTCACAATTATCTGCTTAGGCCTCACATTGGAAATATTAAACTGGAAAAGAGAAGTCAAATGCCGGAAACTCAATCCCTGTATTTCATTACCCGCCACAGTTCCTTGCGCAACCATATACATCGTTTCCTGCAAATGAGGTTTAAAATCCGGTTTTTGTTCCGACATGCCACTCAGCTCAAAAGAAAACATACCCTCTTTTCCTTCTCCCTCCTTACTGGGATATATCCCCCATACAGACATGCCGTCTTCCAAATCGGCGTCATCGGAATAGAACGGTATTTCGGCAGAAGGGAAACTCTCGTCATAATCTTTCGAAATAGTGAATACGTTACCGGTCTCACCGTTCCAAACCGTTATTTCATCCGCTTTATTCCAGATAAAAGTCTTACCGTCATCCTGCACATTAGCGCGTGTGTCTGTTTCCTTACCCTCCGTCCGGTAATCCTGTATCCTAGCCCATGCCGTATAAGCATGCGCCTCTTGTTGCGAAGCGTTCTCCCCGCTTTCAATTATATCTTCCTGACAAGAAATCAGGGTGGCTGCAGTCAGCAGCCCGAACCCCAATAAAGAATAATATTTATTCATAGTCATAATGTGTTTTTTCGGTAACTAATTAAATTTCACCTCCATCGCCAAATCCCGGTCCTTCAACACCTTCGTCCGCCGGTTCCAACACCAACGGTTCCTTCTCTTTATCGGATGCGGTATTTTCCACATACTTAAAGCCCGAACCGGTTATTGACCGATTGATTCCCGGAAGATAAGGCAGAATATCCGCAGCAGTCTCCAATTTTTCCGCACCTTCCACCTCTCCGGCATTGACAGGCTTATCAACCTCATTCATATAATAACACTCTTTAAAGGCAAGAGTCACTATACTTGCCCCCTGTTGTTTTATCACAGCTTTTCCAACCAGACCGCCTTTCTTCTTATTTCCGGTAGCGGCATCTGCCGGAAGCTCGGTAGTAGAGTAGCAACCTATGATATTCACTTTCGCCCCACTCTCCGTAGTACCTCCGTTACCGGCCAGTCCTCCGACGGCCCACGTATTCAGACCGGATGCGACAGTAATCCTGCCAGCGGCATAAGAAGCCCCGATAGTCCCTTCTTTTCCTGCAGACCAGGCAGAACCTGCCAGCCCTCCGGCATTAGCTCCTTTTTCCAGGTTCAATGTAGCCGAAGCGTGGCATCCCGTCACATCACCGCCATGATTCCAACCGACTAATCCACCGATATTGGCCTCAGCATTATTCCCGCTATAAGTCAGCGAAACTTCCGTTCCAACGGACGAACCGATAAGCTTGCCCTCGTTGTATCCGACCAGTGCGCCGATGTTACCGCCTGCACCCGTCACTTTAATATTCGTCGCTCCGCCCACTGCGCAATTGATAATCTCGCCTTCATTCCTTGCCGCCAACACTCCGCTGGAAGTACCGGCCACATCCACATTCAATGTCATATCTGCGAAAATCAAATCTTTAATCGTACCTTTATTCACTCCGATAAAGCCGATATTATCGTCTGTAGACAGAAGAGTAGCTCCCTTAATCGTCACGCCATTCCCTTCAAAGACACCAGAGAATTCCGAAACGGCAGTCCATGCGCCGGAAAGAGTAAGCGTCAAGCCCTCGATGTAATCCTTTTCAAGAGTAACGGTAGCATCGCCGAAATCAGCGGCTTTCACAGCCCAGTTCGCCAGTCCCGTTTCATTGTAAATATGTACGTCACCTTCCGAATCTACAAGATACCCTTCTTCCGGAATCTGGAGCTTATCCACATTCACCGTCATCGGATAACGGTGTCCGGACACGAACTGGCAAGCCGTCTCATCCATTGTGCCGGCAACAAGCGGCAGTTCCCTCACCGTACCGTTCCACACCTCATTCACCTGGCTGACCCCGTCATTCAGAACCGTTACCTTAATCGACAATTCCGAACTCGACTGCAGCAAATTTTCTTCCCCGGTAGTAGTAGGCAGCATATTCAGATAAACAGTCTCTTCCTCACCGGATTCCAGATTCAGATGATTCACATCCAGCGTCACACCCTTCCGCGTGCCGGACAAACTCCGGATAGAACCGTCATTACCGATAGTCAGTTTTTCCGGAAATACGGACTCCTTGGATTCCAAAGTAACATATTGGACTTGCAGCGTTTTATCCGATATATTCTTCAAATCAAACTGCAACAATGCCGTCAAAGGAGAAAATTCCAATTCCGGCAAAACACCGTCCGTAACCTTCCCCGCAGCTACCATATATAAATTCTTTCTGAAATCCTGCACGCTCGTCGTATCGTCAATAAGACAGGTCGACAAATCACTGAAAACGACAGCCTCCCTTTGAGGAAACACAGCCAGCAACTGAGGGTCGTTCAATAATGCGGCCTTGCCGGTAAATTCGGCTTCCGTAGCCGAGGCGCCGCCGTCAGAAGACAATACGGTAAAGCCATATCCCTTTCCGGTATTCCGGTTCCACAGTGTAAAAGCATCCTGTGAATTCCAGACATACATATTGTCTTCCCCACTCACCGAAGCCGTCTGGACAATGCGTGCCTTCACCGTATAATCGGCCAGCTCCTCCGTTATATTCCCTCCGGTATTAATATTTACAATCTCGTCTTCTCCGCAAGAGACCAGCGTCCCTAATAGTCCGACGCTTATCAAATAACAAAACTTTTTCATGGTTCTATAAAGTTTATAAGATTATTTTGCTCATTACTCATACTGCTAAATTACGATTCATTCCACCATCACTTCATCCAGATAATAACGGGCGTCCTGTCCCGGACGCATGAAATGAGAAGGAGGGCACTTACCCGCCCCGATAGCCGTAATACGTATATAACGAGCCTTTTTATTCCCTATTTCGAAGGACACATCTTCTATAAAGTTACCTTCGCGAAAAATCTCATCCGGTGTAAAAGCCATCTCACCCGCTTTTACGAAATGCAGGTTGTCTTCCGACAGTTCCACCGCCAAAGACCGCGGTTTATGCACAGCCATTCCATAATTAGTAAGGCATCCTACACTCACTTTCGAAATATCCTCAACATCCAGCAAATCTATCGTAAAAGAAGCCCTATCCAATTTATCCCATGTGCACCATTCAAAATCAGACTGCCTCAAACTTCCGCGGACACCGTTCGTCAATAACCGTCCGTTCGCGTTGCCCCCCAATACAGGTTTTCCCGTCGCCTTATTACGAATCAGAGGAAGCCGTAAGACCTTCCCTTTCCGTTCATGACCGGAAAAAGCGGCGCACATTAAAGTCTGTGCCGTATCGACCGACAACGAGTCCCGGTACAAAGGAGAATCCGGTCCCGGTTCGCTGCCGTCGAGCGTATAGCGAATCTCCACATCCGGACGAATACATTCCAGTTTGACAATCAACTGTCCCTTTTGCGGGACCACCTTATGCTGCACATTATACATCGATTCCGCATAAACGACACCTTTGGCATCAAGATGGGCAAGATACTTATCCAGTCTCTTCAAGAACGAATTCCAGTCCTTCCTCCCCTTAGGCGACCAAGCAGTCTCCGCCAAAGCCGCTAAACGGGGAAAAATCTGATAAGTCACATCTTCCGGCCTATTGCAGAATTCCGTCCACATGGAAGCCTGCACTCCCATCAGGCGGGATTCGTATTCCGGTTTCCACCCCTCCTGCACCGGTTCATAATCATAAACATCCTTCAAGGTAATATTGCCAAAATAAGTCAAAGGTTCAAACCATTGCGGCCCCTGGTAACGAATCAGGTACATGACCCTCGCCGGAGTCATGACAAAACGATGTCCCGCCTCGACAGCTTTAAGAGCCGCATTGCCGAATCCCCGCCAACCGAAAACCACCGCGTCCTCAGGAATTGTGCTATTTGTCAGTTCATCCCAACCCATCACCTTCTTTCCTTTACCTCTGACATACTCCGCTACGCGCCCCATAAAATATCCCTGCAAATCCTCCGTATCATCCAGATGTTCCGTTCTCATGCGTTCCCGGCACAAAGGACATTTTTCCCAATATGTCTTCACAGCCTCATCACCTCCCAAATGTATATATTGCGAAGGAAACAATTCCGTCACCTCATCAACCACTCCCTGTAAAAACTCAAAGACCTTATCGTTTCCGGCACAATAAATAATCTCCGTATTCCGTCCGCCCAATCCGGGCAAAACAGTCACGGGAACCTTCACCACCGGACACGCCAACTCAGGATAAGCCGCCAGAGCAGCATTGGAATGCGCCGGCATGTCAATCTCCGGAATAATCTCTATCTGCCTTTCAGCCGCATAGGAAATAATCTTCCTCATTTCCTCCTGCGTATAAAATCCGCCGACAGAAGCAGTCTCGCCGGGGAGGGCATTCCGACGTTCATAAAAAGGAAGGTCGCCCCTGTCCACTCTCCACGCTCCTATCTCCGTCAAACGGGGATAACGCTTAATCTCCAAACGCCAACCCGTATCGTCCGACAGATGAAGATGCAAAGTGT
The DNA here is from genome assembly GCF_958445495.1 of uncultured Bacteroides sp. Classification (GTDB taxonomy): domain Bacteria; phylum Bacteroidota; class Bacteroidia; order Bacteroidales; family Bacteroidaceae; genus Bacteroides. The sequence goes on along the minus strand of NZ_CAUCSQ010000030.1, from coordinate 22,420 downwards.
TCAACTTCAACATAGCCATGCAATCTATGATACGCATGACTTCCGTCGAAGGCATAAAATAACGGGCCACATCAAGCATCAGCCCCCGATATTCAAAGCGCGGTCTATCCGTCACGGACATAGCGGGAACACTCCAATCCGCATCCGTTACCGAAGGATTGTCTATGGCGGCCGGCAGAGCCAGGCGAAGCGTCTGGACAGCATAAAAGAACCCCTTATTGTCAGAAGCCTTCACCTCTATGCCATCCGTGGAAACATGCAAATCATAAGCCCCGCTCTGTAAAGCGGTATCCTTCAAGAAACGCAAGTCCCCTTTTGACGTTCCGACTTTCACATGCGGCGTAAATCCCGCCGAATTCGTAAAAAGCCCCGCCAGATAAGCCGCCACCGTAGCCTGTTCTTCATCCTCCACTGCCACAGTCGTGTTAGAAGTAAACGTAAAATATCCACTTCCCTGTACAAGGTCTGCAGGGAGAGGCACGATATCCGCTTTCTCCTTCACACCGGTTTTGCACGAAGACAATACCAGGACGGAAACAGAAAATATCAAATATCTCAAGAGTCTTTTTTTATTCATTATTCAACAGCTAATTATTGATAGAACTCTCATTATCAAACATTTTATTCCAGCATATTTTTTCAGGAATACCTTTCATTACATAAATCCCGAAGCATAAACGACAGAAAATGTTCCGGGATTCATGTTTTCCATATAAATCGTATCCCTATTGAAAAAGAGTTAATACATCGGATAATTCTTCCATGTCACAACGCCGTTTCCTTTATACAGATAATTATCCGTTTTATAGAAACGTATCCAGTCAATTTCCATGCGCGGAGTATTGCTGTTCGTCTTGCTGCCTGCATAAGGGATATTCTTCAACGTCTTATCAATTTCAGCCTTCATCTCCTCTTCCGACAAGCCCTTGCTTCCTAAAGCCCAATCACTTCCGCAACCGAACGTGAGCAACAAATGCATGCCTTCGGAATTAAACGTATCGGAAAACGGCCAATGGTTATACTTGTTCGGATAGTCGGAAAAGCGAATCGTCACTTGTTCGGAGCCATTGATACCCATAGCGATTTCCTCATTGTCCCTCCATTCAAGCCAGTAAATATTAAACTCATCCATGTTGGCAAGCTGCTTGCCTCCGTTGTTAGGATTATGATTGTCCTGTTGCGTTTCCTGGTCGGGATTGTCGGCCCAGTGGAAAGTCTGCCATGCCGCATTGTCACTATTGCCGCTTGCCGGATTTTCCAAAATATCACATTCGCCGTAAGCAGACCATTGCACCGCATTATCACCGGCATCCCGGTTGCCCTGAGTCCACAAAGCAGCATTGAAAGTACGCTTTTCTCCCCTCAAACGCATTCTTATCTCTATGCGTGTACCCGGCAAAATACGGACATTGGAAGACTCCCACGTATCATTCACGGCATTTCCGCCTTTAAATTTATTCGCATAGAATCCGGCAACTCCATAATCCCGCGTACCGGAACCCGCTTCCGTAATCTGTAATCCAGGGTCGTACGCACTCCACATCATCAGATATCCCTCTTCCGTCATATTGGAATACTTCTCATTGTTCATCGCCTGATAAACCTGCGTATTCTCCACAGCCTGCATTGCCATGTAACGAGGCACGCGGTTGTCCCATTCGTTAGGTTCCCCGTCTCCTGCCGTCAAAGACTTAATCGGGTGGAACTCCAGAGAATTCAAGAACTTCCAGCCCTTAGCGGCCAATTCTTCATTCGGATGCGGATCATTCAACTTCATCAACAAACCGTCAGTTTTCTTAGTCATATCCCAAACCATAACTTCCGCCTCACTGTCTTCCGAATAAAAAATCTGATCCGGGTCGATATATACATAACGTTCATCTTCAAACGGCTCACCCAAATCCCCGTCCAGGTCGACAATCGTAATCGTCATTTCCTCCTCATATACCGGATGCACCTCCGAGCTTCCGCTAAACCGCAATTTAGCGGAATCATAAATATTATTCCCCTCTTGGCGCTTTATCTTGACAGGGTCCGATTCCGCCGTGCGGAAACCGGCTTTCACAACCATCGATTCGGGCAAATCCTCAAACGCCCCCGTTTCGTCGGGAGTAATATTGATGACGACATCCTCCTTCGCCAGGCTGCCGACAGTCGCAACCAAAATAAAAGAACTGCCTTCCCTTACAGAAAAATCCGAGTTGTTTTTCAAAGACATCACCGTATAATGCTTGTCGGAAACCACCAAAGTACGTTCCGCCGGGCTAATCTGGTATCCTCTGGCATAAGCCTTCAACGTGATATCCACAGGGTAGTCGGCCATCCCGTCCTTCACCGTAAATTCCACAAACCCCTGCTGGTCTCCCTTATGCAAATGGATTTTATCCGTAAAATCGACAAACACGTCCGAAGCCGCCACATTCTTCTTTTCATCCCCTTCACCGACCGTACCGGAGAAAGTCAAAGTAACATCGATATCCTCCTGCATGGTTTGCGTCGTATTGTCCATTCCGTCAAGCTTCACGGTAAAAACCACCTTTTCGCCAAAAACCGCACTCGACGTACTGATTTCCGTCGTCAATTTCTGTTCCGCACCAATAGAAAGCGTTATCGTATCTTCCTTACAACCGGCCAGAGACAATACCAAAAGACAGGCCGGCAACCATTTATATATAATATTCTTCATATCAGTTTCCATTTTTAATCATGTTCTTCCTATTACCAATTAGGATTCTGTTTCAGGGTCTTGTTCAACTCAAGTTCCGACGGAGAAATCGGCAACAAATAATCCCTGTTTGCCTGAAATTGATATCCGCCCGGCAAAAGCCCTGCCATCGGGTCGGCCCATCCTTCCTCGTCCAAGGTCAATCGTTCACGGATAATCTGCTGGTCAGACGGGCTGTAGGCATTATACAAGGTAGAACCTTCCTCCTTGTCATAACCGATATACGCCCCCTTACCACGCTTATTCACAATTAACATATGTCCTCTCCAACGCATCAAGTCGTCCAGGCGGAAACCCTGCAAAGCCAATTCAGAACGACGTTCACGACGAATCTCCTGCATGTTGGGCGTCAGTGTATAACCGAAAGCGGTAAAATTAGGATCAGTCGCGAATGACACAGACTTATCAAAATGAACTCCCGCACGCCTGCGCAATTCACCGATTGTCTTGTCCATCACATCCGAAGAGCAAGAACCTAACTCCTCTGCCGCTTCGGCATACGCCAACAAAGCCTCGGCATAACGGATGATAGGCAATGCAGTCTCGCCATTTCCACTGACATAAGTCGTATCGATTCCCAAACGTATATGATAGCCGGTCAATGAACGGGTATTGCCTTCCCCGGCCAGTTTGGGCGCACTGATGCGGTCCTTCGTCTCGTCCGAATATACTTCCAGATTCATCGGTTTCGTATTGTTGTTCGCCACAGAAGCCCATTTAGCCCCCTGATGCATGATAGTCTGCAACAAACGGGGATCACGTCCTTCAAACATTTTTTTGAAATCCTTAAAGTCATCATCCGCAGGATTAATGAAATTCCCGTCTTCATACAAATAGTTATTAACCAACTCCTGGGTTACGCCGGCCGCACCCTCCGTATCTACGACCCCGGCTTTCAGGTTGCCGTTCACGGAATGGGAAACCCCGTCGGCATCCGAATACTTCCTCCACAACAAAACCTCATCCATATTCGACAAATCAGTGTTGTTAAACAGAGCCGCATACGAACTTCCCGGTTCCTCCGCATCATTTCCGCCCGTGTACAGGCCAATGCCGGACTGGAACAACTCATCTCCCCATTTCAGGACCTCACCGAAAAAGTAGGCAGATTCGTCAACATTGTTTCCGTTGGCATCCTTCGCCGCAAAATCCGTTCCTGCATGATACTTTTCCCATGAACCCTCAAAAAGAGCCACATTCATAGCCAACGTCATTGCAGCTTCCCGATTGATACGAAGACCGGCATATTTGCTGCGCGGATGCAACAGCCCCTTTGCAGTGTTCAAATCCTCCAGAATAAATTTAGCCACCTCTCCGCGCGTCTTCGCCGGAATCTGCAATCCCGCCACCGTGGCGTTTCCGTCCCAGAAATCATCCATCACAGGTATGGAACCGAATTTCTTCAACAAATAGAAATGCCAGTAAGCGCGCAAGAAGTAAGCCTCCCCTTTCAATGAAAGCACATCCTCCGTTTCCAGCGATTCCGGAATTCCGTAGTAATGGAAAAAATAGTTCACCTCACGCAAATTCTGATAACCGGTTTGCCAATCCGAGGTCCCGCTAAACTGGTTGTTCTGACCGCTTAAACGGACATCATATTCTTCTGCGACAATATTGTCACTGTTTTTCTCTTCACCTCTGGTTCCCATCCCCCATTGGTTAAACGACGGCAGGGAAATATAAAGCCCGTTAATATAATTCTCCACCTGAGTCGCACCTGATAAAAAAGTAGTAGCCTCCGGCTGTGTCAAAGGCTCCCTGTCCAAAAAATCAGAACAGCCCGAAAGCGCAACTATCGAAGCGGCAGCAATAGCCATTATATATTTTCTTTTCATGGATATTAATTATTTAAAAAGTAAAATCTACACCAAACACAAAGTTCCTATTCAGCGGGTACACCTTTCCGTTACCGTTCTCATTCATCGGAGAAGTCAATCCCGGAGCAGTCTCGTTACTGCCGCCGGCCCATGTATTAACCTGATTAAGCGTTTCAGGGTCGAAAACACCGGGCAAATTATCGATGGTAAACAAATTATCGCAAGTAAAATAAACCTTCAAATTCTCCAGACCGAGCTTTTTGGTGATTTTCTTGTTAAAGGTATATGAAACCATCAAGTTCTTCAAACGCATATAAGCGGCATTCAGCAAATAGCGGGTAGTGTTGTAACCCACGTTGGCATTATAATCCTGTGAGCCGGACCTGGTCAGGCGCGGCAACCACCCTCCCGGATTATCCACGTTCCAGTAGTCCAGATGGTCCTTGAAGAAGTTGGAATTGCCGCTGAACAAATAAGTACTTGCCGACATCGGGTAATCGCGTTTCATTACCCCCTGGAACAAAGCAGAGACTTCAAACCCTTTATACCCTGCATTCAAATTCAAACCGAACGAATAGCGGGGAGTAGTATTCCCTATAATCTTCAAGTCACCGTGATCGGACAACGTTCCGCTTCCCGGATCAATCTTGCCGTCGCCGTTCGAATCTATATACTTCAAATCACCGCGTTGCCAACTGTCGTTAGGTTTAAAGAAAGACATGTCCACATTCTGCAGGTAAGCGTCCACTTCCTGGTTCGTCAGGAACAAATCATCGGCCTGATACCCCCAGATTTCTCCCAAGTCCATACCTTCATAATACCCCTTATTGCGTTCCAGACCCGTATGGTTATTATAAATCAATCCCTCCGGGTTGTTGTATTTGGTAACGACAGCCTTGTAGTCAAAGATATTGAAACCAACCCCGTAACTGAATCCGTTTTTCAACTGGTCGTGCCAGTTTACGGACAATTCCCAACCACGGTTGCGCAAAGTGGCATTATTTACTTTAGCACGCTGGTCTACCGCGATACCTCCCATTTCCGGGATTGCCTCAGCCGGACCAATCATATCCCGTGTCACACGTTGATAAATATCGGCAGTCACCGTCAGACGGTCGTCAAACATGGACAAGTCTATACCCAAGTTCGCATTATCCACCTTTTCCCAAGTAATATCAGGGCTAACCATAGCCGGCGTCAGAGCCACCGTTCCCCTGGAAGGAGTAGTGGAATTCATCCCCGGAAGCAACCATGCGGAAGAATATTCCGGTTTCAAAGTCATAAAACTCAAGTAATCGTATAAGCCCGCCCCATTCTGGTTACCCAGGCGACCGTAAGAAATACGCACCTTCAATTGGGAAACCGGCAATTTCAATTTCTGGAAATAATCCGTACGTGCAATGTCATATCCGGCAGAGAAAGAAGGAAAAAGCCCCCAACGGTTGCCCGGAGCAAAACGGGAAGAACCGTCATAACGTCCGCTGAACTCCAAAAAATAAATATTCTGGTAGTTCCAGTTCAAACGGGTATAAAATCCCATCGTAGCCCAATGTTCGCGGGCTTCCCCGTTATATACCTTTCCGTTGGCGTTATCGAACGAATACGTATCGTCACTCATTATGCCGTCCTTATAAGCATACATACTGGAATTATTCTGCACTTCCATCTGGTATCCCGCCATACCTTTAAAGAAATGGTCTCCCCACTGGTTGGTATAAGACGTATTAATCGCAGGAGACAAATAATAATTGAAGTCATTTCCACGGGTCATCGAACCCCATTGGGAATTCAGATAATCAATTCCCGGATAAGAATATCCCTGCCTGGGAGACTTCACATCATCAATCGTCCCGTCAGGGCGTGTCGTACGCGGTTGTCTCTGCAAGAACTCATCGTTCTCCACATCAAAACGCACTTTCATTTCGCCGATAATATCCCACCCTTTCAAAGGGGTTATCGTAGCAGACATCGTCATAGCATCCGAAATTCGGTTCTGGTTGTAATTCACATTACTCAAATATAAAGATTCATTCCAGTCCGGAATATCATACTGTCCGGCAACAGGCACGCGCACGGCGGCATTAGGAGCAGAACGGGCAATATTATGATAAAGGATAGACATGTTCGGCAACGGCCTGGATATTAAATTCAAAGTCAGGTTATTATTGAAATTGAATTTCAGCCAGTCGTTAGTCTTCATTTGAAGTTTCGTGTTTACATTATACTTATCCAAAGAATCCTCCATCCGTTCAAGCAAACCGCCTTGATACGTATAACCCAAACCTATATAATACGTAATCTTTTCAGACCCTCCCGAAATACTCAGATTATGAGAATGCCGCAACGAGCTATTCTTATAATAATAATCAAACCAATCCGTATTGGCATACATCGCCTCACCCGTACGCCAGCCCGTATTCTCGGTATTGGGTAATACTCCCGGCAAGTTCTCACTGTACGGATTCTGCATGAACTGATACATCAAATCAATCGTTTCCTGTGAGAAAAGAGCCTTCTCCCCGATAGCAGACTGATATGCATTCTTATAATTGGCATATTCCAAAGAATTCATCATGCGGGGCATATTGATAGGAGCGCTTAAACCGACAGAACCGCGGTAAGTCACGCGGGCCTTATCCTGTTTTCCGCTCTTCGTAGTCACCAGCACCACGCCATAAGCCGCACGGGCTCCGTACACGGCCGCTGCAGAAGCATCTTTCAAGACAGAAATACTTTCAATATCGGCAGGGTTCACATTCTGCATGCTTTGTTCCACACCGTCCACCAATACGTAAGGCTCGCCGCCGTTGATAGAACCGATACCGCGGATATTGAATTTAATCTCTCCGCCCAACTCACCTCCGGTACCGCTTTCCGTTCCGTCGGAAGCAAAATTCAAACCCGCCACATTTCCTTGCAACGCGCTCGTCACATCAGTAACCGGACGATTCACAATAGCCTCCTGGTCCACCGTTGCCACAGCAGCAGTAATCGTACTGCGTTTCTGCGTACCCATACCGACAACGACCACCTCATCCAAAGCCTGCGTATCCTCTTTCAATAAAACATTGATTTTCGTCTGATTCTTAACTTGGATTTCCTGGGTTGAATAACCGACAAAAGAAAAAACCAAAACAGATTTAGAACTAGGCACAGTAATAGAATAATTACCGTCAATGTCAGTAATAACTCCAGTTGTAGTACCTTTAACTTGAACATTTACACCCGGCATCCCGAAATTTGAGTTATCGGTTACCTGACCGGTTACCACTACTTGCTGAGCAAAAGCATTAACTACCGTCAGCAGACTAAGTAGAGGTATTAAAAGAAGGGATATAAACTTCTTCCTTACCATACTTTTTTTCATGAATTAAATTTAAAATAACATTTCTATTCCGTCTCCAAAGCTACGGTTTAAAGAATAAGGAAAAGAGCAAAAATGAACTTTTAGAGTCTAAAAATAATCACAGACAAGAAAAGTGGTAAAATTTGGACATGCCAAGCACTTTTTTGGACATCGAAATATAAAAATTACCTTATTTATTTTTTCATCTTCGATGGAATATTTATTTTTGAAACGAAATTAACGTTAAAATAGAACAATATATCATGAGGAATTCCACCTTTTTCAGACCGTTATCCATCCTTATATTATTCACCATATATTCCGGATTCCTCTATGCAGAACAATATGCATATAAGCAAATTTCGCAAAAAGAAGGACTGCCTTCAAATGTACGATGCATCTATAAAGAACGTAACAACATCTGGTTCGGAACTCCCAAAGGCATATACCGGTTCGACGGAAACGAGCTGAAACATTACGAACTGTATAACAATCCGAATGCGCCGGACAACACGGTCTATCAGATAATCTGTGATAAAGAAAAAAATCTCTGGGCACTAACCGGTTCCGCCCTGGTATTATATGACCAGGATAAAGACGCTTTTACCGACATAAAAAATGAGTCGGGAAAAAGCATAGCGACATACAGCATATGCATGACGGAAGACGGATTCTTCATCGGAGGAGAAAATAAAATTTACAGATTCCGATACGAAAGCCGGAAGATAGAAACATTCAAGACCCTTAAAACCTCCAGACGCTTCGTCATAGACCAGTTGCAACAGATTGACGGAGAAAGACTGATATGCAGCAACAATAAAGAAGGCTTTTTCATCCTGGACACGGCCAGCAAAGAAACCTCCCGTTCGCTTTTCGATTGTCCCAAAGAAATCTCCTGCATTTTCATCGACACCGGAAAAAGAATATGGATTGCAGGTTACAACCAGGGAATACTATGCTTCGATAACACAGGAAAAGAGATAGCGCGCTACAATACGCAAAACTCCCGGTTGAGCAACGACATCGTTTTAAGCATGACGGAAAAAGACTCGTTAATCTGGATTGGGACAGACGGAGGAGGCATCAACATCCTAAATCCGGAAAACGGGAACATCCAGGTCTTGTCGCATATACCGGGCAACAATCATTCGTTGCCGACCAACTCCATACAATGCCTGTACAATGACAGCGACAACAATATATGGGCGGGAAGCATACGCAACGGAGCCATCAATATACGGCAAGGTTCCATCAGGACATATACCGATACGAACAACCGGTACGGGTTGAGCAACCCCACCGTACTATGCCTGTACCAAACACCCAGGGAAAAATCCGTGATATGGATCGGAACAGACGGAGGAGGATTGAACTCATTCGACACAGAAAAACAAGAATTCACCTATTACCCGCAAACGCGGAACATGAAAATAGCCTCCATCGCCTCCTATTCCGACTCGGAACTTCTATTATCCCTTTATTCAAAAGGACTGTTCCTGTTCAATAAAAAGAACGGCCGCATCTCCCCCTACGCCATCAAAGAAAAAGGAGTCAACAACGAAATACTCTACACAGGCAAAATAGTCAATCTGTTCAACGAAACCAATAAAGACCTGTTGCTGCTGGGAACAAACCTGTACAGGTACAAGCCCTATTCCAAAAGCACGGAACAGATTATGATTCCGGAACCGCACAACACCAGCTTTTTCTCTCCCATCGTCGCAACCAGAGACTATGTACTCGTACATAACCAGCACAGCATATACAAAATTAACAAAGGAGACACCCTTATGGAAGCCTATTTCCGCATTCCGCAGCAAATGAAAATCAATTCCGCCTCTATGGACTCAACCGGAAATATCTGGATTGCGACGAATGCCGGATTAGCCAGGCTTTCCTTAAAAGACAAACAATTCACCCATTTGCCCACCACATTATTTAAAGAAGCCACCGCAGCCATTTGCGACAATAAAGGAAAAGTCTGGCTCGGCACGGACAACCACCGGCTGTTCGCCTATCTCATCGATGAAAACAGCTTCACGATGTTCGGAGAATCCGACGGAGTCATCCCCAATGACTTCTTAGAGATACCGCACCTGATAACCGCGCAACAAGACATCTATATCGGCGGAACCCAGGGACTTCTGTGTATCGATAAAGACTTCGACATCAAAATATCCGAAGAGCCGGAAATCAAACTAGCCAACGTAAAGATTGACGGAAGAGCAGTCTATATCGATAAAGAAAATCCCATGATTAAAGTACCGTATAGGAGCAAAACGCTGGAGATACAGATAACCTCATTGGAAAACGATATCTTCCGAGAAAAGATATATAGGTATTTCTTCAAGGCAGGAAAAGAAGAACAGCAAATCGAATCCTATTCCCCTACCCTGGTCTTACCCCTATTGCCCACAGGACAATACGCCCTATACGCCTCATGCAACATGCGCGACGGAAAATGGAGCTCCCCCGTCCAAATAGCCGCCATCGACGTATTGACGCCCTGGTGGAAAACGTGGTGGTTCGCGCTCTCATGCAGCCTTTTCGTAACCTGCATCATCCTAATCATTGCCACCACCCTGATACACAGACACAAAAACAAACTGAAAATACTCATGAAAGAGCGCGAACGAGACATTTATGAAGAAAAAGTACGTTTCCTCATCAATATCAGCCACGAATTGCGCACCCCTCTGACACTGATATACGCGCCATTAAAACGGATATTGCAAAAAATGCAGGCCACCGACAGCAACTTTCTGGACCTGAGCAGGATATACAGGCAGACCAGCCGGATGAAAGAACTGATTAATATGGTTCTGGACCTGCGGAAGATGGAAGTAGGAGAAGACAACCTGAAAATAGAGTCCCATAACGTCAACGAATGGATTCATGAAATAGCCGACGACTTCACCAGCGAAGCCGAAGTCCAGGGAATTGAAATCCAAATAGAGACCTCCCCCGAAATAGGAAACATCAATTTCGATAAGAGAAAATGCAACATCATCCTGACGAACCTGCTCACCAATGCGGTAAAACACAGTTCACGGGGAAACACCATCCGTATAACGTCAGAATTTACGGAAAGAAATACCGTACGGATATCAGTCATTGACCAGGGGACAGGGCTCACAGGAGTAGACCCTCAAAAATTATTCACACGTTTCTATCAAGGAAGCGAAGAAAACTACGGAACAGGGATAGGCCTGGCATACTCCAAGATATTAGTAGAACTTCACGGAGGAAGCATAGGCGCTGTCGATAATGAAAAACAAGGAGCCACCTTCTTCTTCGAACTGCCCTCCGACATACAAGCCGGGCAGACGATTTGCGAGTCCAAAGCCTATTTAAATGAGCTGACTACGCCGGATTACATACCATTCTCCCCCACCCATACCGAAATCTTCGATACCGGACAAACCGACATCCTTCTGGTAGACGACAGTACGGAACTGTTGGAGTTCATGGAAAAAGCGCTCCAAGACAAATTCAGAAACGTATATACGGCGTCCGACGGAAAAGAAGCGTTGGAACTGCTGGAGAAAAAAATCCCGAACATCATCATCAGTGACGTAATGATGCCCCACATGAACGGTTACGAGCTTTGCAGGCAACTGAAAAGCGATATCAACTACAGCCACATCCCCGTCATCCTGCTCACAGCCAAAAGCGAAGAACAAAGCCAGAAAATAGGCTATCAACTGGGAGCCGACGGTTTTCTGGCAAAACCATTCGACATAGACACCCTGCTGGAAATAGTACGGAGCAAGCTAAAAGCCAGGGAAGACATAAAACAACGCTTCACCCACCCCCTTCTGCCGCAAGAAACCCAGGTGCAAACCTTCAATTCGACAGACGAGAACTTCCTGCTCAAACTGAACAATATCATCATAGAAAATATCGGCAATGCCAAACTCGGCCTGCCTTTTATCTGCCAGGAAATAGGCATGAGCCGCACCTCGCTGTACAACAAACTAAAAGCAATCACCGGGATAGGGCTGAACGATTACATCAATAAAATCAGAATAGAAAAAGCAATCCTCCTAATCCAGACAGGCGGGCTGTCCGTTGCAGAAATAGCAGAACAGGTCGGGTTCACCACCTCGCGCTATTTCAGCACGGTATTCAAACAACATACGGGACAGACTCCCACACAATATAAAGACCGGAACGAAAGAAAAAGACAATAAACGGTACATTCGGAATATTTTTGGAAATAAAATAATGTTTTTTGGATTCTACTTTTCTTAAAAGCGACTATATTTGGAACTTTAAAAGACAACTTAAATCATAATCCATTAAACCATGAAATTTATGATCCGAAACAAACTCCACTATTATCTTTTTCTGACATGCTTGCTAAGCATGATAACTGCGGCAAACAGTAAAGCCCAGAGCCCGTTCGGCAAAAATTCCTTATACCGGATTTGCCCGTCCCTGCATTCAGACAAGGCGCTGGGCTTCAAAAACGGAAACACGTCTCTGGTCCTGATGCAGAATCAGACCGATTCCCTGCAATTGTGGAATATAAACGACCTGTCCGGAAGTTTCCGCATCATAAACCCCTATGAAAACAAAGCCATCCGTGCGAAGATAGAAAACCGGCATCCCGAAATCACGGAAAACAACGGTTCCGACGAAGCCCAACTATGGAACATCACACAAAAAGGAAACTACTTCCAGCTCTCTCCGACCAATGCACCGGAACTGATTCTGGTCTGCAACGAGAGCGGTGCAATCAGGCTGGAAGAAAAGCAAAAGATAAAAAAAGACAAAGAAACCCTCTTCCTGTTCAGGAAAAGCGAGCAAACAGTCCCGCAAAAAAACAACGACAGGCAAGCCAAGAACAAAGTCCCCTGGGAAGACGAAACCTTTTTCGCCGACAACAAAGAAACGGGACATGCCACCTACATCCCCTACCCTTCCGAGAAAGAAATGATTGCCGACACGGATTTCTATCATAAACCGTGGTTAAACAACAACAGCAAGACCTTCCGCCTGTTAAACGGCGACTGGTTCTTCAAATTCGTCGACAATCCTTCCTCGCGCCCGGTCGATTTCTATAAAGAAGACTACGACATTTCCCAATGGGCCACCATTCCGGTCCCCTCCAATTGGGAAATGCAAGGATACGACCGTCCGATTTACGCCAATGTGGAATATCCGCATTCCAACACCCCTCCCTACATCAATGCCCGCAAAGGATTCAATGACAACGGAAAAAACTACGGAATCAACCCCGTAGGTTCCTACATACGCTTCTTCGATTTGCCGGACAACTGGGACAAACAACGCACGTTCATTCATTTCGGAGGCATCTACAGTGCAGCGCTCATCTACCTCAACGGCAAATACATCGGCTACACGCAAGGCTCGAACAATGTAGCGGAATTCGACCTGACCAAATACCTCAGGAAAAAGAACAACCGCCTTGCCGTGCAAGTGTTCCGCTGGTGCGACGGTTCCTATCTGGAATGCCAGGACATGTTCCGTATGAGCGGCATATTCCGGGACGTATATCTGTACAATACCCCCTCCGTCAGCATACGCGACCACTACATCACTTCCTCGCTCGACGCGGAATCCGGCTACCGAAGCGGCACAATGACCCTGCAAATGACATTGGACAACCGTGACAAGGCACAAGGGAAAAAAGAAATCATTGTCAGACTGTTAGACCCCCAAGGGAAAAAGATTGCAGAAAACAAGGAAAACATATACTACAAGCCCCAAGACAGCATTGCCGAGATAAAAACCTCCTTCAAACTGGACAACCTCTCTGCATGGACAGCGGAGACCCCCAATCTCTATACAGTGCATATCATCCAGCAAAAAGACGGAAAAGACGAAATGGCCTTCTCTACCAAATACGGCTTCCGGAAAATAGAAATCAAAGAATCGCTGGTATATGTCAACGGAAAACGGGTCTTCTTCAAAGGAGTGAACCGGCATGACACACATCCCGTCTACGGCCGTGCAGTCCCCACCGAATCAATGCTGCAAGACGTGTTAATGATGAAACAGAACAACATAAACACCATCCGGACATCCCACTATCCGAATGACGAGAAAATGTACGCCATGTTCGACTACTACGGGCTGTATGTGATGGACGAAGCAGACCTCGAAGACCATGCCAACCAATCCATCAGCGACATGCCCTCATGGATACCGGCCTTCGTCGACCGCATAGACCGCATGGTCTTGCGCGACCGTAACCATCCGAGCATCATATTCTGGAGCCTGGGCAACGAAGCCGGAGGAGGAAGCAACTTCCAGGCATGCTACGAAGCAGCCCGGCAACTGGACAGCCGCCCCATCCATTACGAAGGAACCCGTGACGGAAAATCATACGGCGGAAACCGGTTCAGCGACCTCTATTCCAAGATGTACCCCAGCATGGAATGGATGGACACCCACGTAAGCAAATTCGAAAAGCCCCTGTTCGTATGCGAATACGCCCATGCGATGGGAAACGCCATCGGCAACCTGAAAGAATACTGGAACAGCATAACAAACAGCACCTCAACCATAGGAGGAGCGATATGGGACTGGGTAGACCAGGCCATTTACGAACCGGCGGAAATCAAAAAAGGGATATACAGGCTACACACAGGATATGATTTCCCCGGCCCTCACCAAGGTAACTTCTGCTCAAACGGCATTATACCCGCCACACGGACAGAGTCGTCCAAGCTGAAAGAAGTAAAAGCCGTCTATCAATACATCGACTTCAAACTTCTGGAAAAAGACAGCAAACGCAACCAGGCAACGGTTAAGCTCATCAACCGCTACAACTTCCTGGCCCTGGACGCTTCCGACCTCAAATGGGAAACCGTGGAAAACGGGAAAATCGTAAAAAGCGACAGCATGCAACTCGATAAGATACTGCCCGGCGACTCCCTGACCGTAACGCTCAAACTGTCTGCCAACATCGCAAAAGCCGAAAAGAAAGGGAACGAAGTAATGATTAACCTCTTCGTCCGGCAATGCAATCCCAGCACATGGGCAAACGCCTACCACACCATAGCCCAACAACAATATGAGCTGCTGCCCAGAAAAAATCTTCCGGCGCTCCATGCCCGCAAGAGCAAAGACAAACTGGAGATAACCGCCAGAGACAAACAGATAGAAATCAGCAACAACAACATCACAGCCCTCTTCAATGAAGAGACAGGACAAATGACACAGTTGCAGATAAAAGGGAAAAACATCCTGAGCGCGCAAGGAGGCTTCCTGTACGACAACCACAGATGGATAGAAAACGACCGCTTCCAAAACACGGAAAACGGCCTGCTTCCCCAAGGCTCGTGCACAGTCTCCAAAGAAAAAGGAAATGTCATTGTAAAGACTGTCAGAAAAGGAAAATTGTGCGACACCGACATCACATATACCTTCACCCCCGACGGCACGCTGGACATCCATTCCCAATTCACGCCGCAAACCGACAAACTCCGCCGTTGCGGACTCGTGTGCCTGCTCGATTCGACATTGGGAAATGTGGATTACTATGCCTACGGGCCCTATGAAAACTATCCGGACCGTAAAGAAGGATGCATGATTGGCAGATATGCCACCACCGTAGACCAGATGGAAGAACCGTATGTGAAACCCCAGTCCATGGGAAACCGTGAAGGAGTAAGAGAGCTGGAATTCAAAGACGCCCAAGGAAGAGGAATCAAGATTCAAACGGAAGGCAA
Organism: uncultured Bacteroides sp.; assembly: GCF_958445495.1. GTDB lineage: Bacteria > Bacteroidota > Bacteroidia > Bacteroidales > Bacteroidaceae > Bacteroides. Next base: position 6,829 of record NZ_CAUCSQ010000030.1, on the reverse strand, counting down.
TGTCTCATTCTCCGCCCTCCGTTACACCGACCAAGACCTTATGAATACACAACACGCCTGGGAATTGAACAAACGCCCCTACATCGTATTGCATCTGGACGCCGCCCTACGCGGCATCGGAAACGCCAGTTGCGGTCCGGAAACACTCAAGAAATATCAGATACCGTTAAAAACATTCGATTATAAACTACGTATCAGCGCCATCCGCTGATAAAACGGAAAACAAAAAAGGCTGAGCCGAAAACAGGCAACCCGGTTCTTCCCCTCACATTCGAGAAGAAAGAAAACCGTACATCCACCTGTTTACCGGTCAGCCTCCAACTAAAAAAAAGAACGGAAAACTATATCTTTACCTATACGAGCCCGTCCCGGACGGGCTCTTTCACTTCAGGTCCATTCTCCAAACAGATATTGACGGCATTCATCCCTTTCACACCGCGTTCAAGGTCAAATGTCACTATACTATTCTCAGCAATACTACCAATGATATTGTTCACATGAAAAAAATACTTCTCCACTCCGGAAAGCTCCTTAATAAATCCAAATCCCCTGGCCTCATTAAAAAATTCCACCCGTCCTCTCAAAACGACCGCTTCCTCCTCCTTCTTCTTAGGCGTCGCGATAGCAATCTCGTCAAGATTAATCTCCTCCTTCTTGATATTCTCCGCAGGCGGGGTTGAAGTAATCATCCCGTTCTCGTCCACGTAAGCAATCATATCCTCAAAACGATTTGCCTTACCCGACATTTTCCTGCTTTCCTTCTTCTTTAATTTCTCCTCTCGTTTAGCGAGCCTCTTCTTCTCATTTTCACGTTTGCCAACAGTCATGGATTTTGCCATATAATCTATATTTAATTCATACTCGTTTATAAATGAATGATTCAAAAGAGCTCCGTCCTACAGAACCCCTCTATTCAATTTCTTACCGGTCAGTTTCTGGATATCATGAACCAGTTGGCGCTCTTCCTGCGAGCAGAAAGTCAGCGCAGTCCCCGTATTTCCCGCCCTTCCGGTACGCCCGATACGATGCACATAAGTCTCCGGTACATCGGGCAAGTCATAGTTGATAACCAACGGCAATTCATTGATATCAATCCCCCTGGAAGCAATATCGGTAGCCACCATCACTTGCGTCTTCCCCGACTTGAAATTACCCAATGCCGACTGCCTCGCCGCCTGGCTCTTGTTCCCATGGATAGCCTGGCCCCCTATCCCCGCTTTTCCCAGCACCTTCACGATTCTATCAGCTCCATGCTTCGTACGTGAAAACACAAGGACAGACTGACCTTCCGATTTCTGCAGGATAGAAACCAGCAAATGGCTTTTCTCTTTCTTTTCAACGTAATAAACCACCTGCTTGATTGCATCCACGGCAGGCGATTCGGGAGTTATGCTAATCTTCACCGGCCTCTTCAACAAAGAATCCGTCAAGGCAACAACCGTGCCGGGCATGGTAGCAGAGAAAAACAAAGTCTGCTTTTCCTTAGGCAACTTCGGTAAAATCCGTTTTATGTCATGGATAAATCCCATGTCGAGCATGCGGTCCGCCTCGTCAAGGACAAAATGCCTTACGCCGTCCAGGCACACATACCCTTGGTCCATCAAGTCGAACAAACGTCCCGGAGTAGCCACCAATATATCAATCCCCTTGCGCAGCATATCCACCTGCGGACGCTGATTCACCCCGCCGAAAACAACCCCGTGGCGGATACGGGTATATTTTGCATAATCGTCGATACATTCGCTAATCTGCAAGGCAAGCTCACGGGTAGGTGTCAAAATCAAAGCCCTGATACCCTTACGTCCGTCAAGTTCCCTGTCCATCTGCAAGTGCTGGATAATAGGTATCGCAAACGAAGCGGTCTTCCCCGTCCCGGTTTGCGCACACCCCAACACATCCCTTTTCGCCAATGCGGCGGGAATCGCCTGTTCCTGAATCGGAGTGGGCATCGTATATCCTTTTTCCTTAATAGCCCTTAAAACAGGCTCCATTATATTTAATTCTTTAAATGTCATAAATGTTATTTTTGCCGCACCTGAAAGAATAAAACCGACATGCACATCGCCATCCATACTGATGGCTAAAGCGGTTCCATAATCGATACGGCGTATGATTATACTTATTAAACTTTACTCTGTTTCCTGATAGAGTACGATATTACAAGAAAGTCTAATAAATCTATTTTCAGAATGAAAAGTACAGGACCGGAAACCCCTGATATTGCATAGAAGAGCCAGAATTAGCAGGACTTAAATGTAAAACGATTCTTATTTTTCCCCGTCGGCCGGAGAGTGCCCCGTTGAATCGTGAAACGGGAACAACTTATCAATGAGGCTGTTCGAAAAGGCTCGGATTTTCCACTCCTCCTTACTGCCGCCAACGACAGAGGCGAATCTTCTCTCCTACCGCTTTTTGAACAGCCTCACCCGAATATTAATATCTTCTGGAATTGTTATAGCCGCCGCCACGGTTACCGCCGCCATAAGCAGGCTTCTCGGCACGTGGGCGCGCAACGCTTACCGAAATAACCTTCCGGTCGTATTCAACCCCATTCAATTCGTCAATAGCCTTTTGTCCTTCTGCGTCATTCGTCATTTCCACGAATGCGAATCCTCTGGATCTGCCCGTTTCCCTGTCAAAAATAACTTTAGCCGAAGAAACTTCTCCAAACTCTGCGAATAAATTTGTTAAGTCAGCGTCATTAACGCCATAACTTAAACCTGAAATGTAAATGTTCATTTAAAATTTTATTAAAATAAATACTAAATTGGAGTGAGGAGGATAATTAAAGAAGAGGACTACTTGCTAATAATCTAAATAATATATTATAAAGGAGAACTGCACAATAATAATTCGTAACTCAAACTCTGGGAACAAAGGTAATCTAATTAATCGGATAAATACGTTTTTCCTCCTTCTTTTTCGTAAGAAAGACGTTTATTATCATTTATTAGCATGTAAAACAATCAAAAACAGTCCATCCGTCCCAATTCCCCCGTTCATTTTTGATAAATTGCCGCAATATACCTATTTTTGCCGGAGCATAACCAATCGGAGACGGACTGTATGAATGTTAGAATAGAAGAAAGCTGGAGACAACGGCTGCAAGAAGAGTTTGACAAACCATATTTCGAAAAACTGGTGGCATTCGTCAAAAGCGAATACGGGCGCGCCCACATCCTCCCTCCCGGCCGTCAGATTTTCCATGTATTCAATTCCTGCCCCTTCGAAAAAGTAAAAGTCGTCATTCTCGGACAAGACCCCTACCCCAATCCCGGCCAATACTACGGCATCTGCTTCTCCGTTCCGGACGGCGTCGCCATCCCTGGCTCATTAGCCAATATATTCAGAGAGATACATCAGGACATCGGAAAACCGGTTCCCGCTTCCGGCAATCTGGACCGCTGGGTAGCGCAAGGAGTATTCTCAATGAACTCCGTCCTCACCGTACGCGCATACGAAACAGGCTCTCACCGGAATATGGGATGGGAAACCTTCACAGACGCGGTTATCAGAAAGCTGAGCGACGAACGGGAAAACCTGGTATTCATGCTCTGGGGAAGCTACGCAAAAGAAAAACTCTCCCTGATAGACACCGGCAAACACCTGGTGCTGACAGCCACCCATCCCTCTCCCCGTTCTGCCGAACACGGATTCTTCGGCTGCAAACATTTCAGCAAAGCAAACGCTTTTCTACGAAGTAAAGGAATAGAAGAAATCGATTGGTAAGTTAAAAAAGAAATACCTGCCGTCACCCTCTTTTCCGTCTGTAAAATAAATACACGGCAGCCAAAGCAGACAGGAAAAGAACAGCCTTCCAGCGCCCTTTCCCCCTTGCCACCTCCACCGTCCTTTCAGTTTCCCGTATCCGGGTTCCCGCCTCGGAATCCGCGTACGATACGCTTTCCTCCTCCAGCAATTTCCCTGAAAGCCGTAATTTCTCCCTTCCCCGTTTCCGGTCCGTCACAGTCTTTACCACCGCCCTCCGTCTTTCCCCAGGCGTATCCGCAGCAAACACAAAAGCCACCTGTTCGATATGTTCCTCCACAAGCTCCGAATCCCCTTCCGACATACACACCCGCCCGACAGCCTTTTTCTTCAAACCGGTCCGGGAACTCGAATCCGCCGTAAGCCCGTAACTCCTGCCCACCACCTCTCTCTTGCTCCCGCACCCCGACAAGAACACCGGAACAACCCAAGCCAATAACCATACAAACAGCAAAGCCCTCCCGCTCCGTAAAAACTTCCTCACGTCAAAACAAGGACAAGTCTTCACATATTCGTCAGGCCCAATCACCCCGTCCCCATTCAAATCCGGCGAAGTATCCCGATGCCCCAATACCTGCAACACCTCATACTCCCGTTGCAAATCCATGATTACCTGATAAAGCACCCTTTTCTGAGCGTTCGTCCGGGTATCCGCAGGTTGCCCGTTCCCGTCCAATCCGCCGATATAACATATCCCGATGCTCCGTTCGTTCCATCCCCTGCAATGCGCGCCGGGCAAAGAAATATCCCGTCCCTTCTCCAGTCTCCCGTCCAGACGGATAACATAATGGTACCCGATACCGTTAAATCCACGTTCGCGATGCCAGCGGTCAATGTCCGCGGCAGTAAAATCCAGCCCCGCCCTGGTAGCCGAACAATGTATGATAATAGAATCTATTTTTCTCATGCCTTTTGTTATTTAATAATAATCCCGTCAATAATCCGAAGGAGGAATACGTTGCGCACATCCCCTGAGCTCGCACTTCTTCACCTCCAACTCTTTCTGCACCAGCTCCACCTCATGACATTTATGTATCCAGTCAATCTTGTCTTCCTGTTCCTTCCGCAATTCAGCATAAAGCCCGTCAATTTTCTCATCCCGCAAAGTCAGGCGTTCTTCCAGCCAATCGACCTTCTTACGGCGGTTCTCCTCCTCCAAGCCGCTGACAGAAGCCTCCTCCTTCCGCGCCTCCGTCTTTCGGCAAGTGATATATCTCACCGCCCATTTCACAGCTTCCAACCCGCCCATAGCAGTAATGAAAGCAAGGATTGTAGTTATTTGCATACACCCGTTTATTATTTGTAAATCAACCTTATATGAAAGATGATACGTCCCCTTTTAAAAGAACCGTAAAGAAAGAATGAGGCCGAAGCCCCATTCCAAACCAATCCGGGCAATTCCCGGTTATCCCGCCGTCATGCAGCCGGGTCGGGGGCTTCACCGTTGTCCCCCGAACCGTTGTCCGGGTCAGGTGCGGGCGTATCGCTTCCCCCGTCCGAATCCCCGTCCAGTATGCTCGACTCATTGATATGGTCCAAATCCTTAAACTTCAACCCATCCGAGCGTGTCGAAGTTCCCGTAAAGAGACGGATATCCGAATTCGCACGAAAACAAATCCGCAGGCCGCTGATGTCAGCCACAGTAAAATCCTCCGCTTTCTCCGTCCCCTTGCTCTGGGCAGCGAGAAAAAAATACCCCAGTCCCTTAATATTCACCGAACGTCCCGAAAGCAATGTCTTACGCAACAACGTACGGAAATCCTTCAATACACTAATCGTCTCACCCTCGCTCACCCCGGAAGTAGAAGAAATATCTTTCGCAAACTCATCCAGCGTCGCACTGGTATCATACTGGTAAGAAACCACCGGATACACTCTTTTTCCTGCCTTTTTGTTCGTCGGGTCGCACAAACGCTGAACCCTTTTAAATCTAATCGCCATAAAACTTTTCTTTTTTAAATGAATACTGTTTTAATTATCACTTCGCTAACGTTAACAGTACAAAGATGAGGCATATCTGCCGGACATGAAACGACAAGGAACTATCGGCTCCACAGGCCTTTCTTCGGACATTTACAGCCAATTAACCGGCTTATACACGGAAAAAAGCGACAGAGAGGGAAAGAAGGGAGAATAAAATCAGCAAATACCATGTCCGGAAGCCGGCAGGCAATCACACACCGCCACTACCGCAAACCCGGTCATAAGCCGTTTCGTTTGGTTAAAGGTCAAAAGTATGTGTACCAACTAATTTCATGACAAGTCAATGTTGGATTGGGTGATTCGATATTTGGGAAGGTTAATACAACAGAAAAGAGGTAGTGGACTCACACGCATCTGCAACGAGACCAAAGCATTGGATGGGTATAGGGATGAACTAAATGTCGGAGATAATGACGGAGACGTGTCAGAGACGAAAATCACTGAGCGTCAGCAGAAAATACTGAATCTCATCAAAGAGTCTCCGACAATTAGTGGTCGCCAAATGTCAGAGAAGCTGTCGGTGAGCCAACGCACAATAGAACGAGACCTTTCCGCTTTGCAAAAGAGTGGAATTCTGAAACACGAAGGCAAGGATAATGATGGGATATGGGTAGTATTAGAGTAATATTAATGAGGGATATTCAGTAAATGTCCCTAAAAACTAAAATAGCATATGAAGATGACAGGCCATAATCACTTCATATGCTATTTTAGTTCTTCAAGTTGTAAATATCAGAATATAATTTTGAATTATAGAATTATATCCATATCTTTGTCACACGATAATTGAGTAACCAATGAGAATATTTACCGAACAAGCATTAAAAGAATATGCAGAGAACCATCCCGATTCAAAGGTCGCTTTGCAAGAATGGACTACCATTGTAAAAAGAAGCAAGTGGACTTGCTTTGCCGATGTTAAGAAAACATTTAATAGCGTTGATAATGTAGGCAATCAACACTATGTTTTCAACATCAAAGGCAATAACTATCGTTTGGTAGTAGTGATTAAATTCACCATTCAGTTTGTGTATGTTCGCTTTATTGGTACTCATAAAGAATATGATAAAATAGATTG
>NZ_CAUCSQ010000029.1 GCF_958445495.1 uncultured Bacteroides sp. | reverse complement strand
AGAGCATAACCTTGCCAAGGTTAGGGTCGCGAGTTCGAGTCTCGTTTTCCGCTCGAAAAGTGAAAAGGCTGTCTCAATTTTTATTTTGAGACAGCCTTTTTTGTATTTGTTCCCTTTCGGAAAAATAAGGGCGGGGCCAGAACGAGTCGCCCGTGAACCGGTTCACCCATGAAACTTTATAGGGCTGTGCATATATTTTCGTTAACGGGTCAACGAAAATCTGCGGGATTCTTACTTTATGCATCAATTTTAGTTAGCCTAAATAAAAAGATTTTCGGGTCAATGCAAAAATATGGCAATGCAAAAACGGGTCAACGTAAAAATAGAACAACGTAAATACTTATCTTGGTTGTATAAAGGAAATCAATCTCTCCGCAGGGCAATCCGATTGTTTTGACTAGTCCTTGAGCTTTTGGTAAGTCATGGGTACATTCTCATTTTTATTTGTAAACGGTAGACGTAGCCGGATAAGGCGGCCGATGACCGATAAGCAAACAATACCGGATAAGCTGCCGATAATCGGATAAAACGACGGTTGCCGGATGAACAGACATTTATTGAATTAGAATAATAATTACCGGATAAAATAAACAGTTGCCGCGTAGGACAAACAATAACCGGATTAAATTTGTCGGTATAAAATGCTTCTTTGTCCCGATATTGGATTTTATTGGAGTTTTACCGGACGTTTTTGTCAATAGATTGGATGGAAAAACGTACCTTTGCAAAGTAGAAATCAATGGACTTCCCCCAAAAAGAGTGGCATTGGTTTACATGGACCTATAATTAATTTAATTACTGATGATATGTTAACACAAATCGTTAATGCACGCATCCTGACGCCTCAGGGTTGGCTCAAGGATGGGTCGGTTCTTATTCGTGACAATAAAATTCTGGAAGTAACCAATTGTGACCTTGCAATTATCGGGGCAAAACTTATTGACGCCAAAGGGATGTATATCGTTCCGGGAGGAGTGGAGATACATGTTCACGGCGGAGGCGGAAGAGATTTTATGGAGGGGACGGAAGAGGCTTTCCGCACGGCAATCGACGCTCATATCCAACATGGCACTACCAGTATCTTTCCTACGCTTTCATCTTCTACCATTCCTATGATTCGTGCCGCCGCGGAAACTACCGAGAAATTGATGGCGGAACCGGACAGTCCTGTATTGGGGCTTCATCTGGAGGGGCATTATTTCAATATGGCAATGGCGGGAGGACAGATTCCGGAGAATATAAAAGACCCGGACCCCGAAGAATATATTCCTTTACTGGAAGAGACTCATTGCATCAAACGCTGGGATGCCGCGCCGGAACTTCCGGGGGCGATGCAGTTCGGCAAGTATATTACGGCAAAGGGAATCTTGGCTTCTGTGGGGCATACGCAAGCGGAGTTTGAGGACATACAGACGGCTTATGAGGCCGGATATACGCATGCCACTCATTTTTATAATGCGATGCCGGGATTCCATAAAAGGAGGGAATACAAGTATGAAGGCACGGTGGAGAGTATTTACCTGATTGACGATATGACGGTGGAAGTCGTGGCTGACGGGATTCATGTGCCTCCTACGATTCTGCGCCTTGTCTATAAGATAAAAGGAGTGGAGCGCACTTGTCTGATAACGGATGCGCTGGCTTGCGCCGCCAGTGACAGCCAGGTGGCTTTTGACCCGCGCGTGATTATCGAGGACGGGGTATGTAAGCTGGCAGACCATTCCGCACTGGCGGGAAGCATAGCGACTATGGACCGCTTGATTCGCACAATGGTGCAGAAAGCTGAGATTCCTCTGGAAGATGCCGTAAGGATGGCGTCGGAAACTCCTGCACGCATTATGGGAGTGCTTGACCGTAAAGGAACGCTGGAACGGGGTAAGGATGCCGATATCATCGCCTTGGACAAGGAATTGAATGTGAGGGCCGTATGGGCGATGGGGAAATTGGTGGAAGGCACTAATAAATTGTTTTAACTCTGTAATTAAGGAAGACTATGTTAACTCAGATAATCAACGGTAGAATACTTACGCCTCAGGGGTGGTTGAAGGATGGTTCGGTACTGATTTGTGACGGTAAAATATTGGAAGTGACTAACAGTGATTTGGCGGTGATAGGTGCAACGGTCGTGGATGCCCGCGGCATGACGATTGTGCCGGGTTTTGTCAGCATGCATGCGCACGGAGGCGGAGGGCATGACTTCACCGAGGCTACGGAAGAGGCGTTCCGTACGGCGGTTACCGCGCATTTGAAGCATGGCGCTACGAGCATGTTTCCTACTTTATCGTCTACTTCGTTCGAGAAGATTTATCAGGCTGTCGATGTTTGCGAGCAGTTGATGAAGGAAGAGGATTCTTCTATTCTCGGCTTGCATCTGGAGGGGCCTTATCTGAACCCGAAGATGGCAGGCAGCCAGTATGACGGTTTTCTGAAAACTCCGGATGCGGAGGAATATGTTCCGCTGCTGGAACGCACATCTTGTATCAAGCGCTGGGATATCAGTCCTGAATTGGACGGCGCGCATGATTTTGCGAAATATACCCGTTCGAAAGGGATTATGACAGCCGTCACGCATACGGAGGCTGAATATGATGAGATAAAGGCGGCGTACGCGGTCGGATTTTCGCATGCGGCCCATTTCTACAATGCGATGCCCGGTTTTCATAAGCGCCGTGAATATAAATACGAGGGCACTGTAGAGAGTGTGTATCTGACGGACGGAATGACCGTAGAGGTCATTGCAGACGGCATTCACTTGCCCGCTACCATTTTGAAACTGGTTTATAAGCTGAAAGGGGTGGAGAATACCTGTCTGGTGACTGATGCATTGGCATACGCCGCTTATGAAGGGAATGAACCGATTGACCCGCGTTATATTATTGAGGACGGGGTTTGCAAGATGGCAGACCATTCCGCATTGGCGGGAAGCCTGGCTACGATGGACGTATTGGTGCGTACCATGGTGAAGAAGGCGAATATTCCTTTGGAGGATGCTGTACGGATGGCGTCGGAGACTCCTGCCCGTCTGATTGGCGTGGACGGACGGAAGGGTACGTTGTCGAAAGGGAAGGATGCCGATATCGTGATATTGGACAAGGAGTTGAATGTGCGTTGCGTATGGTCGATGGGAAGGATTGTTCCCGGAACGGATAATTTATTGCACAAATAGCCGTCCGGCGTTTCGAATACATAAAGAGGCTGTCTCATATTGAAGTGCACCCTGGAAGTTTTTTGTCTGACTTTTAGGGTGCACTTCATTTTCTGTTCGGGGCAGCCTCTTTTTTGAGTGATGGTAGTAAAGTGTTTGTTTTATCGGGAGAATAAAGTCGTTTCAATCAGTTCTTTCAACTGCATTTTATTCATCGTGCCCAGTTTCATTGTGGGCATGCCGCTGCCGGCGGGGCAAAGCAGTAGGTTCGGGATGGTACGGATGTTGAATGCGCTTTCCAATTCCGGCTCTTGGTCTACGTCTACTTTATAGATATCCAGTTTTCCGGCGTATTCTTCCGCCAGTTGGTCGAGTATGGGCGACAGGGCTTTGCAATAGCCGCACCAAGGGGCATGAAAGTCTATCAAACAAGGTTTGTCACCTTTAAAATCCCATTGTGCCGGGTAGGTCCGGTAGTCCGCTACTTTTTCAACAAAGCTGTCTTTTGTCAGGTCTATTATTCCCATATTTTCTTATTTTGAGTGTTAATACTTTCTTTTGTTTACAAAGGTAGGGATGTTTACGGAAGAATGTGATGGCTATTTTTCCTGTTGTATTTACAATACTTCCTTTTTTGTCGTTTGGGGGAAGGTATCGGGGAAAGGGCGGGCTTTGCCCGGCGGGTATTCTAATCTATTTCTAATCTGGTTATAATGTTCATTTAATCTACTTCCAATCAGCTTTTAATCTTTATACAATACCTTTGCAGCGTCACTAAATGAATGTTATATGAGGATATATTTCTTGTTTATATTTCTGTTTTCCAGTGTTTTGCCGATGTATTCCCAGGAGCCGGGCGAGCAGTGCCGGAAATTGACCGGGGAGGAGGTTGAGGCATTGTTTCTTAAAAATAATCTGGAGCTGATTGCGGAGAGATATCAGGTGGACATTGCTGATGCGGCAGTGGTGCAGGCGAAGTTGTGGGATAATCCGAGCTTGTCGGTGGGTAGCGTGAATCTGTGGAGTACGGATAAGCAACGTTCCGAGATTCGGGAGCTTGCTACGTCTTCGTTTGCCGGTAATACGCAGTTTAGCGTCGAGCTTGAGCAGTTGGTTCAGACTGCCGGTAAGAGGAGGAAGCTGGTACAGCGGGAAAAGGTCTCGAAAGAAATAGCTTTGCAGGAGTTTGAGGAGGTTTTGCGAGGACTTAAAGCGGAATTGAGGAAGTCGGTTTGTGAGGTCCGGTATTATCAGGCTTATTTGTCGGTGTTGTTGAAGCAGCGGCAGTCTGTCAGCCGGCTGATTGAATCGTACAGGAAGCAGGTGGAGCAGGCGAATATCGGAAAGAGCGAATTGTTGCGTCTGCAGTCGTCTCTTTTGGATTTGGAGAATGAAATAAACGGTGTCCGGATTGAGTGGGCGGAGCGGCAGAAAACGTTGAAGGTTCTTTTGAATACCGGGCCGGATGTCCGGATTGAGATAGAGGATGATTATGCACCCGGAAAGGCTCCTGAAAGCATGGTGCTTTCCGATTTGTTGCAGGCGGCTTATGAGTCCAGGCCTGACATGAAGCAACGGAGGTTGCAGAGCAAGTATTTCCGGAAGTCATTGGGGTATGAGAAGGCGTTGAGGATACCGGATGTCACTCTTGGGGCGAGTTACGACCGTTATGGAGGAATCTGGAAGAATTTCGTGGGGTTCGGTATCAGTGTCGATTTGCCGCTTTTTAACAGGAATCAGGGGAATATAAGGGCGGCGAAGTTGGGGATGGAGCAGAGCGGTTATCTGGAACGGTTGCAGCAAAATAGGATTCTCCATGAGGTTGTTACGGCTTATAACAGTTATGCGTGTACTTACGATTTCTATAAAAAGACTATGGGCAACAGTTTGCTTCCCGAATTGGACGCTATGCTGGATATATATACCCGGAACCTTCTGGACAGGAATATCAGCATGCTTGAATATGTGGATTTTATGGATACGTATAAGGTGAACAAGCAAATACTGCTTGAAACAAGGAAGAATGTGTCCGTGCAGTTTGAAGAATTGCAATATATAGTAGGAACCGATATAAAATAAGAGTAGAATGAACAGGTTGGTTTATTTAATGGGAATTGCCGGTATCGCTTCGCTGGTATCATGTTCGGGAGGAAGCGGGGAAAAGGAGACAGGCGGTTCGGGCGGGATAAGTTCGGAATGTGTGAAACAGGTGAGGACTGTCAAGGTTGAGTGGAAGGCTCTGGAGGGGGAGCTGACTTTGACGGGGAAGGTGGAGTATAATCCTGATAAGATTATCAGGTATGTGCCGCTGACAAGCGGCGTAATTGACCGGATTTATTTCTCTACCGGCGATAAGGTGCAGGAGGGGCAGGTTTTGTTCGATTTGCGGAGTACGGAGTTGAGCCGGTTGTCGGCTGAGGAGGTAAGCCTGGAATCCGAAGCGGGGATTGCGGAACGTGAGATGAAGACGGTCCGGTCGCTTTATGAGGATGACATGACTTCTGAAAAGGACTTGCTTGAGGCACGCGCTAAGCTGGACCAGGTGAACGCTTCGTTGAAACGTATCAGGACGGATATGTCTTTTTACAGGCATAATGCGGAGAAAGGGACTTTTTCGGTGATTGCTCCTATGAGCGGATATATCGTCGAACGTAACGTTTCGTCCGGCAGCACTGTTTCGAGCGGCGGGGAGCCTGTCTTTACCATTGCCGATTTGAGTACTGTTTGGATTATGGCGAATGTGTATGCCAAAGACCTTCTTTCGGTAAAGGAGGGGATGGAGGTGGAAATCGAGCTGCTTTCTTATCCTGACCGTGTGTTTAACGGGAAAATCAGCAAACTGTCTAATGTGTTTGATTCGGAAGAGCATACTCTGAAAGCGCGTATTCTGATGGATAACAGCGCGTTGCTGTTCAAACCGGAGATGTCGGCGGTAATCAGGCTAAAGAACAGGACTGCCCGGAAGATGCTTGCGGTTCCGTCGGAGGCTTTGATTTTTGACAATAATTGCCATTATGTCGTTGTCGGGAAATCCGATGATGATTACGAAATCCGCAAAGTGACGGTTGGCAGGCAGAATAATGGAGTTACGTATGTTCATTCCGGATTGAAGGAGGGAGAGGATATTCTGGTAAGAAACCAGTTGCTTGTTTATTCGCAACTTAAATGATTGGGGAGGAAATTTGAACTGAATAAACGTCGTCGTATAATCTGAAAACAATACTCATGCATAAATTCGTTGAAAAAATAATAGCGTTCTCATTGCAGAATCATGTCCTGATACTTTTCCTGACCGTAATTTTACTGGTGACGGGAATCGTATGTTTCAAGACTACGCCGATTGAGGCATATCCGGACGTAACCAATACGAGGGTGAAAATTATAGCGCAGTGGCCGGGAAGGAGCGCTGAAGAGGTGGAGAAGTTTATCACGTTGCCTGTCATGCAGCAGTTGAATACGATTCCCAGAAAGACTGACGTGCGTTCTACGTCATTGTTCGGTTTATCGGTGCTTACCGTGTTGTTTGAGGACGGGGTGGATGATTTTTATGCCCAACAGTATGCGTCGAACCGTATGCAGGACATTGATTTGCCGGAGGGGGCGGAGCTTTCGATTGAACCTCCTTCCGGGGCGACGGGCGAAATATTCCGCTATGTGTTGCGCAGTGACTTGCCGGTCCGGGAGGTTTCGGCGATAAACGAGTGGGTGATTCAGCGTGAATTGCTTTCCGTTCCGGGGGTTGCGACAATCGCTACTTTCGGGGGTGAGGAAAAGATTTATGAGATAAAGGTCAATCCTGCCGAACTGCAAAGTTACAACCTGTCGCCGTTGCAGGTGTATGAGGCTGTTTCGAACAGTAATATCAATGTGGGGGGCGATATGATTCAGAAAGGCAGCCAGGCTTATGTGGTGCGGGGGCTGGGGTTGTTGGAAAGCGTTGAGGACATTGAGAATATACTGATTGAGGTCAAAGGCAGTACTCCCATCCGCATCAAACAGGTTGCCGATGTCAGTATTTCGTCGAAACCGAGGCTGGGACAGGTGGGGTTGAATGACGAGGAGGATGTGGTTCAGGGGATTGTGATAATGTTGCGCGGGCAAAATCCGAGTGAGGTTATCCGTAACCTGAAGGCTAAGATTGAGGAACTCAACGAACATACTTTGCCTGGGAATATAAGGATAGAGCCGTTTATGGACCGTGAGAAACTGGTGAATAATACGCTCCATACCGTAATGAAAAATATGCTCGAAGGGATTTTGCTCGTTTCGTTCATTGTTTTCATTTTTCTTTATAACTGGCGTACTACGCTCATTGTCGCGTCGGTAATCCCGCTTTCTTTCTTGTTTGCCGTTATCATGTTGAAGATTCAGGGGTTGCCGATGAACCTGATATCGATGGGGGCTCTTGACTTCGGATTGTTGCTGGAAGGGACACTGGTGATTGTGGAGGCTGTCTATGTAGCCATGCAGAAGAAATCCCGGCAGTTGGGCGACGGGTTTGCATATATAAGTAAGGGCGGGCTGATTAAAAGGAGCGCGGGCAGCGTGGCGACTCATATTTTCTTTGCGCAAATCATTCTGGTGGTGGCGCTGATTCCTATTTTCTCATTTGAGAAGGTGGAGGGGAAGATGTTTAAACCGCTTGCTTTTACGTTGTCGTATGCATTGCTGGGGTCGCTTATCCTGTCTTTGACGTATGTGCCTGTAATGTGCAAGATGTTGTTGACGAAACCTATAAAGGCGTGGAAGAACCGTGTCAGCGATTTTTTCATTTCAAGAATCTATAATTTGTATAGCTTTTCTTCGCGTCACCGGAGAAGCGTTATCTTTTCATTTTTTATCCTTGTTGCGGTTTGCCTGGTCCGCATCTGTTTTTGGGGGACCGAGTTTATTCCGAGCATGAATGAGGGAGCGATTTACATCAGGGCGACTTTGCCCAACAGTATTAATCTTGAAGAATCTGTCCGGCTGACGAAGGAGATGAAGGAAAAGCTCCGGAAATTTGACGAGGTGGATTTTATTCTGACGCAGACCGGACGCCCTAATGACGGGACCGATGCTACGGGATTCTTTAATATTGAGTTTCATGTGGAGTTGAAACCGGAAGGCATGTGGAAAAGAAAGATTTCCAAGAAGGAAATCATCGGGGAGATGCAGGAGATGTTCGGCGTTTATCCGGGAATCATCTTTGCTTTCAGCCAGCCGATTCAGGACAATGTGGAGGAGTATGTGGCGGGTGTTAAAAGTTCGTTGGTTATAAAGATTTTCGGTGATGATTTATATCGCCTGGAGGAATTGGCGGACCGGACGGCGGAGGTAATCAGGGATGTCAGGGGGATAGAGGATGTCAATGTGTTCCGCAGCATAGGATTGCCGGAACTTCAGTTAAAGCTGGAGGAGTCGAAGATGGCGCGTTATGCCGTTTCCATGCAGGATGCGCAAGCGGTGGTGGAGATGGCGATAGGGGGAAAGGCGGCTACCAGCTTTTATGAGAATGAGCGTACTTTTGACGTGATTATCCGGTTTCAGAAGGAGGCCAGGGATAATGAAGAGAAAATCGGCAATATATTGATTCCTACGATGGACGGGAAGTATGTCCCGCTGAAGGAGATAGCGGATATTAAATTTATTACGGGTCCGGCTTTTATCTACCGGGAAGGAAGCAGCCGGTATGTGAGTGTGGGGTTCAGCATCCGTGGCCGTGACTTGGGGTCTACGATTGCCGAGGCGCAACGGAAGGTGGGCGAGAATGTAAAGCTGGAGGCGAAGAACAGGATGGTATGGGCCGGTGAATTCGAGAGCCAGCAACGTGCGACGAGGAATCTGATGGTGATTATTCCCGCTGTCCTGGCGCTCATCCTGTTTCTTCTTTATCTGCATTTCAGCACGGTCAAGGATACGTTGATTGCTTCATGTGCGATGCTTTTTCGCTTTTGTCGGAGGGTTTATATCCCTGTGGGTAACCGGGACGGTTTTCGGCATCTCGGCGGGAATCGGATTCATTATCCTTCTGGGAATCGTTTCGATTGACAGTATTTTGCTTATTACTTTGATGAAAGAGTATTTTCTGCAGACGCGCAATATCGGTCTTTCTATAGGAAAGGCTGTGCGGCGCCGCATCCGCCCTGTATTGATGATTGCGCTGATGGGGTCATTCGGGCTTTTGCCGGCGGCTCTTTCCAACGGAATGGGGGCGGAGGTGCAGAAGTCGTTTGCCATTATGATTGTGGGCGGGATACCGGTTTGCATGATTTTATCGTTTACCGTGCTTCCACAAATATTTTATTTGGCTTACAGGAAAGATAAACTGTTGATAAATAGGTGAAATAGTTATATCTTTGCTTTTAGGATTATAAGTTTATATTGTTTATGGAATTATTGTTGGTGGAGGATAATAGCCGTATCAGCGAGTTTATTGTAAAAGGGCTTGAGGAAAGCGGTTTTTCCGTTATTCTGGCGGAAAACGGCATACAGGCCCGGAAGCTTGTCCGGGAGAAGGAATGGGACTTGATACTTCTGGATATTATGTTGCCTGATATGGACGGCATCGAATTGTTGCAGTATATCCGCTATAAGAAAATACATACTCCGATACTTGTCATCAGCGCTTTGGGGGATGCCGAGGATAAGATAAAGGCTCTCGATTGCGGTGCTGACGGTTATTTGACCAAGCCGTTTCTTTTCAGGGAATTGCTGTCTCACATTAACGCCCTTACTCGTAGGGCTAGATTGAGTTATGATGGTTCTTCCGATGTCCTGGAATGTGCAGGCTTGAAAGTTTATCTGGGCAAGCAGAAGGTGGAGAGGAACGGGCAGGAGATAAAACTGACCTTGCAAGAGTTCAAGCTGCTTAAATTGCTGATGGAGAATCAGAATGTGGTGTTGTCGCGGACGGAAATCCTGAATACGGTGTGGGGAGTGAATTACGATACCAATACCAATGTGGTGGATGTGTATATTTCGTATTTGCGGAATAAGATAGATAGGGAGGGGTGCCCTAAGCTCATAAAGACATTGAAAGGGAGGGGATATATGATAGAGTCTGACAATTGATTCCGGTCATGAAAATAAAGAACCGTCTTAGCCTGTATTGCTCATTGATATACGGGATTGTTTTTGCCGTGACTTCCGTTCTTATTTACAGCTTGTATTATAAGAATACGGAGAAGGCCATTTTTAATAATCTGAATAAGGTGGCTTATATATCCGCCCTTTTTTATCTGGAGGAGGATGAACTGAATACTAAGGAGTTTGATAAGATAAGAAAGCGGTTTGACGAGGTTGTGTCCAATTCTTATTATCAGATTTATGATGAGGGCAACCGGATAGCTTACGGGTATAAGACTTTTGAAACGCCTGTTTCCGTATTGGACAGGATACGCAGTGTGAAGCAGTTGTCTTTCAGGGTAGATGATTTTCTGTGTTACGGGTTGTTTTATGAAGATAATCAGGGTGATTTTGTCGTTATCGCCAAAGAGAACAGGGCGGTCTTGGAAAGCCAGACGGGTTTGTTGCTGTGGATATTGATTCCTTTGTTTGTCCTTGGGGCGGTTGCCATTATCTTTTTGAGCAGGTGGGTCGCCAATATCGCATACCGGCCTTTCAGCGAAGCGGTAAAGGAGGTGAAAAACATATCTACCAATAATTTGAACGTGAGAATCAGGTGTCCGCAGACTGAAGATGAACTCCGGGAGCTTATTGATACTTTCAATGAGTTGTTGACTAAAATATCGAAGACGGTGATTATCCAGAAGAATTTCGTGAAGTATGTTTCCCATGAGTTTAAGACGCCGCTTGCTTCTATGGTAGGGAACCTGGATTTGTTCTCTTTAAAGGACCGGACGCCGGAGGAGTACCGGCGATTGTCGGAGATGCTTATACAGCAGATTTTTCAGATGGAGGAAATTTTGAATACGCTGATTATCATCTCTGAGCTCAAGACGGATGAGAGGGCTCTCACCCGGACTCGTGTGGACGAGTTGATTTGGGAAATAATCAATAAGATAAAAACCGTTTATCTTTCTTCGCAGATTTTGGTAAATATCGGTATAGCTCCGGAAGATGAGGCTTTGATGATGGTGAATGTGAACCGCACCGAATTATTGATTGCCTTGTATAATCTGATTGAAAATGCGGTTAAGTATTCCAAGGAGGACGGGAAGGTGGAGATTCATATTGCCAAGGAGGACGGGCAACTTTGCTTGTCGATTTCGGATACGGGAATAGGAATTCCGGAAGAGGAGTTACCGCTTATCAGCGAGCCGTTTTACCGTGCGGATAATGCGAACCGGAAACAGGGCAGCGGCATTGGGCTTTCTCTGGCTTTACGGATTTTCGAGAGGAATAAAATTGATTACAACATAGAGTCGGCGATTGATGCGGGGACTCGGATAACGGTTCGTTTCATTCAATGACAGGGCGTGTGTGACGATAGTCTGGCATTTGTTTTTTATTGCCGGGGAAAAGAAATGTGCCGCACAGCTAAGTATTTTTGCTTTATGAATTGTATTATATATAAACAGATATCATACTATGAAAGTAAAGCATTTAGTTGGAGCTTTTCTGTGCGCGCTGGGGTGTTATGCTTGTAGCAGCCCGAAAACAGAAGTTGAGTCGCCGGACGGTCGCATCAGGATGACGCTGACTGTGGATGAAAACGGTGTTCCGTTTTATAATGTATCGGTGGATGATTCGTTGCTGATAGAAAATTCAAGGATGGGATTTACGGAAGGGAATGGAGTTGTCCTGGGAGAAGGCTTCCGGATTGAGAACACGACTTTCGACAGTAAGGATGAGGTATGGACGCAGCCGTGGGGCGAGAACAAGACTAACCGGAATCATTATAATGAGATGGCCGTGTGCCTGACGAATGAGGACCGGGTGCAACTTACGCTTCGTTTCCGGGTATTTGATGACGGGGTGGGCTTTCGTTACGAGTATAATGTTCCTACGGTGGACTCTCTGATGATAACGGATGAGCTGACTGCTTTCTGTTTCCATCGGGACGGTACATCGTGGTCGATTCCCGCCAGTGCCGAGACGTACGAACTTCTTTATAAGCAACAGCCAATCTCGGAAGTGGAAACGGCTAATACTCCTTTCACGTTTAAGACTGCCGATGGCATTTACGGGAGTATTCACGAGGCTGCTCTCTACGATTTCTCTGAAATGACGTTGAAGCAGACGGGGAATTATACGTTGAAGGCGGAGCTGGCTCCGTGGCCTGACGGCATTAAAGTACGCAAGGGCAATCATTTCACGACTTCCTGGCGTACTATACAGATTGCTTCGGAAGCGGTCGGCCTGATTAATTCTTCTTTGATTCTGAATCTGAATGAGCCTTGCGCGCTGGAGACTACCGACTGGATTCGTCCGTTGAAATATGTCGGGGTGTGGTGGGGCATGCATCTCGGAGTGGAAACGTGGAAGATGGACGAACGTCATGGAGCTACTACGGCTAATGCCAAGAGGTATATTGATTTTGCCGCATCCAACCATATAGAAGCTGTCTTGTTTGAAGGCTGGAATGAAGGATGGGAGAGCTGGGGCGGTATACAGAATTTTGATTTTACGAAGCCTTATGCTGATTTTGATATTGATGAAATAGTGCGTTATGCTAAGGAGAAGGGAGTGGAAATCATAGGGCATCATGAGACAGGGGGGAATATTCCCAATTATGAACGCCAGATGGATAGTGCGATGCGGTGGTACACCGGACATGGCATTCATATCCTGAAAACCGGTTATGCAGGGGCTTTCCCGGACGGACTGTCACATCACGGACAGTATGGGGTCAACCATTATCAGAAGGTGGTGGAGACTGCTGCCCGTCATAAAATGACATTGGATGCGCATGAACCGATTAAAGATACCGGTATCCGTCGCACATGGCCTAACATGATGACACGTGAGGGAGCTAGGGGTATGGAATGGAATGCGTGGAGTGAGGGGAACCCGCCGTCCCATCATGTGGTTTTGCCGTTTACCCGTTTGCTGTCCGGACCGATGGATTATACTCCGGGTACTTTCGATATTTTGTTTTTAAAGACTAAGGATTCGCCCCGTCGCCGGAAGTGGAACGAGCAGGATAAGGGAAACAGCCGCGTAAATACTACTTTGGCGAAACAGATTGCCAACTGGGTAATTTTGTATTCTCCTTTACAGATGGCTTCCGATATGATTGAGCATTATGAGGGTCATCCCGCTTTCCAGTTCTTCCGTGATTTTGACCCGGATTGCGACGAGTCCGAAGCTCTGGCGGGAGAACCGGGGGAATTTGTCGCTATTGTGCGTAAGGCGAAAAACAATTATTTCCTGGGTGCGGCTACCAATGAGACGCCTCGCACATTGGAAATAAAACTGGATTTTCTGGAACCGGGAAAGCAATACAAGGCTGTTATTTATGCGGACGGAGAGAAAGCGGACTGGAAAACGAACCCGACTGATTATCAGATTACGGAACAAATCGTGACTTCTGAAAATACGCTGACTGTACGGATGGCGGCCGGAGGCGGACAGGCTGTTTCGTTCATGCAGCAATGATGCCTGGAATGAGATAAAACTGGCAGGAATAAAAAAATACTTCCATGAACAATAGCCGGGACTCGAATACGGGCAGAAAAAGGATGGAGGTTTTACAGAGGTTTGCAATCGGAGTGAGGCGGGAGTTTTTTTAGTGAGATGGGATGCGACGGCCTTACTCTTGATTTATGCGGGTTGAATTGTAATGGTTTCCTTGTTTCACTCTGTGTCATGATGCGGAGTGGAACAAGGAAATTTATTTTTTAGGGGGCAGTTTATGAGTTTCTCGGTTTCCGGAGTCTTTTTCTGTATTTGCCCGTTACTGTCCGCCGTTTTTAGAGCGGATGCTTTATTGCCGGCTTTTATTTTTTATCCGGATGTTTGTCTTATCCTTTTGCTTCCTGGTACATGAAGCGTTTGATTGATTTCTTGGCGGTTTTTTCAAACTCTTCGAAATGGATTTTGATTTTGCTGATTTGGCAGTAACCCGGAAGTTGCTGGTTTAACTCAACCCGGTTGGCTTCCATCACTTTCTGGATGTCCGTTTGCTGTAGTCCGTGGGCGAAGGCGTCATCGAAGTCCGGATAGATGAGCGCCACCAGTTTGTCATGCTGTAAAACAATCAGTGATTCCGCCACATACGGCATGTTGTTCAGCTTGCTTTCTATCTCTTCCGGGTAGATGTTTTGTCCGCTGGAGGTGAGAAGCATATTCTTGCTGCGTCCGCGGACGGTTACATAGCCTTCTTCGTCCATGACGCCGAGGTCGCCTGTATGCAGCCATCCGTTCACGTCGATAATTTGTGCGGTAGCTTCCGGATTTTTATAGTATCCCAGCATCATGTTTGTTCCTCTGCATATAATTTCTCCCGCATGGTTTCTGGGGTCCGGAGAGTCGATGCGCACTTCCATACGGGTAGCCGCTTTTCCGCAAGAGGCGAGTTTCAGCGTTTCCCAACGGCTGGAGCAGATGATTGGCCCGCATTCGGTCATGCCGTAGGCAATGGAATAGGGGAAGCCTATCTTTTTCAGGAAAGCCTCTACTTCTGCATTGAAGGGAGCTCCGCCGATAATGATTTCATCGAAGTTGCCGCCGAAGATTTCCATGGCCGCCTGGCGCGCCGAGGACTTGATTTTATCATTGATAATTGGCACTTTAAGTAATAGTTTGCCGATTTTGCTGTCTACCTTGGGCAGGATGTCTTTCTTTATAATTTTTTCTATAATCAGCGGCACGCAGGAAATTACTCTCGGTTTGATTTCCGAGAAAGACTGTGAAATGATTTTCGGAGACGGCATGCGCGTCAGGAAATAGATGTGTGCTCCTGCCGAGAATCCGTATAGGAAATCATACACCATGCCGAATACGTGTCCCATGGGAAGCATGGAAACAATGTGGTCGCCCGGACGGACGGGGAGCATTTCAAAACAGTACGCTACGTTGGACCAAATGCTGCGGTAGGGCAACATGACTCCTTTGGAATAGCCGGTGGTTCCGGATGTGTAGTTGATGATAGCCAGTTCTTCGGGCTTGTCTTTTCGGTAACAGATGTGTTCCGGACGGAAATTCCTGGGATAACGCTGTCCGTAGATTGCGTTCCGGTGTTCGAAAGCGTATGTCAGCTTCTCATTGCGCGATACCAGTGACGAGAAGTCATTAAGCAACGCGATGCCTTCCAGTAAAGGCATTGCATCTTCATTCAGGTTTTCCCATGCCTGGTCGCCGACAAAGAGTAGTTTCGCTTCGGAATGGTTGACGATATTGTGGATGTTGTCTGCCTTAAACTCATGTAAAATCGGAACAATGACGGCCCCGTAAGTGATGGTAGCCAGAAAAGTAACTGCCCAATGGGCGCTATTGCGTCCGCAAACTGCTATTTTGTCTCCGGGCCGGATGCCGGCGCTCTCCAGTACAATATGAAATTTAGCTATTTTGCGAGCCACGTCTTTATATTGGAGGGTGATTCCTTTATAGTCAGTTAAGGCATCTTTATCCCAGTTTTTGATAATGCTTTGTTCAATATAATCAATGAACTGATGTTCTTGTTTCATTCAGATTTTGCACATTTAGTTTAAAACTGCGCAAAATTAATACTTCATTAACATAAACCGAATTTTATATTCAAGTTTTACGGTTAATTAACGGGGTGAGTTTGAACAAACTTTTCACTTCTCTCACAGGTCACTTTTGTAAAGAGTGGTTCCGTCTATGTGTAAAATTGGAGGTGTGTCGAAATTCAATTTTAGAGGAAATGAACTTTTCATCTGAAACCTGGCATTCTTCATTTGAAACTCGACACTTTTCATCGGCAATAAAAAGGCCGTACCAACTCTATTTTGAAGTGCCTCCCAAAAGTTAGACACAAAACTTTTGGGGGGCACTTCATTTTGAGTAATGATATGGCTATTTTTATGTTTATCAGTTAGAATCTGTAACTGTTCGAGTGTTCATCTTCGTTTTGACACATTTCTAATTTTATGGGGTGAGCTATTCTTTTTTATCCGCTGTTTTCTCTCGGATATTCAGTGGTTCGGGCTCGTTCGTTTCTGTTCTGGACTTTTCGGAAATGAGGAGCAGTTTGTCTCCGATATGAAGTTTCAGGGTTCCGTTGGGGATGAGGAATTCATCGCCTCGTTTGACTATCATTACCAATGTGCCTTTAGGCAGGTTCATGTCTTTCAGCGTATCGGCTTCTTCCAACATTTCCGGGGTGACGGTCATGTCTCTGAGGTCGGTGTCGATTTCTTCGGGCAGTTCTACTCCGAAATCGTTTCCGGTCTTTTCCAGAGGTTTGGAGAGGTGCAGTAAACGGGCTACGAAGGAGATGGTAGTTCCTTGCACGACCAAGGAAACGATGGTGATGAAGAATACGATGTTGAAAATGATGTTCGAGCCTTCTATTCCCGCCACTACGGGGTAGGTGGCAAAGATAATGGGGACTGCCCCGCGCAACCCTACCCATGATACGAACAGTCGCGATTTTGCGGTTATTTTCCCGAATGGCAGCAGGCAGAGGAATACGCTTAACGGGCGGCCTACCACAATCATGAAGACGCCAATCAATAAGGCTACCGCCGCAACTTCCAGCATTTCGTGCGGATTGACGAGAAGACCGAGGCAAAGGAACATTATGATTTGAAACAGCCATGTGAGCCCGTCCATAAATGTATAGATGTCTTTACGATGCATGATTTTGTTGTTGCCTACCATGATGCCTGCAATGTAGACGGCCAGGTAGCCGTTGCCTTTCAGCAGGTCGGTGATGGAGAACGTGAAGAAAACGAAAGCCAGCAATAAGATTGGATACAATGCCTGGTTGTCGATGTTGAGCTTGTTCAGCATGTGAATGGCTAGTTTTCCGAGTATGTATCCGGCTGCCGCACCTACGATAAACTGGATGGCGAATGAACCGATGATTGCACCGGTTCCCATACCTGCCGATTGGATGAATTGTATCAGGACGATGGTAAGCATGTATGCCATAGGGTCGTTGCTTCCGCTTTCCAATTCGAGCATGGGGCGAAGGTTGTGTTTCAGGTTCATTTTCTGTGAACGCAGGATGGCGAATACCGATGCCGAGTCTGTGGATGACATGGTGGCCGCTAACAGCAGTGAGGTGGTAATGGGCAGGTAGATATTGGTCCAGCTCATGCCGGACAACCACCAGATGAATAGTCCGGTGAAGAGGGCGGTTAATAAGACTCCGACAGTGGAAAGTACAATGCCTGGGATTAAAATGGGTTTGATTTCTTTGAATTTGGTGTCCATACCTCCTGAAAACAGGATGATGCTTAATGCGACCATTCCGATGAATTGCGCCTCTTTGGCATTGTGAAACTGTAGTCCGAGTCCGTCGCTTCCGAATAACATTCCCACTACAAGGAATAGCAATAAAGTGGGTACTCCGAAGCGATAGCCTGTTTTCCCGACAACGATACTGACGAAAAGTAAGATGGAACCGATAAGTAGGGTGTTTTCTGCTGTAAATACCATAAACAATCTGTTGTTAAGTTATAAAACTGTCGTATTACTTCTCACTGTGCGAAGTTACATATAATTAACAACAATTTAAAGGTGGTATTGGATGTATTTATGTGAAAAAAGATGGTTAATTTGTCTTAAAAGGGAGGCTTTGCAGAGAACTGCCGAATAAAAATGGGAGGGGGATAAAAATAATTCCCTTGTTTTAGTTCCGGTTTGCAGTATTGACGTCGGGACTAAACAGGGGAATTTATTTTTTAAGGGACTATACTCCGTCGTTTTTTCCGGACGGATGTTTCTGGCTTTGACAGTTGCTCGACGGGCGCCGATGTTACCATGTCCGTGTCAAAGGGTTATGCCAGGAATTTCATTATGTCTTCGTCTACCGTGCCGATGCCGCCGATTCCGAATTGTTCAATCAGTACGTTTTTTACATTCGGGGACAGGAAGGCGGGCAAAGTGGGGCCCAGATGAATATTTTTCACTCCTAAAGCCAATAGGGCTAATAATACGATAACGGCCTTTTGTTCATACCAGGCGATGTTATATACGATGGGGAGTTTGTTGACATCGTCCAATCCGAAGATTTCTTTTAGTTTCAGGGCAATAACCGCCAAGGAATAGCTGTCGTTGCATTGTCCTGCATCCAATACGCGGGGAATGCCGTTGATATCTCCCAACGGTAGCTTGTTGTATCTGTATTTGGCGCATCCGGCGGTGAGGATAATTGTATCTTTCGGGAGCTTTCGGGCAAATTCCGTATAGTATTCACGGCTTTTCATACGTCCGTCGCATCCTGCCATGACGAAAAATTTGCGGATAGCGCCGCTTTTGACGGCTTCTACGATTTTATCTGCCAGGGCGGTTACTTGGGCATGGGCGAATCCTCCGGTGATGGTCCCGTTTTCTATGGCTACCGGTGGCTGGCATTGTTTGGCATGGGCAATCAGTGCGGAGAAGTCTTTCGGTTTTCCGTCTTTCCGTTCGGGAATGTAGTGCGCTCCTTCCAGTCCGCAGGCGCCGGTGACATAGATACGGTCTTTGTAGCTGGCATTGGGGCGCGGAGGGACGATGCAGTTGCTCGTAAACAATATGGGGCCGTTAAAGCTCTCGAATTCTTCTTTTTGCTTCCACCAGGCATTTCCGTAATTTCCTGCCAGGTGTTTGTATTTCTTTAATTGGGGATAATAGTGTGCAGGAAGCATTTCGCTGTGGGTGTATATGTCTATTCCTGTACCTTCGGTTTGCTTTAGCAGTTCTTCCAGGTCTTTCAGGTCGTGGCCGCTAATGAGGATACCCGGATGATTGCGGACTCCCAGGTTTACTTCTGAGATTTCCGGATTCCCGTAGCTGCCGGTATTTGCCTTGTCCAGTTGCGCCATGGCAGATATTCCGTGTTTGCCGGTTTCCAGGGTGAGTTGCACCAGTTCTTCCATTGTGATGTCGTTGCGGGTTAACTGCGCTAGGGCATGTTGCATGAAAGCGAATATCTCCGGTGACCGGTAGCCCAGGTTGTGGGCGTGTTCCACATAAGCGGCCATTCCTTTCAGCCCGTAGTGTACCAGTTCTTTTAGGGAACGGATGTCTTCGTTGGGAGTGCGGAGTACTCCTACCGTTTGAGCTTTTTCTTCAAATTCTTTTTCTTCTCCATCCCAAAGGCATTCGTCGGGAGCGTCTTTGACAATGACTGTGTTGCCGAGTTCTTTCTTCAGCCGCAGTCCTTCTTTTATCTTTTCGGTAATAGCCGTTTTATCAAAATTAGCGTTGGTGATGGTTATGAAAAGGGCATCATAGATGAATTTATCCGCTTTGTCGGAAGGATGGCCTTCTTTTCGCAGGTGTTCGTTGTACACGGCGATTCCGCGCACTACGAAAAGTAACAGGTCTTGCAGGTTAGCCACTTCGGATGTTTTACCGCATACTCCTTTCAGGGTGCAGCCCGTACCCATTGCGGTTTCTTGACATTGATAACAGAACATACTCATAATTTATACGTTTTTAATTAGTCTTTTTGTTTATTGAACGCAAAAGTAGAGGAAAGGTTTCAGGTGATTCTGTAACCAATGTTACAACCTGTAGCATTTTTCATGAAGAATGCTACAGGTTTGAAAAATGTGTTTTCCGCCTGTTCCGGATAGTTACCGGATTAGACGTGCCAATTCTTCTTTTTGGAGGATGGTGATGTGTTTCCGGTCGACTGCCAGTAACCCGTCTTCCTGCATATGTGACAGTTCGCGTGCCAGAGAAGGACGGGATACGCCGAAATAGTCGCTCAATTCTTGTTGGGAACGGTCGAGGGTGATGTGTGTCTGTTGTTGTTGGCTGTATAGTCGAAGCAGGTAAGAGGCAATCTTCTGCCGGATAGTCTTGAAGGACATGAAAAAAAGCTTGTCGGACAGGGTACGCGCGTAGTTGGCTGAGAGGTTCATGTAGTTTTCCAGGAATTGTTCATTTTTACGGAACAGCTCCAGTACGCTTATTCTGGGGATTTCAATTACTTCGGTCGCCTCATTGGCTGTCACTTCTACCGGATACCGGTTGTTTTCACCGAACAGGAAAAGGGGGGCGATGGCTCTTGGGGAGGCGATATCTTCCACTTTAATCAGTCTTCCTGAGTAATCTATCATTTCTCCCCGTACACTTCCTTTTGTCAGAATGACTAGGCGGTTGCAGACGTCTCCCTGTTTTGCCAGGATTTCTCCTTTTTTATAGAAACGGGTATGAAAACTGATTTTCTCAAAGTCAGAGGATAGCCTTTCCGGGCTGATTCCCCGAAACAACGGGTTGTTGGCAAGTATGGAAAGCATAGGTTAATTGTTATTTGAATTTTAATATGAATTTTGTCTCTTTCTCATCCGGGAATAAGGTCAGGCTGCCGCCTGAGAGCCGCATAATCTGGCGGGAGATGCTTAACCCGATTCCGCTGCCTCCTTCTTTTGTGGTGAAGAAGGGAATAAATATGTGTTCCGCTATTTCCGGTGGAATAGCGGGGCCGTTATTTTTTATTTCAATCCATATTTCTTCTGTTTCGTTGCAATAGGCAAGAATGTCTATTTGCCCGTCTGCCTGATTGCCGATGGCTTGGATTGCATTTTTCAGAAGGTTGATAACCACTTGCGAGACAAGGTTTTCGTCTGCATATAAAAGCAGGTCGGCAGGGACGATTTCAGTCCGGAAGGCAATTTGTTCGCAGGGGTTCTGGTGCCGGGTGAGTTCGACCATTCGTTCGATGAATGTTTTTACGTAGAAGAGTGAGGGTACGGGAGTCGGTATGCGCGTGAACTTCCGGTAGGAATCTACGAAAGCGAGCAGTCCTTTTCCGGTTGTACTGATGGTTTGCAATCCGTGGCTTATTTCTTCGTCTTTTCCTTCCGTCATTGAAAGAAGCGTATCGCTTAGTGAGGTGATGGGGGTGACGGAATTCATTATTTCATGGGTGAGTACACGGGTCAGCCGAATCCACGAGTCTATCTCTTTTTCATCCAGTTCGGTATTAATATCGTTCAATGCGAGAATGCGCAGATGTTCTTCGTGTATGTTAATTTCCGAGACGTGTATAGATAGGTTGACCGTTCCCCGTTCATTGTGGAACATAGCTTGCAGTTTGTCTCCCGGACAGCAGTTTTTTATTTTTTTCATGAGTGCGGGGTCTATCCTGCTTAGCTGGTGGACGTGGGTGAATACGTTTAATCCCAGGAGGTGCAACGCTTCTTTGTTTTTCTGGTACACGGCTCCGTTGTCATTGAGGACTAAAAGGCCGGTACTGACAAAATCCAGAATCAGTTCGTAATATTTTTCCTGTTGCGCGGTTTCCGCTTTTACATCATATAAGATGCGGCTGACCCGGTTGAGCGCCCGGTTGATTTGTATGTTCTCGCGCGTGTCCGTATCTTCGGAGAAATGGAAGGAGTTGTCATTATTCTCCAATGCGTCAATCATGAAAAGTGCTTGTTTGACGTGGTGGCGGTAAAGCCGTATCTGCCATAGTATGCTCAGGACTGACAGGCTGCAACAGATTCCGGACCAGATGTAGAATTGGAGAAAGCCGAAGCAGACCGTAATCGCACTGAGAAGTGCGGTCAATGTTGCCCTGAACCAGCATTGACGGGTTATATATCGGAAATTTATCCTCATAATCCGAATTTTTTCATTTTGTTGTAAAGTGTCTGCCGGGTGATACCTAATTGGACAGCTACGGCCGACAGGTTTCCGGTACAGGTGTCCAGCGCTTTCCGTATCATTTGTTTTTCCATTTCCTCTAAAGTGGAAACTTGTTTTTCTTCGTTTTCTGTTTTTCTGGAAGGCAACTGGAACATTTCGGCGGGGATTTGCGGGACATCGTTCATGATAACCGCTTTTTCAATGACGTGTTCCAGTTCCCGGATATTACCGTACCAGGGATGTGCAATCAGTTTCTCTTTGGCTGCCGGGGTGAGCTCCATCGGTTCTTTTCCATATTGTTTGCAAAAACGTATGATGAATTTTCCTGCCAGCGGAATGATGTCTTCCTTCCGTTTTCTAAGGGGAGGTATTTCAATGTGGATGGTATTGATGCGGTATAATAAATCTTCCCTGAATTCTTCCCGGTCGGCCATTTCCTGCAAGTTCTGGTTGGTGGCGCATATCAGCCGGATATCGATGGGTATCGGGGTGTTGCTTCCTACCCGTACGATTTGCCTCCGTTGGAGCGCTGTCAGTAGTTTGGCTTGCAGGTGATAGGGAAGGTTTCCTATTTCATCCAGAAATAAGGTGCTTTTGTCTGCTGCCTCAAATTTTCCTGTCCGGTCGGCATAGGCATCTGTAAAGGACCCTTTTGTATGGCCGAAGAGTTCGCTTTCGAATAGGGACTCGGTAATGGCTCCCATGTCTACGGCAATCATTTCCTGATGTTTCCGGTTGGAAAGGGCATGGATTTCCCGTGCGAGTACTTCTTTACCTGTTCCGTTTTCACCTGTAATCAGGATGTTGGCGTCTGTGGCGGCTACTTTTTCAATTAGCATCCGGAGCTGTCGCATCGTTTGGCTTTCTCCCCAATAGATAGGCGGATTGTCGGCAGGTTCTTTCTGTATTTTTCCTTTCTTTCCATTCCGTAGGGGTTGGACGGCATTTGTCAGGGTTTCTATTAATTTCCGGTTGTCCCACGGTTTGACGATGAAATCGGTGGCTCCTTCTTTGATTCCCCGGATGGCGAGGTCGATATCCGCATAAGCGGTAAAGAGTACGACGGGAAGCTCCGGTTGTACTTTCTTTATTTCGTGTAGCCAGAACAACCCTTCATTACCGGTGTTGATACCTGCCGTGAAGTTCATGTCCAACAACACTGCTTCCGGCATTTCTTCCCGTATTACGGAAATGAGGGCGGCCGGTGAGGCAAGTATGACAACTTTTGAAAAGTAGTTTTTCAAAAGGAGCTGTACGGCGGCCAGCACTCCTTTGTTATCGTCTACAATGATAATTGTTCCAGATTTATTCATATTCGATTCTGTTTGCACGCCGCAAACTTACGAAAAAGTAATTCATAATTCAAGATTCGTCATTGAAATTACAACCACTGGAATTTTACTCCGAACGATAGGCTGAGATAATCACGGGGTCTGAGGTAGCTATTGTTTACAGCGCTAATCAGGTAAAGGTCACATGTACTTATTTCATAGAAGAAAGTGACGGATTTTGCCAGAAACCGGTATTTCGGGGCGATGTCATACGTCAGCCGTTGTCCCAGGTAGACATGGATACGTATTTTGCTGGAAAAACCGTAATAACCTTTCGGATAGCGGTCGGGCTCGTTTACCCAGAACTGGTCGCCGAATACGGTGTTCAGATAAAGCCCGCAAGCCAACGGTTCCGTAGAGAAACCTTTGCCTATGTGAATGCTCCAGGGCATGTAGTTCTGTTTCAGCGTCATGGTTATTTTCGCTTTTTTGGATGAATATTTCGGAATGAAACCGAATAACAGGTCGGTCTCCCACTGGTTATGTTTTCCGTAGTCCCATCCCGGTCCGAGAGAAAGCAGCCCCATGTTTCCGGCATATTGAATTTTTGAATGGGTAGGTATGATTCGTTCCCAATGCCTGCGGAAGCGGTGGATACGTTTGTCGTAACGGGTTGTTTTCGTCTGGCTGGGTGTAGCAGGCAATACGGTGTCCGGATTGGCGACGGCAAATGATGAGTCACGCTTGCAGATAGCTGATACCGGACGGGAGAAAAGCAGGAAAGTCATCAGCAGTCCCGCCATCCGTACTGTATATTTAATATTTAACCAGTTCATATGTATATTTTTCCGGGGTTATGGTAAATACCAGGTAACTGCGGTAATCCATGCAATCACTGGTTATGTAGTGTATTCCGTCGTCAAAAATCACATCGTCCCGATAGTGGTGGGTGTGTGCGGCAGTACAGAATTGAATGCCGGGGTATTGTTTTACGTAATGTTGGAAGACTTTCGCCACATTGTCATTGAACACGTCCGTGTAGGGACGCGCATGCATGCATACCACGGTTTTTGAGAATTCACCGGCTCTGGCCGTTATTTCGTTTTCCATAAAAGTAAAGTCCGGAACCGGTTCTGAATAATCGTATTCCAACGCATTGGTGTTGAGGCAGACGAATTTTGTATCTCCGGCGATAAAAGAGAAGTTGGTTGTTCCGAAGATGGTTTTAAAAGTCTCTTCTCCCGTACCTAGGCAGTCGTGGTTTCCGATAAGGGCTACATAAGGGACTTTCAGCCCGTTCATGATGTCTCGTTGCCAGATAAATTCTTTGGTAACTCCGAAATCGCTCATGTCTCCGCCATGAATGACGAAGTCAATGTCGTTTCTTTTATTGATTTCATTTACAAAATCGGCGGTTTCGTCATACCAGCGTTGGGAATCGCCCATAGTGACGAAGCGGATGGTTGTTTTACCTTTGCAGCCGGTCTCTATTTGTTCGATGTTGCGTGCGTTTATATTCGTCTCTCCACTGATTCGCACATCATAGGGGTGATAGTCAATCATGTCACATCCCGCCCAAAGCAGGCAAGACAAGAGGATGCATAATTTTTTGTTTGGCATAATTTAAATATCGGTTTGTTGAAAACTTTATGCGAAGGTAAAGTTTTTGAATGATATATTGATAGTCGGCGATATGAAATAGGAAAAAGGGAACAATAAATAGGTAGAAGTATCTATTCTCCGGGCAGGTTGGAGCCGTTGGGCGATTTGTCTAATAATTGGACGTCATTGTCTAATTATTAGACAATGAAGGATGGAATCGGTAAGGCTTAAATAATTGATTATTAATAAATTTTTGATTTTGGCATACTTCCTGTATTATAATTAAGGCATCTTTCATAACAGAATGATTATGAAAGGTATGGGCAAGTTGTCCTGTATGGGATTTTTCGGAAGAATGCGAAAGATGAGATAAACGGATTGTCGGGACATGGTAAGTATGAAACATCATAAATTTGAATAAAATGATACAAATTACAGACATTAGTAAAGTATTCCGTACTTCTGAAGTGGAGACGGTTGCATTAAATCACGTGAGTCTTGAGGTGAAGGAAGGGGAGTTTGTCGCCATCATGGGCCCTTCGGGGTGCGGCAAATCCACCTTGCTGAATATTCTCGGTTTGCTGGACAATCCTACCGAGGGTTCGTATCGGTTGATGGGGGAAGAGATGGCCGGGTTGAAAGAGAAAGAGCGTACGTATGCCCGCAAAGGTAAGCTCGGTTTTGTTTTTCAGAGTTTCAATCTGATAGATGAGTTGAATGTTTATGAGAATGTGGAGTTGCCGCTAACTTACCTGGGATTCAAATCATCGGAACGCCGGCGGATGGTGGAAGATATTTTAAAAAGAATGAACATCAGCCATCGTGCCAAGCATTTTCCGCAACAGCTTTCCGGGGGACAACAGCAACGGGTTGCCATAGCGCGTGCTGTGGTGACTGCTCCCAGGTTGATACTTGCCGACGAACCTACGGGTAATCTGGACTCGAAAAACGGGGCGGAGGTGATGAACCTGCTTACGGAACTGAACAGGGAAGGGACTACTATTGTCATGGTGACGCATTCACAGCATGATGCGAGTTTCGCTCACCGTACCGTTCATTTATTTGACGGAAGTGTTGTGGCAAGTGTGACGGCTTAAACAGGACAGGTTATGAGACAATTTTATTATAGCATACGGACTTTGAAACGTGAATGGGGTTCGAATATCATAAGGGTGATTTCTCTTTCTTTAGGGCTTACCATCGGTATCCTGCTTTTCTCGCAGATTGTGTTTGAGTTGAGTTATGAGCGTTGTTATTCGGAAGCGGAACGTTTGGCGCTTGTACGTTGCCGGATTACCAATCCCGGTACGGGTGAGGTGATAAGGGATGATGAAAGACAAAATTACGATTATACGGTTTATGATGTAACGGCTGCTACGCTAGCACAAGAAATGCCGGAAGAAATCGAGTTTGCCAGTTGTGTCCTTCCTCTGACGAGTTTTAGCATATACTATGAGGACAAATTGCTGTCTGATGTGGATTATATATATGTGGATACCTGTTTTTTTCAGACTTTCGACATACCGGTGTTGAAAGGGAATCCCAAGGATATGATTATGCCTGGAAGTGTTTTTGTTTCGGAGCATTTCGCCCGTGAGACTTTCGGAAGCGAGGACCCGATTGGCAAGACGCTTTCTGCCGACAAGCAGAAAGACTTTACCATCCGCGGCGTATATAAGGATGTACCGGAGAATACGATGCTGACTCACGATTTTGTAGTTTCCATCCATCGTGACGGAGGTTATCAGGCCGGGGCCGGTTGGAAAGGGAACGACGTGTTTTATGCGTTTCTCCGTTTGCGTAATGCTTCGGATATTGATAAAGTGAATGATAATATTCAGAGGGTGATAGGAAAATACACTTCTTTGGAGCTTGACGGTTGGAAGATGGATTATAGTGTCATTCCGTTGGTGAAATTTCATTTGTCGTTTTTCGATGTGCAGAAACGGCTGGTTATCTATGGATTTCTGGGGTTTGCCATTTTCTTCGTGGCTATCATGAACTATATGCTGGTTTCTATTGCTACTTTGAACCGTCGTGCGAAAGGGATAGGAGTGCATAAGTGTAACGGGGCCAGTTCGGCGAATATTTTCGGTATGTTTCTGATGGAGACGGGGATTCTTGTCATTGTGTCTGTACTGCTTAGTTTCCTGTTGATATTTAATATGGACGGTTTGATTGAGGATTTGCTTTCTGTCCGTCTTTCTTCATTGTTTACTTGGGAAACGTTATGGGTTCCGTTGCTTACCGTTATCGTGCTTTTTGTATTGGCGGGTTGCATCCCCGGACGCCTTTTCTCACACATACCTGTTACGCAGGTGTTCCGTCGTTATACCGACGGAAAGAAAGGATGGAAGCGTTCATTGTTGTTCGTGCAGTTTACCGGGGTTTCATTTGTCTTAGGGCTGTTGTTGGTTACTTTGTTGCAATACAGTCATTTGATGAGCCGGGATATGGGCATTGTCATTCCTGGATTGACTCAAGCCCAGACGTGGCTTCCTAAGGAATCTGTCGAGTATGTGAAGGATGAACTGCGACGCCAGCCGATGGTAGCCGGGGTGACTGCTGCTGTGAATGGAGTACTTGGAGAGTATTGGACACGCGGGTTGATCGGAAATGACGGCAAGCGGATTGCCACGCTTAATTTTAATTATTGCCATTACAATTATCCGGAGGTAATGGGGATTAAACTCATAGAGGGGACTACTCTGAAAAAACAGGGAGATTTGCTGGTTAACGAGGAGTTGGTGCGCTTGATGAAATGGACGGATGGTGCGGTAGGGAAGAAAGTAAACGGTTTCCAAGGAACAGTTGTCGGTGTTTTCCGTGATGTCCGGAATTACAGTTTTTATTCTTCTCAGGCTCCTATCGTTTTGATAGGTGATGAACAGGCACAAAGTAGTCATACATTTAATGTACGTTTGAAACAGCCTTATGACGAAAACTTGAAACGCTTGAATGAGTTTGTGGAGAAAACATTCCCGAACATGTCTCTGCAATTTGTTTCGGTCGACCGGATGGTGAAGGATGTGTATAAGAATGTGTACCGGTTCCGCAACGCTGTTTGGATTACTTCGGGTTTTATCCTGCTGATTGTTATCATGGGATTGATTGGTTATGTCAATGACGAGACTCAACGCCGGAGCAAGGAAATTGCTATCCGGAAGGTGAATGGAGCTGAGGCATCGCATATATTGAGATTGTTGACATGTGATATTCTGTACGTTTCCGTGGTTTCTATTTTGATAGGGACAGTGGTCGCTTATTTTGCAGGGCGGGCTTGGCTTGACCAGTTTGCCGAGCAGATAGGCCTGAATCCTTTGCTTTTTGTAGGTACTGCTTTGTTCGTACAGGTATTGATTATAGTTTGCGTGGTGTTAAAGGCATGGTATATTGCCAATGAAAATCCGGTGAACAGCATTAAGGCTGAATAAACGGATTATTGGTTTCAAAAAAATAAATCCGGTCTGTCGTTTTTTTCTTTTTCTCCTTATTATATACAGGGAAACTGATTGGACGGCAGGCTGGATTTGTATTTTATTTTTTTATGCTACGACAGGGTATTTACATCCGGTCCCGCGTTGACGGTTTCTTGTCCGGATACCTTTTTGATATAGGCTACCAGGCTAATGACAGCGGTTATGAATGCGAATGCGTCGGATACGGGCATACTGAACCAGATGCCTTTCAGTCCCCACCAATGGGGAAAAAGCAGCAGACACGGCAATAGGTAGAGCAGTTGCCGTGTCAATGACAGGAAGATGCTGATTTTGGCTTTGCCGATGCTTTGGAAGAAGTTGCCGATTACGATTTGAGCTCCGACAAACGGAAACATGAGTACTGCTATCCGAAGCCCTTCTACGGCAAGCCCTATCAGATGGTCGCTATCTGTAAAAATTGCGGAAACCGCATGTGGAAAAAGCTCGCAGATAAGGAAACCGCTACTGGTGATAACCACTCCTGAAATAATGCCTAGCCGCAAGGTTTGTTTTACCCGGTCTATTTTTTGTGCTCCGAAGTTATAGCCGACGATGGGTTGCATTCCCATAGTCAGTCCCAGTACGACCATAACATAGAGCGTCAGTAGCCGGTTGATAATGCCGTAAGCGCCGATAGCCATGTCACCTCCGTGATTTTGCAGGCTATTGTTGATAATGATGACTATGACGCAGGCGCATACGTTCATCAGGAACGGTGACATGCCGATGGCAAAGATGTTTCCTATAATCCGTTGTTTCATTTTCCATACTTTCCCTTCAAAATGTACAGTACTGTCTTGTCTGAGAAAGTGGTTTACAACCCATACCATGCCGATTAATTGCGATATGACGGTTGCTGTGGCGGCTCCCCGCATTCCCCATTCAAAATGGAAGATGAAGATAGGAGCGAGGACTATATTTGCCACTACCGTCACCATCGAAGTCAGCATCGCTTTCTTGGGGTATCCGGTGGCTCGCATCACATTGTTTAATCCAATCATGGTGTAGGTGACGGGGGTTCCCAGCAGGATTACCTGCATAAAACTGCGTGCATAGGGAAGTGTGTCCGGGCTTGCGCCGAAGAAAATCAATATATCGTCGAGAAAAATGAAGGATAGTACGCCGAAAAACACGGAGTTGGTGATGCAGAGCATCAGCGTGTGGGACAGGATTTCCGTAGCTCCTTTCATGTCTTTTTGTCCGAGCCGGATGGAGGCGAGGGTGGAACCGCCGGCGGAGACCAGTGTACAAAAAGCGACGACAAGGTTCATCAGGGGAAAACTGATTGCCAGTCCGGCAATAGCCATGGCGCCTACGCCATGCCCGATAAATATACTGTCTATAATGTTATAGATAGAAGTGATTGTCATTCCGATAATGGCGGGAATGGAATATTGCAGCAACAGTTTGCCGATACTTTCTTTACCTAATATATGCGGGTCGTTTTTGCTCATGCGGCCGGATGTTTTTTTGATTGGACGAAGTGTGTGTTACGTTTTTTTAAGTGGGACAAAGGTACGAATAATTTGTCTGATTCGATGATTATTCGGAACTTTGCACAAGTCAATACACAAGGTTTAACGTTTAAGGTAGAAAGGATGTTTAGTTATATGGATACAACGAAAACAATTGCGGCATTGTTTGATTTTGACGGTGTCGTTATGGATACGGAAACCCAATACACCGTTTTTTGGGATGCTCAGGGACGTCGGTATCTGGGAGAAAAAGATTTCGGGCGCCATATTAAAGGACAAACGCTGAATCAGATTTATGAGAAGTATTTTTCTGATCGGCCGGATGTTCAACAGGAGATTACTGCAGAACTGAATGTTTTTGAAAAGGAAATGTCTTATGAATACATTCCCGGTGTGGAGGCTTTTATTGCCGGGCTTCGTCATCATGGCGTAAAGGTAGCCATAGTCACCAGTTCTAATGAGGAAAAAATGCAGAATGTTTATAATGCTCATCCTGAGTTTAAGGGAATGGTAGACCGCATCTTGACCGGTGAAATGTTTGCCCGTTCCAAACCTGCTCCGGATTGCTTTCTTCTGGGGATGGAGATATTCGGTGCCGCTCCTGAAAATACGTATGTGTTTGAAGACTCTTTTCATGGTTTGCAAGCCGGAATGGCTTCCGGTGCTACCGTAGTCGGGCTTGCTACTACTAACACACGTGAGGCTATCGCCGGGAAGGCGCATTATATCATAGATGATTTTACCGGAATGACGTGCGATAAACTGTTGGAAATGCATCGTTAGTTTCATATTCACGGTAGTTTATCCTGTTCTTTCCATCGTTTGTCCGGCCTGTCTTTCCGGTTGTTTTCCGGCTGGCTTCGACAAGTGATGGAAAGGATTTTTTGTTTTTCTTTCTCTGTTATGAATTAAATGTTATAACTTTGCCCCCGATTTTTGAGGGTATTCGATGCCTTCAAGACTGACAAAACTTATATTAAGAATCCTAAATTAAAAGAAGACATGGCTGGTTATATATCAGATGATACAAGAAAGGTGACTACTCATCGCCTGATTGAAATGAAACAGAGAGGTGAAAAGATTTCTATGCTTACATCGTATGACTACACGATGGCGCAGATTGTTGACGGTGCCGGAATGGATGTGATTCTGGTTGGTGATTCCGCTTCTAATGTAATGGCGGGGAATGTGACGACATTGCCTATCACTCTCGACCAGATGATTTATCATGCCAAGTCCGTAGTGCGTGGCGTGAAACGTGCCATGGTAGTCGTTGATATGCCTTTCGGCTCTTATCAGGGAAATGAAATGGAGGGGCTTGCATCTGCTATCCGTATAATGAAGGAGAGCCATGCCGATGCTTTGAAATTGGAAGGTGGAGAAGAAATTATCGGTACGGTGAAGCGTATCATTAGCGCGGGTATTCCGGTGATGGGGCATCTGGGATTAATGCCTCAGTCTATCAATAAATACGGGACATATACGGTACGCGCCAAGGATGATGCCGAGGCGAATAAGCTGATTCGTGACGCTCATTTGCTTGAGGAAGCCGGTTGTTTTGCGATTGTTCTTGAAAAGATTCCGGCTGCCCTTGCAGAGCGTGTGGCTTCGGAATTGACGATACCTATGATTGGTATAGGCGCCGGCGGGCATGTAGACGGTCAGGTGTTGGTTGTCCAAGATATGCTGGGAATGAATAATGGGTTCCGTCCCCGTTTCCTGCGACGTTATGCCGATTTGTACACCGTAATGACCGATGCCATCAGCCGTTATATCTCTGACGTGAAGAATTGCGACTTCCCCAATGAGAAGGAACAATATTAAAATGATATATGGCAGTTAGGTTGTGGACAGTACATTTTATACGGATATGTATAGCTAATTTGTTGTTGTTCGTATCCGTGTATATGTTGTTTCCGGTTCTTCCCGTCGAGATGGCGGGACGTCTGGGAGTACCGGTTGCACAAATAGGAACGGCTTTCCTTTTTTTTACGGTGGGGATGTTTCTGATTGGCCCCTTTCATGCTTATCTGGTCGATGCTTACAAGCGTAAGAATGTGTGTATGTTCTCTTTTGCCCTGATGGTGGTGGCGACGGCCGGATACGGTTTTGTGACGAACCTCACGGAACTGTTTTTGTTGAGTACCGTGCAGGGGGTGGCATTCGGAATTGCCGCTACCGCCGGAATTACACTGGCTATTGATATTACGAATTCTACGCTTCGCAGTGCCGGGAATGTAAGTTTTTCCTGGATGGCGCGTTTGGGAATGATTCTGGGAATTGTTCTGGGAGTATGGATTTATCAGCATTACGCATTCAAGACCGTATGGACGGTTTCCGTTATAGCCGGAGCGGCGGGTATCCTGGCCGTATGCGGGGTATATGTTCCTTTCCGTGCGCCGATAGTCACCAGGTTGTATTCTTTCGACCGTTTTTTGTTGCTCCGCGGATGGGTTCCTGCCATAAATATGATTCTGATAACTTTTGTGCCGGGGTTGCTGATTCCTCTTATTCATCCTTTGCTCAATGATTTTGTATGGGAAGGTGTATCCGTTCCTTTTTTTGCAGGGGCGGGAGCTGGTTATCTGGTTTCTATATTATTGACCCGTTTATTTTGCCTTCCGTCTTTGTCTTTTCTAAAAGAGAAAACGATGCGGGTGGTAATTATAGGGCTCGGATTGGAAATTCTGGCTGTTTCTTTATTGAGGATGGATTGTTCCGTATGGGTGGTTTCTGTCCTTCTCGGACTCGGATTGGGATTTGTCATGCCGGAGTTTTTGATGATGTTCGTGAAGTTGTCCCATCATTGTCAGCGGGGAACGGCCAATACTACGCAATTGTTGGCTTGTGAGGCTGGAATCGCATCGGGGATTGTTACGGCTTGCAATATGGAAGTGGACGCGGGCAGGATGCTTTATTTCGGACAGATAGTTGTTTTAATCGCATTGATTTTTTTTGTACTGGTGACTTATCCTTATTATATAAGAAAGAAAGTGAGATGAGACAGGACAGTAGGCTGGAATGTAGATGAAAGAAAAGAATTGTATCGTTATTTCATATTGACCCCCGAAAGTTTTGCAAAACTTTCGGGGGTCAGTGTATCGGGAGGTTTGATATAGCTCTTTTAGTTGGTAAAGATAGGCAGTTAGTTTCTACTTACTTGTTTTACTCCCTTTACTGTCCGCAGTTTTTTGATAAGGGTTTCCAGACGTCCGGTGTCGCCTACCATGACGGTAAGGGTTCCTGAAAATAAACCGTCATTGGAGTCAATGCCGATGGAACGTAACGTGATGCCGTTCTCTTTGGATATTATGGAGGTTATATTTGTAACAATGCCGATATCGTCATGTCCTACTACACGTAGCGTAATAGGATATTGGGTTCCTTCCGATTTCCCTGCCCAGCGTGCTTTCACGATTCGGTAACCGAAACGTTCACGCATTTGCGCTGCGTTCGGACAGTCTGCCCGGTGTATCTTGATGCCTCCGCTCACTGTGACGAATCCGAATACGTCATCTCCGTAAATCGGGTTGCAGCATTTTGCCAGTTTGAATTCCAGGCCTTTCAGGTTTTGGTCGATGACGAGCACGTCTTCTTTGGAGAAGGTCTCTTCTTGTGCCGTTTGCAGGTTGTAACCCTCGGCACTGCGGTAACTGATTTCGTCATGTACGTCATTGTCTCGTTTTTGTTGTTCGATATATTTATCCAACGTTTCGTTGACGTCCAAAGCTCCGTCGGCAATGCTTTGGTAGAATTCCGTTACGTTCTTGAATCCTAAACGTTTAATAAGGCGCATCATTGTCGCTTCATCGTATTCCAATTTACGGTTCTTGAATTTTCTCTCCAGAGTTTCTTTGGCAAAATCGTGCTGGCGGGCTACCATTTCTTTGAGAGCCTGCCGTATTTTGGTACGGGCTTTGGAGGTGGTTACGATATTCAACCAGTCTTGTTTGGGGGTCTGGGTGTTTGACGTCATGATTTCCACTTGGTCGCCGCTGTTCAGCTTCTGTTTTAACTGGACGTTCTTGCCGTTGACTTTCGCCCCGATACATTTACATCCCAGTTTACTGTGGATATGGAAAGCAAAATCGAGTACTGTAGCGCCTTTGGGCAGTTTAAACAGGTCACCTTTGGGAGTGAACACGAATACTTCGTCTTCGTAAAGGTCCATCTTAAACTGATCCATCACTTTCATTGAGTCGTTGTCAGCATTTTCCAGCGCTTCCCTTACGGAAGTCAGCCATTCGTCGAGTCCTGTTTCTCCTTTGATGCCTTTATATCTCCAATGGGCAGCCAGACCCCGTTCGGCAATTTCATCCATCCGGCGGGTACGGATTTGCACTTCTACCCATTTCCCTTCCGGTCCCATGACGGTGATGTGCAGGGATTCGTAACCGTTGCTCTTCGGAATCGAAAGCCAGTCGCGCAGACGTTTCGGGTTCGGCTGATACATGTCTGTAACAATGGAATATACTTGCCAGCATTCTTGCTTCTCTTTGGCCGGGTCCGGTTCGGAATCCAGAATGATACGGATTGCGAACAGGTCGTAAATACCTTCAAAGGAAGTTTTCTGCTTTTGTATCTTGTTC
Organism: uncultured Bacteroides sp.; assembly: GCF_958445495.1. Taxonomy (GTDB): domain Bacteria; phylum Bacteroidota; class Bacteroidia; order Bacteroidales; family Bacteroidaceae; genus Bacteroides. The sequence goes on along the minus strand of NZ_CAUCSQ010000029.1, from coordinate 20,991 downwards.
CAGATGGAATGTATTGATTTGGTACGTCCTTTAATGTCGAACTTCAATCCGGTTTCCGCTACTTTCTTTTTGATTGGTTCGATGAAAGCTGCGATATATTTGTCTCGGGAGGCTTTTGTCGCATTCAGCTTTTCCTTGATATAATAGTAGGTTTCCCGTTGGGTATATTTCAAGGACAGGTCTTCCAACTCGGATTTCAGCTTATACAATCCCAGTTTATGTGCCAGCGGGGCATATAAGTATGCGGCTTCGTTGGCTACCTTGATACGGTCTTCTTCATTTTCGGCATTTTTTATCTGGCGCATGATGTTCACGCGGTCGGCAATCATTATCAGGATTACACGCATATCCTCGGCAAAGGAGAGGAGGAGGTTACGGAAATTTTCCGATTCGATAGCCGGACTTTTGGAATATAGCTCGTTCGTCTTGACGAGTCCCTTGATGATGCTGGCCACGTCTTCCCCGTATTCGGCATTTACGTCCTCGAGAGTCAGGGTGTGCGCCTTCACAATCTCATGGAGCATAATTCCTATAAGGCACGAGCCTTTCATTCCTATCTCTTCGGCTACGATAACAGCCGTTTGCAAGTCTCTGATGACGGGATTCATCCCGAAATTATTTCGTTGCAGCCCGTTACATTGGGCGGCTTTGATAAGATGTCTCTTCAGTTGTCGGCAATCTTTCCGGGAAATACTGTCTCCGGCCGACTGCAATAAGTGGCGGTAGAGTGAAAAAAGCTCCTTTTTTTCCTCTGATGTAAAAAAGTCGTCCATATTCATTCTTGTTAATTCGACGTAAAATTACTTTTTTTCTCCGTTATTCGGCAAGAAGTAAATAACATTTTGTATTTTTGGGCATCAATTAATTAAAATGAATATTATGATAACGACACAGGACAAAGAGTTGCTTGCCAAGAAAGGCATCACGGAAGAGCAAATAGCAGAACAACTGGCGTGTTTCCAGACGGGTTTTCCTTTTTTGAAATTAGATGCGGCCGCTTCTATAGAAAAGGGCATATTGGCTCCCGGTACGGAAGAACAAACAGCCTATCTGGCTGCGTGGGATGCATATAAAAATACGGATAAAACAATCGTAAAATTCGTTCCGGCTTCGGGTGCTGCAAGTCGTATGTTTAAGAACTTGTTCGAGTTCTTGTCTGCGGAATATGACTGTCCTACTACTAAATTTGAACAGGCGTTTTTTGACGGTATCAAGAATTTTGCATTTTATGATGATTTGAATGTGGCGTGCCGGCGCATAGCCGGGAAAGAGATTCCGGAGTTGACGGAAGAAGGTAATTACAAAGCTGTGGTGTCTGCTTTGCTCGAAACTGCGGGGTTGAATTACGGGTCGCTTCCGAAAGGGTTACTCAAATTCCATAAGTATCCGGAGGGTTCCCGGACTCCGCTTGAGGAGCATTTGGCGGAAGGGGCTATGTATGCGGCAGGGAAGAGCGGCAAGGTTAATGTACATTTCACTGTGTCTGCCGAACATCGCGAACTGTTTAAAAAACTGGTGGAAGAGAAAGCGGATGAATTTGCCAAACGTTATGGTGTGGATTATTGCATCACTTTCTCCGAGCAGAAGCCGAGCACGGACACCATCGCTGCCGATATGGATAACCAGCCGTTCCGTGACAACGGTAAGTTATTGTTCCGTCCGGGAGGTCATGGCGCCCTTATTGAAAATTTGAATGACCTCGATGCCGATATCATCTTTATTAAAAATATAGATAATGTGGTTCCCGATAAGCTGAAAGCCGACACTGTGACTTATAAAAAACTGATTGCCGGCGTGCTTGTTACACTGCAGGAAAAGACATTTGAATATCTGAACCTGCTGGATAGCGGTAAATACACTCATGAGCAGATAATGGAGATTCTCCAGTTCCTGCAGAAACAACTGTTTTGTAAAAATCCCGAAGTTAAGAATCTGGAGGATGCCGAATTGATAATTTACCTGAAAAAGAAGTTGAATCGTCCGATGCGTGTCTGCGGTATGGTGAAGAATGTAGGTGAACCGGGCGGTGGTCCGTTCCTCGCATATAACAGTGACGGGACTATTTCCCTGCAGATTTTGGAGAGTTCCCAGATTGACATGAATGATTCTGCCAAAAAAGAAATGTTTGAGAAGGGAACTCATTTCAATCCGGTAGATTTGGTTTGTGCTGTGCGTGACTATAAAGGACATAAGTTTGATTTGGTGAAATATGTAGATAAGGCGACAGGTTTTATCTCCTACAAGTCAAAGAACGGTAAAGACCTGAAAGCTCTCGAATTGCCCGGATTGTGGAACGGTGCGATGAGCGACTGGAATACCGTATTTGTGGAGGTTCCTCTTTCTACTTTTAACCCGGTGAAGACCGTGAATGATTTATTGCGGGAACAACACCAATAATCGAAAGAACGGATATTTGAATCTTTTCACCACAGATTTATACAGATTCTCACAGATATTAATAGATGTCTTTTTTGAATTCAACCTGTGCGGATTTGTGTGGGCCTGTGGTGAATTTATTATATATAATTGCATACAACAGAATAAATATAATTATTCAGATTAAAAAAAGAGTGTTTGGATGAAGATGAATCGGATAGAAAAAGTAATTGATATTTCCACCTGGAACAGAAGAGAACATTTTGAACATTTCAGTGCTTTTGACGACCCTTTTTTCGGAGTGACGGTTCACGTGGACTGCACTCGCTCTTATCGGGAAGCAAAAGCTAAGGGAATCTCTTTTTCACTTTTGGTTTTACATCGTATCATTACGGCTGCTTGTAAAGTGGAAGAGTTTCGCTATCGCATTGAAGACGGTAAGGTCGTGTGTTATGACAGTCTTGTGCCAGAAGCGACCGTAGGGCGGGCGAATCATACGTTTTCTTTTGCCTCGTTTGAATATGATAAGGATGAAATGGCTTTTATCCGTAAGGCGAAAGCGGAAATGGAACGTCTGCAGGACACTGACGGTTTGAATAAGACAGGCGTTTTCCATCCGAATGCCATTCATTATTCGGCTGTTCCGTGGCTTGCTTTTACGGATATGAAACATCCTGTAAATATGCGTTCGGGGGATAGTGTTCCCAAAATTTCTACCGGAAAGTATTTCCATGAGGGAGAGAAGTTGATGTTGCCTGTTTCCGTTACCTGTCACCACGGACTGATGGACGGTTATCATGTGGCAAAGTTTATCGAAATACTCGATTTATAACTCTATCCTGAGAAGGCTGTTGAGTTTACATAGATAATTAGACTGTATAAAAGACTGACTGAACTATATAAAAAGATTAACTGGATTGTATAAGGAATTATTAACCGGACTCATATTATGATACTAAAAATGTCAAGATGGATAATCATCGCTTTCTGTTTGGGAGTATTTTTACCGAATACTTTTTCGTATGCACAAGGGGTTGTGAAGGATGTTCCGGAGATACGGCGGGACACGGGAGAAGTGCGACGGGATATCAGGCAACTGCAACAGGATGTCTTCATGCTCCGGCAAGAAGTCCGGGAGTTGCGGGAAGAAATTCGTATGCTTCGGCAGGATGTTTTTTCTGGGTACGAAGCAGATACGGTATGGGGATATGTCCCTCACCGTTTTATCCATCGTTTAGGGATAGAAGGACGTCCGCAATATGTGTTTCCTACCAATCCTTTTCTACAAGGGGAGAATGAACGTTGGGAACCTATTCGTTCCTCTTTTGCAGCTCATCTGAAGTATTCTTTCCAATTCCGTCCCAACACTTGTGCCGACCGTATTTATGGAGGGGCTTATCAGGGTTTCGGGTTGGCAGCGACTACTTTTGGAGACAAGAAACAGTTGGGAGATCCGATTTCATTTTATATGTTTCAGGGGGCTCGAATCGTTCGTTTTATTCCTTCCCTGTCACTTAATTACGAATGGAATTTCGGACTGTCCGTAGGGTGGAAACCTTATGACAATGATTATAATTCGTACAATGGGGCGGTCGGTTCCCGTATGAATGCTTATATTAATGCCGGTATTTACCTGAACTGGACGTTTTCACGTTATTTTGATTTGATAATCGGAGGAGATTTTACGCATTTCTCTAATGGAAATACGAAATTCCCGAATGCCGGGATAAATACCGCCGGTGCTAAAATCGGGCTGGTTTATAATATGAATAGGGATGCAAAAGATGTTGCCGGAGCATTATTCCGTCCGGTTGTTCCCCGGTTTCCGCGCCATATCAGTTATGACTTGGTTTTGTTCGGTTCATGGCGACGCAAAGGTGTGTATTGGGGAGAAAAGCAAATCGCTTCGCCGGGCAGTTATCCGGTGGCGGGATTTAATTTTGCACCGATGTATAATCTGGGTTATAAGATTCGGGTCGGTGCGTCTCTGGATGGTGTGTATGACGGTAGTGCCAATGTGTATACCGAAGACCGGATTGTGGAGTATGGCGGTAGTTCTTCGAACTGTGAGTTTCTGCGGCCGGGAATTCAGCATCAGTTGGCTTTGGGAGTCTCCGGACGCGCGGAATATGTAATGCCTTATTTTACTATCGGGGTCGGTATAGGGGCTAATGTGGTCGGGCGGGGTGATTTGAGAGGACTCTATCAGATATTGGCTTTAAAAATCGGAGTGACACGGAACTCATTCCTTCATATCGGTTACAATTTACAGAACTTCCAGACTCCCAACTACCTGATGCTTGGGTTAGGTTTTCGTTTTCATAATAAATATCCAAAAGTACGTCATTGAAAAGTCATATTTCATTGAAATGTACTACCTTTGCATGGTTAACGTAAAAACACTCAAAATAATGAAGAAGATACTATTGCTCGGTTCCGGAGAGTTAGGAAAAGAATTTGTAATTTCCGCGCAACGTAAAGGCCAATACATCATTGCGTGCGATTCATATGTGGGAGCGCCTGCTATGCAGGTAGCTGACGAATATGAGGTGTTCGACATGTTGAATGGTGAGGAGTTGGAACAGGTGGTTAAGAAACACCGGCCGGATATTATCGTTCCGGAAATTGAAGCTATTCGTACCGAGCGCTTGTACGATTTTGAAAGGGAGGGTATCCAGGTAGTGCCCAGTGCCCGTGCTGTAAATTTCACGATGAACCGGAAAGCTATCCGTGACCTTGCAGCCAAGGAACTCGGATTGAAAACTGCCAGATATTACTACGCTAAGAGTTTGGACGAACTGAAAGAGGCTGCTGTAAAAATCGGTTTTCCATGTGTGGTAAAGCCGTTGATGTCTTCTTCCGGTAAAGGCCAGTCATTGGTAAAAAGTGCCGATGAATTGGAACATGCCTGGGAATACGGATGTAGTGGAAGCCGTGGTGACATCCGTGAGCTCATTATAGAAGAGTTTATAAAATTTGACAGTGAAATTACTTTGTTGACTGTTACGCAAAAAAATGGTCCTACTTTGTTTTGTCCGCCTATCGGACATGTGCAGAAGGGAGGCGATTATCGGGAAAGTTTCCAGCCTGCACATATAGAACCGGCCCATCTGAGAGAGGCGGAAGAGATGGCGGAGAAAGTCACTCAGGCTTTGACGGGTGCAGGATTGTGGGGAGTAGAGTTCTTTTTGAGCCATGAGAACGGTGTTTATTTTTCAGAACTTTCTCCTCGTCCGCATGACACCGGTATGGTGACATTGGCAGGAACCCAGAACTTGAATGAATTTGAACTTCATCTGCGTGCCGTGCTCGGTCTTCCTATTCCCGGTATCAAACAAGAACGGATGGGAGCGAGTGCCGTAATCCTTTCTCCGATTGCCAGCCAGGAACGTCCTCGATACCGGGGATTGGAAGAGGTAACAAAAGAAGAGGATACTTATCTCCGTATTTTCGGTAAACCGTTTACTCGTGTCAACCGCCGTATGGGAGTCGTTCTTTGTTATGCTCCGTTGGGTTCTGAGTTGGAAACCTTACGTGATAAGGCGAAGAGGATTGCGGAAAAGGTGGAAGTGTATTGAAATAGGATTTTATTGTTATGCCGAATGGTATAGTAAACCTGTATTGTTTGGCATAACTTAATATGAAAAACATGAAGAATGTAAATCTGTTTGCTGTTGCGGTCTTACTGCTGATGACTTCTTGTTCGCCCAAAGTTGTAACTCATCTGACAAAAACTTATCCTGACATCATTCCCGCCGATTCGGTTTATGTGATTGGATTGGGGGAAACAGTGCCTAATACGGCAGAAACAATTGGTCGTGTTTCGGTGGTGGACCGAGGAATGTCCGCTAATTGTAATTATGACCGGGTGTTGTATCTTGCACAAGAAGTGACGGGAAAAAACGGAGGAAACGGTCTTGTCATCACCAATCATCTGAGACCTTCTTTTTGGGGAAGTTCCTGTCATCAGATTTCCGGTCTGATGCTTCGTCTGACAGATAAAGGAGTAGATACTTTAAAAGCTAATCCGTTGCAGGATATGATTGACCTGGAGTTGCTGGTAGTCAAAGAGCGCGAGCAGAGCAGAAGAGTGCCGGCCAGTACATTTGAGGCGAGTATCGGGTATGGTTGGGTGACAAGTACGTTGTATGATATTACGGGTGCTGTTTGGGGAAATAATGGCGGTTTGGAGTGGAAGCTTTCTTATGAATATGCTTGGAATAGTGGTTGGGGAATCGGGGTGCAATATTCCGGTTATAGAACCGGTTTCCGCGGAGGAGATAATATGTTGCTTTCTTATATTGCTCCTGAGTGGGTGGTACGTACCAAATTTGACAGATGGATATTGAAATGTGGTTTGGGTATAGGTCTTTTTCTTTATCATGAGCCTTTTTACAATGCTTGTGGAATGGGAGTACACGCAACGGTAGGTATCGAATATATGCTTTCCGCTCATTGGGGATTGGGCTTTTCATTAAATACGATTAATGGTAGTTTACCGGACCGAAGCGAAATAAAATTGAAAAATAATGAACGTAGCGGGATTACCCGTTTTAACCTTCTTGGAGGATTACGTTATTATTTCTGACCGTATCGAAAACAGAAGTTGGAAGGTATTTATGCTCCAATTGAAGAAACATACTTTTCTCATTTAAAATTTGTAAGTGTTCAATCTATGAGAGTATATTGTCGATACACTCAAATGAGAAATCGCTGACAATATGGTATTTATTTAGCGGATGGATGAAGCCTGCTTCCGATTCCTGTAAACCTATATTTTCTTTTGTTCTTTTTGAATCTTTCGTGTTCGATTTTGCTCCATCACTTTAATTCGTGATATATTATGAAAATGCTTAATTTTAAAATGTTCAGGGGGTACCTGATAGCTATTTTGTTGGAAAGGAAAATGTTCTGAGGTCGTATAAATATAAATTTTATAAATAATCACTTTCTTTTTGTGCTCGAACACAGTACTAGTTGTTTCTGCCACTGTTTTTATCGCCGTTACTATAGTGATTGTCATAACTTCCGCATTCGGTTATCGTGATTTTCTATTTCATATTGACAGTTTTATGATGGTTACGGTAAGGGAACTACGATTTACGGCATAGTTCTTTTATTTTGTCATTTTATCGCTTAAATCGTTTGATGGAAATAAAAGCGTTCCCAAATTGTCCCGTTTGTAGTCTTTGTTGGCCTAATAAGTGTTATTGAACGACAATTTTTGAAAAAGCGAGAACAATGTCACGGATTTGTTTCTACATTTGCGCAGTTGTTTATTTAACTATTTCTAGGAAACTGTAATCTGTTTAGAAATTGGAAATAAGAACCGAATGAACAAAACCAGAACTTAACTGTTTATAACAAATAGTGAAGCAGGTAAAACGCGAAATATTCGTTCCTTGTCATACTATTTTGAGATTCAATAGGTAAGATTCGATTAGGAAAGAGAAGAATAATATAAAAAAGATTGCTTATGTCACAGATTATCGGACATATCTCCCAGGTTATCGGCCCTGTGGTCGATGTGTATTTTGACGGTACGGACGCGGAGCTGATGCTGCCAAGCATACATGATGCACTGGAGATAAAAAGGCCAAACGGCAAAATACTGATTGTAGAAGTACAGCAACACATCGGTGAAAACACGGTTCGTACCGTGGCAATGGACAGTACCGACGGACTTCAACGGGGCATGAAGGTGCGTCCTACCGGTGGTCCGATTACAATGCCGATTGGCGAGCAGATTAAAGGACGGCTAATGAATGTCGTTGGCGATTCTATCGACGGAATGAAGGAACTTGACCGGAAAGGTGCATATTCTATTCACCGTGAACCTCCCAAATTTGAAGATTTGACTACTGTACAGGAAGTGCTTTTTACCGGTATTAAGGTTATCGATTTGCTGGAACCTTATGCTAAAGGTGGTAAAATCGGTCTGTTCGGCGGTGCGGGAGTGGGAAAGACCGTGCTGATTCAGGAACTTATCAATAATATTGCCAAGAAACATAACGGGTTTTCAGTGTTTGCCGGAGTAGGTGAACGCACACGTGAAGGTAATGATTTGCTTCGTGAGATGATTGAATCGGGTGTCATCCGTTACGGTGAGGCATTCAAGGAGAGTATGGAAAAAGGCGATTGGGATCTTTCTAAAGTTGATTATAACGAACTGGAGAAATCACAGGTGTCTTTGATATTCGGTCAGATGAATGAGCCGCCGGGTGCACGTGCTTCCGTGGCATTGTCCGGATTGACAGTTGCAGAGTCTTTTCGTGATGCCGGAAGTGAAGGTGAGAAACGTGATATCCTGTTCTTTATCGACAATATATTCCGTTTCACGCAAGCCGGTTCAGAAGTTTCGGCCTTGTTAGGACGTATGCCTTCTGCCGTCGGTTACCAGCCGACACTTGCTACAGAGATGGGAGCCATGCAGGAGCGTATCACTTCTACAAGGAAAGGTTCTATTACTTCTGTTCAGGCAGTGTATGTGCCTGCCGATGATTTGACTGACCCTGCTCCTGCTACGACTTTCAGTCATTTGGATGCCACAACTGTGCTTGACCGTAAAATTACCGAGCTGGGTATTTATCCGGCTGTCGATCCGTTGGCATCTACCTCACGTATTCTTGATCCCCATATTGTAGGACAAGAACATTATGACGTGGCGCAACGGGTGAAACAAATTTTGCAGCGTAACAAAGAATTGCAAGATATTATTTCCATTCTCGGTATGGAAGAATTGTCTGAGGAAGATAAGACGGTGGTGAACCGTGCCCGTCGTGTGCAGCGTTTTCTTTCACAGCCCTTTGCCGTTGCCGAACAGTTTACGGGTGTTCCGGGAGTAATGGTGTCCATTGAAGATACGATTAAAGGATTCAGGATGATTCTGGACGGTGAGGTGGATGAACTTCCCGAACAGGCATTCTTAAATGTTGGTACGATTGAGGAAGCCATTGAGAAAGGTAAGAAATTGCTGGAACAAGCGAAAAAATAAAAAAACATACTGATGAAAGAACTGCATTTGAGTATAGTGTCTCCCGAAAAGAGCATATTTGACGGGGATGTGAACATTGTCACGTTACCGGGGACAATCGGCTCATTTTCCATTCTGCCGGGGCATGCACCTATCGTTTCGTCGCTGAAGGCGGGAACATTGAGTTATACCACGACAGGGGGAGAGGAACATACATTGGATATTCAGGGTGGTTTTGTGGAATTGAGTGACGGGACAGCTTCTGTCTGCATTTCGTAGATAGGGGAAGATATCACGGTGATTGAAAAAAACGGAATTAAAAAATACAGTAGAAAAACACAGTGACATGATGAACATTAGTAAGACGAAACGGAACTTCATCGGCTTGAACACTTTATTTGCCATATTAAGTGCGGGAGCCGGAGCAGTAATTCTGCACGTCGTCCTGCCGGGACACTATTTTGGAGGGTATCCGTTTATTCCGGTATATTTTTATATATTCGGCATGTTCAGTATCTATATGTTTGATGCATGTCGGCGGCATGCCCCACAAAAAATGTTGCTGTTGTATCTGGCGATGAAAATGATAAAAATGATTCTTTCGTTGATTCTGATACTGATATACTGTATTGCAGTGCAAGAGGAAGCCAAAGCGTTTCTGCTGACATTTGTCTCGTTCTATCTGTTGTATCTGATATATGAAACATGGTTCTTCTTCTCGTTTGAAGTGAACCTGAAACGGAAAAAGAAAAATAAGATTAAAAATGAAACAGTTGCGTAACATAGTAACTCTATTGCTTCTATTTTGTTTCGTGTTAACGGACATACCCGTCTTTGCGCAAGAAGGGATGAACTCGGAAGAGACAATTTCGGAGGGAATAACTTCGGGGGAGGAAACTTTGTCTGGAGAAAATAAGGGAGTGACGGCGAAAGAAGAGGAGGAGAATACGGTTGATGTGAAAGAGATTGTGTTCGGACATATTGGCGATTCATACGAATGGCATATTACAACATGGGGTAAAACGCATATTACCATACCATTACCTATAATTGTTTATAGTAGTACTACAGGGTGGCACGTTTTCCTTTCTTCTCGTCTGGAAGAAAACGGGGGAACTTATGAGGGATTTTCCATCGCTCCGGAAGGGAGTAAGTATGAGGGCAAGTTAGTGGAGTATGATGCGGCAGGCAGACAGATTCGTCCATGGGATATATCTATTACAAAGGTAACATTTGCTTTGTTATTCAATAGTATCTTGTTGCTCGTAATCGTGTTGAGTGTTGCCCGTTGGTATCGCAAACGTCCTCGCGGTGCCCAGGCGCCAGGAGGTTTTGTCGGGTTTATGGAGATGTTTATCATGATGGTGAATGACGATATCATTAAAAGTTGTGTCGGTCCTAATTATAGAAAATTCGCTCCGTATTTGTTGACTGCGTTTTTCTTTATTTTTATCAATAACCTGATGGGGCTGATTCCCTTCTTTCCCGGAGGTGCGAATGTGACGGGAAATATCGCGGTTACGATGGTACTTGCGGTCTGTACATTTCTTGCAGTCAATATTTTCGGAACCAAGCATTACTGGAAAGATATTTTCTGGCCAGACGTACCCTGGTGGTTGAAAGTACCTGTACCGATGATGCCGTTCATTGAATTCTTTGGTATTTTTACGAAACCGTTTGCGTTGATGATTCGTCTTTTTGCCAACATGCTGGCAGGGCATATGGCGATGCTGGTGCTTACATGTCTGATTTTTATTTCGGCAAGCATGGGACCTGCATTGAACGGGACGTTGACTGTGGCTTCCGTATTGTTTAATATCTTTATGAATGCACTTGAATTATTGGTTGCTTTCATTCAGGCTTATGTGTTTACGATGCTTTCGGCTGTGTTTATAGGTTTAGCGCAGGAGGGGGCAAAGGTAAAGGAAAAAGGTGAGTAAAAGAGAGTTAAAAACTAAGAGAGCAAATAGAATAAAAATATAAACCATTTTAAAACTGAAAATTATGTTACTATCAGTATTGTTACAAGCCACTGCAGCAGCAGTAGGAGTTAGTAAATTAGGTGCAGCTATCGGTGCAGGTCTTGCAGTAATCGGAGCTGGTTTGGGTATTGGTAAGATTGGTGGTTCGGCAATGGAAGCTATCGCACGCCAGCCGGAAGCATCAGGGGACATCCGTATGAACATGATTATCGCCGCCGCCTTGATTGAAGGTGTGGCTCTGTTGGCGGTAGTAGTTTGTCTGTTGGTGTTCTTCCTCTAATCAGGTATATAACAAGCGAATTTCGCAGGCGTGAACCATGTTTCAAATCATGATCAGCCGCGAAATCGTAAATTGTAAATCGTAAAATCGTAAATAAAGATTATGTCATTACTATTACCTGATAGTGGCCTGCTGTTCTGGATGTTTCTCTCATTCGGGATTGTGTTCGTGATATTGGCGAAATACGGCTTTCCCGTCATCATCAAGATGGTGGAGGGTCGTAAGACCTATATCGACCAGTCTTTGGAGGTGGCGAGAGAGGCTAATGCCCAGTTGTCTAAACTGAAAGAGGAAGGCGACGCATTGGTGGCTGCCGCCAACAAAGAACAAGGACGCATCTTGAGGGAAGCAATGGAAGAACGTGACAAGATTGTTCACGAGGCCCGTAAACAAGCCGAAATTGCCGCACAAAAAGAACTGGATGCGGTGAAACAACAAATCCAGATAGAGAAAGACGAAGCCATCCGCGACATCCGTCGCCAGGTAGCCGTGCTTTCTGTGGACATCGCCGAGAAAGTGCTCCGCAAGAGTCTTGAGGACAAGGAAGCACAGATGGGCATGATCGACCGTATGCTGGATGAAGTACTAACCCCGAATAAGAACTAAGGAAGATGGAAGTCGGAATACTCTCAATGCGTTATGCAAAAGCCATCATTGAATATGCACAGGAAAAAGGTCTGGAGGACAGGTTATATCAGGAGTTCCTGACGCTGTCGCACAGTTTTTGTGAACAGCCCGGTTTGCGCGAAGCACTTGATAATCCGGTCATCACAACGAAGGAAAAGTTGGCGTTAGTCTGCACGGCTGCCGACGGTGACGGAAAATCGACCAGAGAGTTTGTCCGTTTTATCACTTTGGTACTGCGAAACAGGCGTGAAGGCTATCTGCAATTTATCAGCCTGATGTATCTGGATCTCTACCGGAAGCTGAAGCATATCGGAGTGGGTAAGCTCATTACAGCCGTTCCCGTCAATAAGGAAACGGAAAACCGGATTCGTTCCGCAGCAGAGCATATCTTGCACGCCCAGATGGAACTCGAAACGGTGATAGATCCTTCGATTGAAGGAGGATTTATCTTCGATGTCAACGACTACCGACTGGATGCAAGCGTTGCCACGCAGTTGAAGCGAGTGAAACAACAATTTATTGATAAGAATAGGAGAATTGTATAATGTCTGAAAATATAAAAGTAAGCGAGGTTTCCGATATATTGCGCAAGCAGCTCGAAGGAATAAATACCCAGGTGCAGCTTGACGAAATCGGTACTGTGCTCCAGGTAAGTGACGGGGTGGTACGTATCTATGGGCTACGGAATGCCGAAGCTAATGAGTTGCTTGAATTTGATAACGGTATCAAGGCAATCGTGATGAACCTTGAAGAGGATAATGTCGGTGCAGTGTTGTTGGGACCGACTGATAGAATTAAGGAAGGTTTTATCGTGAAACGTACCAAGCATATCGCTTCTATCCGTGTGGGGGAAGGTATGTTAGGCCGTGTCATTGATCCGTTGGGAGAGCCTCTTGACGGTAAGGGGCTGATTGGCGGTGATTTGTATGAGATGCCATTGGAACGTAAAGCGCCGGGGGTAATTTACCGTCAACCTGTGAACCAGCCATTGCAAACCGGACTGAAAGCGGTGGATGCTATGATTCCTATCGGGCGTGGTCAACGTGAGTTGATTATCGGTGACCGGCAGACAGGAAAAACGGCAATTGCTATTGATACTATTATTAATCAGCGGGCTAACTTTTTGGCAGGTGACCCTGTGTATTGTATTTATGTGGCTATTGGCCAAAAAGGGTCTACCGTGGCTTCTATCGTAAATACGCTTCGTGAATACGGAGCGATGGATTATACTATTGTGGTGGCTGCTACGGCAGGTGATCCGGCTGCATTGCAATATTATGCACCGTTTGCCGGAGCTGCTATCGGTGAGTATTTCCGGGATACGGGTCGTCATGCGCTGGTGGTTTATGACGACCTTTCCAAACAGGCGGTTGCTTATCGTGAAGTATCATTGATTCTGCGTCGTCCTTCCGGACGTGAAGCTTATCCGGGTGATATCTTCTATCTGCATTCCCGATTGCTGGAACGTGCTGCTAAGATTATCAATCAGGAAGAAGTGGCGCGTGAGATGAACGATCTTCCCGATGCTTTGAAGGGAATTGTGAAGGGAGGCGGTTCACTGACTGCTTTGCCTATCATTGAGACGCAGGCGGGAGATGTTTCCGCTTATATCCCTACGAATGTGATTTCTATTACGGACGGACAGATATTTCTTGAAACCGACCTCTTTAACCAAGGAACACGTCCGGCAATCAATGTCGGTATCTCTGTGTCTCGTGTGGGTGGTAATGCTCAAATTAAGGCGATGAAGAAGGTGGCTGGAACATTGAAGATTGATCAGGCTCAATATCGTGAGTTGGAAGCTTTTTCTAAGTTCAGTAGTGATATGGACCCGATTACGGCTCTTACTATTGATAAAGGACGCAAGAATGCCCAGTTGTTGATTCAACCTCAATACAGTCCGATGCCTGTGGAACAACAAATTGCTATTCTTTATTGTGGCACGCATGGTTTGCTTCGTGACGTACCTTTGGAAGATGTACAGGATTTTGAACGTCGTTTTATCGAATCCTTACAACTGAATCATCAACAGGATGTATTGGATGTACTGAAAACGGGTGTTATTAATGATAATGTGGCTGAAGCTATCGAAAAAACTGCTGCCATGATTGCCAAACAATACCTGTAAGCGAGAGAACGTTTTGCGGATTGCCGGTTGAAATAACGGATTTATAAGTAGTTGTAAGGAGGATTGGCAGTCCGTTACGGACTTTTGATTTCAATAATTAGTAACCTATAATTGCAGTTACTTTTGATTCGAGATATTTATGCATTGGAAATCTTAGGGTAATTTGTAATTAGTAATTTGTAATTATCATCATGGCTTCACTGAAAGAAGTAAAAACCAGAATAAATTCGGTAAAAAGTACCCGGAAAATCACTTCAGCAATGAAGATGGTGGCTTCTGCCAAGCTACATAAGGCACAAGGAGCCATTGAGAATATGTTGCCTTATCAGAAGAAATTGAGTAAAATTCTGACTAATTTCTTAAGTGCCGACCTTCCGATAGAATCTCCTTACGTGAAGATACGTGAAGTAAAACGGGTGGCAATTGTTGCTTTTTCTTCAAATACATCGCTTTGTGGTGCGTTTAATGCTAATGTCGTGAAGATGTTGTTACAGACCATAGGAGAATTCCGTACGTTGGGGCAGGATAATATATTGGTCTTTCCTGTAGGAAAAAAGGTGGAGGAGGCTGTAAAACGGATGGGGTTTTCCCCGCAACAAACGTCTCAGACATTGTCTGATAAGCCAACATATCAGGAGGCTGCTCAGTTGGCCCGTCAGTTGATGGAAATGTATATGGCGGGGGAAATTGATCGGGTGGAATTGATTTATCATCATTTCAAGTCGATGGGAGTACAGATTTTGCTTCGTGAGACTTATTTGCCTATTGACCTTATTCATACAGTGGAAGAAGGAGAATTACAGGAAAAACGAAAGGAAGAAAAGCGTGAAGTTGTGAACGATTATATTATTGAACCTTCTGCGGAACAGTTGATTGCTGATTTGATACCAACAGTGCTGAGCCAGAAATTATTTACTGCTGCTGTTGATTCCAATGCTTCCGAACATGCGGCACGTACATTGGCTATGCAGGTAGCTACGGATAATGCCAATGAACTGATTCAGGATTTGACGAAACAGTACAATAAGAGTCGTCAGCAAGCAATTACGAATGAGCTGTTGGATATTGTGGGTGGCTCGATGCAGTAAGAATGATGGTTTGTTCATGTAAATTTTCTAGGTATTTGATAATGGTATAATATACTAGTGTTTTAATTTGAACGGTTGTCCCGACTGTTTTTCTGGAAAGAAACGGTCGGGATTTTTTAGATAAGTCTGTCTTTTAACTTTTAGGACTGTTTGTAGCTTCTTTATTTTGTTCACGGCTAGTTTGTTTTTACTTTTTGAAGAGTGTTTATTTGTCCTTAGATTTTTTCTTTTCGAGTAGAATTTTATTGTGAATTTCTGTTGTTGAATGGCTATCACTAGAGAAAGTTTAATGCTTTTTGTTGCCAATCTATATATAGTTTTCCGTACCTTTGCATTAAATACTTAATATTCATGGAAAATAATCCAGAATTACAACTTGCTTGGCAATTTATTGAAAACACAGGCACACATTTATTTCTTACCGGAAAAGCCGGCACTGGAAAAACGACGTTTTTGAAACGATTGAGAGAGTGTACGCCCAAGCGTATGGTGGTATTAGCACCTACGGGTATTGCCGCGATTAATGCCGGAGGAGTAACGATTCATTCTTTTTTCCAACTATCTTTTGCACCGTTTGTTCCGGAAACTACCTTTAATTCTTCACAGATGCCTTATCGTTTCAGTAAAGAGAAGCTAAACATTATCCGTAGTATGGATTTGCTCGTCATTGATGAAATCAGTATGGTACGTGCAGATTTGTTGGATGCTGTGGATGCCGCTTTACGACGTTATCGCAATCGGGAGAAACCTTTTGGGGGAGTACAGTTGCTTATGATTGGAGATTTGCAACAGTTGGCACCTGTTGTAAAGGATAATGATTGGGCATTACTGAAGAGATATTACAAAACACCTTATTTTTTTGCCAGTCGTGCTTTGATGGAGACTTTTTATGTGACAATTGAGTTGCAAAGGGTCTACCGACAGAATGATGCTTTTTTTCTTTCGCTGTTGAATAAGATTCGGGAAAATAAGGCAGACGATGAGGTGCTGGATGAATTGAATCGAAGATATCGAAAGAATTTTCAACCTCGGAAAGAGGAAGGATATATCCGCTTGACGACACATAACAGTCAGGCACAACGAATCAATGATTATGAGTTGGCATCTTTGCCGGGACAAGCTTACAGTTTTCATGCAGAAATAACAGGAAATTTTCCCGAATATTCTTATCCGGCCGATAAAGTGTTGACTGTCAAGGAAGGGTCGCAGGTTATGTTTCTTAAGAATGATGCATCTTTTGAGAAACGGTATTATAACGGTATGATTGGTGAGGTGACTTCTGTTGATGAAACGGGCATGTCGGTCCGTGGAAAAGATAATAAGGTTGAGTTTCGACTGTTACCGGAGGAATGGGGAAATTATAAATATGTTTTGAATGAGGAGACTAAAGAGATTACAGAGGAAATAGAGGGAGTATTCCGGCAATATCCGGTACGTTTGGCATGGGCTATTACGATTCATAAAAGTCAGGGGTTGACATTTGAACATGCTATCATTGATGCCCATAATTCATTTGCACATGGGCAAACGTATGTGGCATTAAGCCGGTGTAAGACATTGGAGGGGCTAGTTCTGGAATCTCCGTTACGTAAAGAGGCTATCATTAGTGATAGTGTGGTTGATAGCTTTACGGAAGAGGTTGGACGGAATAAGCCGGGGAATAAGCAGTTGAGTGACATGCAGAGGGCTTATTTCCTTGATTTGTTGAGTGATTTGTTTAATTTTTATACTATCGAACAGACTTATAAACGGTTATTGCGTCTGATAGATGAGGAGTTATATAGGCTTTATCCTAAACAACTTGCGGAGTATAAAGCGCTTGAACCTTATATCAAAGAGAAGATTGTGGAAGTTGCCTGCCGATTTCGTAATCAGTATACACGTTTGGTTTGCGGGAGTGAGGAGTATGCGGCTGACCGGGAACTACAGGAACGTATTCATTCGGGGGCGGGTTATTTTTATGAGGCGCTGATGCCTGTGCGTGCTTTGTGTAACAGTACGGATATGCCTCTTGACAACAGAGAACTGAGCAAACGGTTGGACGAACGCTTGCAGGCATTTGATGATGCTTTGTGGATTAAGGAATCTTTATTGCAAGCCATGCGTATGGTTACTTTTACCGTTACGAATTATTTAAAGGAGAGGGCTAAGGTAATGTTGAAACTTGAGGATAATGCTTTGTCTTCAAATATGATTGCCAAGGAAGTGAAAGGGAGAAATGAACGGAAAGAGCATGCTACTCGTAAGCGTTCGGAAAAAGGGAGAAAAGAAGTCCCGATTGATATTTTGCATCCAGAACTTTATCGTGCTTTGTCGGAATGGAGAGCGGCAAAGGCGCGTGAAATTAAGCTTCCTGCTTATGTTATTATGCAGCAGAAGGCTTTAATGGGAATTGTCAACTTGTTGCCGGATACTCCGCAAGCTTTGGTATGTGTACCTTATTTCGGGGTGAAAGGGGTGGAGAAATATGGATTGGAAATTTTAAGTATCGTCCGTAGATATATGAAAGAAAATAAATTGGGGCGAGCAGAAATTTGGGATAATGTTTCTTTGGAAGAGGAAATGAAAGATGTTTCGGAAAGGGGAGAGGAGAAAGAAATGAAATGAGAGCTGGTAAAAACAACGAAACAGATTACTTATGAAATGTTTTTGCAGGGAATGAATATGGAGGAAATAGTCCAGACACGCGGTTTGACGATTGGAACAATAGTTACACATTTGGAATATTATGTCCGTTTGGGAGAGGTGAAACTGGAACAAGTAGTTGAGATAGAGAAGGTGATGAAGATACATCAGTATTTGCAAGGAAAGGAAAACCCGGGCATTGTAGAGCTCAAGGCAGCTTTAGGGATGAGATTTCTTATACTGACATTAGATTTGTTTTTGCTAGTGATGCCCGGGGATATTCTTAAATATTGCAGAAGAAGGATACGAATACAGGAACACTCATGTCAATTAGAATACCGTGAAGAATGGCGACAGGAATCATGTCTTTTCCTGAGTATCTGCTGATGGAGGGTAAGAGGACATCCATAGAATTGACTCCTGCTGCGGAAATGGGGGCTAACTTACCAAAATATTTTTTGATGAGAGGTGTGCCGAGAAGAGCCATCATTTCACGGAAAATATTGGTTAAGAGGGCGATAGTCCCCAGTTCTGTCGCTAGTTGGAGTCCTATGGAAGATTCTTTGAATTGGGTGATGAGTACGGAAGAAAGTGAATAATAGGCGAATCCGCTTCCTACTGCCATACAGTCGAATACACTCCATTGACTTAAAAGTATGCTTGCCAATGCAGAGAAGAACAGAGTTCCCACGATAGTTCCCAACGGAATCAATAGCATCTTGGGATGTAGGTGTGAGATAATGGCTTTTAAGTTTTTATTAGCTCCGATACTGATGCCTACTTGTAACATTAATGCATACAATATATACATAGAGAGATGGTGTGTGTCGAATTGGAATTGGTTAAATGCTCCTATGATGCAACCTGCACAGAAAAATAATATAACAATCAGACTTCCTTTCATATTATTTACCTCCTTTTTTGAAAAATAACTGTAATATTATTCGAGCGGCAATCAAGCTTCCTAGTACTCCGGATACGGCAAGAATGATTGCCTGTTTACCGAAATTTCCGAGATTATTCACAATTAGATTGTTGGACCCGATGGATACGCCGAGTATGAAAAGTAAAAGAAATATTGTAAAAGTAATACTCTTTTCGGTCTTTTGTAAAATGGTTCGGTGACGTAATGTATAACCGATACCGATTCCTAAAAACATGATAGATATAATAGAAAACATATTGTCATATGAGGGCTTAGAGTTAATAATTGGGTAAGTAACACAAATAATTTTCAAAAAAGATAAATTAATCTTATTGAAAATCATGAAAAAGGACTACTACATGAATTAATGAGAAAATATCAGGCAGTTCCTTTGTAATAAAAGAGAGGAAGAACTTAGATAAATCCACTGAACCAATGTACATGCACACAACACGACTTGCAGAAATTGGGGATTTCCACAAAGAACGTAGTAATTTGTATTTGTTGCATTTGGTTCATTATAAGTCTGTTTAATTTCGGTGCAAAGATATATAATAAAAATGAGAATACCAATAAAATAGCAGTAATTAGATAGTAACACTCAAGATAACAAAGGTTTATCTGTTAGGCACTGCCCATGATTTTGTGTAAATGGACAATATGGGACTCTCTTAATGAATCCCATATTTTTTATTTGTTAGATTTGTAAAGAAGATTAGGCACAGTTCATAATTTTGTGTATATATAAGTTTTCGAATAATCGGGATTTTAATAAGATTATAAAATTCATTTATTATTTATTGTTTTTTTCAGGACAGACCAATTTTATAATTGCGGATTGGTTATTTAAAATCTGATAATCGTTTATTTTTACCAATCCGATAATGTAGGTTATTCTCATTTGGTGCCATGCCATTGGGTTTCTTCTTTGTTCAATAGTTTACAGATTGTGCCAATTCGTAAGAATTTCTTTTAATTTGTGAGGATTGTATCCAAGTGTTGTCCGGGCTTTGGCAATACTCATTCCGCTGAAACGAGGGCGGGGAGTTTTTTCTTTCATTTCTTCCGTTGTGACGGGTTTGATAAGAGTAGAGTCTAAATTCATGTGCTCCGCTACTTGAAAAGCAATTTCTGCAATGCTCATGCATTCGTCACCACAAATATGGAAAATCCCTTTTATGGGTTTCTCAATCAAACGTTGTACTCCGTCTGCTACGTCTCCTACATAGGTTGGTGTACGCCACTGATCGGATACGACGCGAATTTCCTTTCCTGTTTTCAAACGGTTCATCACTAATTGGACAATGTTTCCATGTTGGCCGGGAAACGTTTTTCCATAAACAATTTCTATACGGGCAATGGCATAGTTATTACAAATTTTAATGATTTTTTCTTCTCCTTTCCATTTTGTAAATCCATAATAATTGACGGGAGCGGGGAAATGTTCTTCTGTATATAGTTGTCCTATTGTTTCATTTATTTTTCCGTCAAAAACAAAGTCTGTAGATAGATGGATAAGGCGACTTTTGTATGTTTCACAAAGGCAGGCTAGCTGTTCTACAGCTGTGACATTTGTGAGATAGGCTTCTTCGTGGTGTGTTTCGCAGTAATCGGGGACTGATAAAGCAGAACAATTGATGATTACATCGGGGCGTACCTTTTTAAAAAGTTGTTCTGTAACCGACAAATTTCGTATATCAGCTTCAATAAAATGATATTTCGGGAGGACTGGATAAATATCCGGGTGTAAAGAACAACCTGTAACGTGGTATTGGTCTTGTTTAGATAAATCATTCAGTATTTGACGTCCGGTAAATCCATTGGCACCGATAATCATTATATTTTTCATATCCCCTGAATATTAATATATAAGTAATGAATTTGTGTTTATTTCATCAGTTAATGTTCTTTTGGCCATTCATGTAGAATTAAAATAAAAAAAGGAGCAACGCCTTGCTCCAACCTTTGTTAACCTTAAATCTAATAC
>NZ_CAUCSQ010000028.1 GCF_958445495.1 uncultured Bacteroides sp. | reverse complement strand
TAAGTTCTACCAGAACTTGGTCGAAGTGTTTCCTATCCGAATCTTGATTGTATTCAGCTTTTATCTATCGCTTTGAATATCAGATTATTGGTAGTCTATTGGCGGGATTATCCCTTTCTCTATACGGAGATGAATTTCAATTCTATTACTTTGGAGGATATATACATTAGAATTTAAGTAGATTCTATTGCCATCTGTCAGCTTTTAGTGATTAAACTGCTGCAATACAATTATTTATGACAATAGGACCTGACAATAAGACCTGATAGTAAGACTTGATAATAAGGTGGCAATGGAATACCCCAAGAAACTTTTCTTTTTTGAGTACGGTTTGTTTTCTCTGTGAGACATTCGCCTTTGCGGGATTGAATATCGCGGTGTCAGTGTATATTTGAAAAACGGAAAATCGCAAACGTTTATCCCGCATCCGTTTCCGGATATTGTTGGGGGATAAACGTTTGGAAGGAAAGGAGGGGTGCGGAACTTTCTCTTACCGGGAGATTGCGGCAGCCAGTTTTTCATTCATTGCCGCCGCCGCCCTGCGTCCGTCGCCCATCGCGAGGATTACGGTGGCGCCTCCCCGGACAATGTCGCCGCCTGCATAAATCATCGGTATGGAAGATTCCATGTTTTCGTTGACGGCAATGGTTCCTTTGCGTCCCAGTTCCAGTCCTTTGATGGAGCTGGGGACAATCGGGTTGGGAGATACGCCGACACTTACAATCGCCAGGTCGATGTCAATCGTTTCTGTCGCTCCCGGTATGGCTACGGGGCTGCGGCGTCCGGAGGCATCGGGCTCGCCGAGTTCCATTTTCTGTAGAACAACCTGTTTTACGCAGCCTTGTTCGTCCGGGATATATTCGATAGGATTGTGCAGTGTCAGGAATTCGACTCCTTCTTCTTTGGCGTGTTTGACTTCTTCGATACGCGCGGGCATCTCTTCTTCCGAACGGCGGTAGATAATCATGGCGCGTTCGGCTCCCAGGCGTTTGGCGGTACGGACTGAGTCCATTGCGGTATTTCCGCCGCCGATGACGGCCACGTTTTTACCGAAGGCTACGGGAGTATCGGATTCTTCACTTGCCGCATCCATCAGATTGACACGGGTAAGGTATTCGTTGGAGGACATGATATTGATGGAGTTCTCTCCCGGAATGTTCATGAAGTTCGGCAACCCGGCTCCTGAAGCTACGAATATGCCTTTGAAACCTTCCTGTTTTAAGTCGTCCACACTGATTGTTTTTCCTACGATACAGTCTTTGACGAAGTTTACTCCCATCTTTGCCAGATTCTCGATTTCGACGTCTACAATCTTGTTGGGCAGACGGAATTCGGGGATGCCGTATTTCAGTACGCCGCCTATTTCGTGCAGCGCCTCGAATACGGTCACGTCATATCCGTATTTAGCCATGTCGCCTGCGAACGATAGTCCGGCAGGGCCCGACCCTATGACTGCTACTTTGATGCCGTTTCTTTCTGCGATGACGGGAGTGGAAATCTGCCCGCTTTCGCGTTCGTAGTCTGCGGCGAAGCGTTCCAGATAACCGATGGCGACTGCCTTCTCATTCATTTTCAGGTGGATGCATTTTGACTCGCACTGTTTCTCTTGGGGGCAGACGCGGCCGCAAACTGCCGGTAGCGCGCTTGTTTCTTTCAATGTTTTGGCGGCTTCGAGAAATTCTCCGCGTTCGATGTTCTTGATGAAACGCGGGATGTCGATTCCTACCGGACAGCCTTCCATGCATCCCGGATTGGCACAGTCAAGGCAGCGTTTTGCCTCGGTTACCGCCTGCTCGGCGGTCAGTCCTTGGTTTACTTCTTCCTTACGGCTGTGTGAACGGTATTCCGGGTCGAGTTCATTCATTTCTACCCGCGGGATGGCAGTGCGTTCTTTGGGTTTCATCGATTTACGCAGTTCCTGCCTCCAGGCGGCATTGCGGCTTTTTTCGTCGGTTTCTTTGGTCGCCTCGCATTCTGCCTGGAGCTTGTGCATTTCTTCGCGTTCGATATTCTTGAATGCTCCCATGCGTTTCAGCATTTCGTCGAAATTTACCTGGTGGCCGTCGAATTCGGGCCCGTCTACGCAAACGAACTTTGTTTTTCCTCCCACGGTGATGCGGCATGCACCGCACATGCCTGTCCCGTCTACCATGATTGTGTTTAATGAGACGTCTGTGGGGATTTCATATTTCTTTGTCAAAAGGCAGACGAATTTCATCATGATGGCAGGGCCGATAGCAAAGCATTTGTCTACTTTTTCACGCTTGATGACGTCTTCGACTCCTTCTGTTACCAGGCCTTTGCGGCCGTAGGAACCGTCGTCTGTCATGATGATTACTTCATCGGAACTTTCGCGCATTTCCTTTTCCAGGATGATGAGGTCTTTGTTGCGTCCCGCCAGTACGGTGATTACCCGGTTGCCGGCGGCTTTCAATGCCTGTACGATGGGCAGCATCGGGGCTACGCCTACGCCGCCGCCGGCACAGACAACTGTCCCGAAGTTTTCTATGTGGGTGGCCTGTCCGAGCGGGCCTACTACGTCTGTTATGTAATCGCCTTCGTTCAGTTCACAGAGACGGGTGGAAGAGAGGCCTACTTCTTGTACTACCAAGGTGATAGTGC
This sequence comes from uncultured Bacteroides sp., assembly GCF_958445495.1. GTDB lineage: Bacteria > Bacteroidota > Bacteroidia > Bacteroidales > Bacteroidaceae > Bacteroides. The sequence continues at coordinate 52,675 of NZ_CAUCSQ010000028.1, read as the reverse complement.
CTTTCTTTATATCAGAACCGGCAATAGTCAAAGGCATGCGCTCTCCTTTTTCACCTACACGTACGATGACAAAGTGGCCTGCCTTACGGGATTTAGCAATTAAAGGGGCTTCAATTTCAAACTTGAACACCTTTTCGGAAAAACGTTCTTTGCTAATGATTTTGTTCATTATCTGATGATTTTGTTTATTTTATTACGTAACTGCTAGCAGAATGTTATAAATTTGGACAAAGATACTGCTTATTTGCGAAAAATAAAAAGAAAAACCGCTCTTTTAAGGAGCGGCTTTTCTTTGAGTCGGGAATCTTTGTTGGTTTTATCGCTTATTTCGTACGGATTTTGTATCCGGCCACTCCGTAATATAATATGAACAGGAAGCAGGGGAGGCAAATCCAGTAAGCGTTCTGAATGCCTGAAATGTCTTTCAGGTAACCGAACAGGGTGGGGATTACCGCTCCGCCCGCCATTGCCATAATCAGCAGGGAGGAACCGGATTTGGTGAACTTGCCGAGGTCTGCCATAGCCAACGGCCACAGGGCAGGCCACATCAGTGAGCATCCCAGGGCCATGAATGAAATGAAATAGATGGAGATGTCGGCGGGTGTCAGTACGACCAGTACCGAACCGATGATGGCCAGGATGGAGCAGATTTTCAGTGCGGTGGCCTGGCTCATGTATTTGGGGATGAAGATGATACCGCAAATATAACCGATGACGATTCCTATCGGGGCAATCCATGCGTACATGGCTGCATTTCCCAGTTTCAGGCTGGTGGCATAGTCTACCAGCGTGCCGAGCGATACGGTTTCCACGCCTACGTACAGGAAGAGGGCAAGGCATCCCAACAGCAGGTGCGGGAATTGCCAGACGGAGGTTTTCTTTGCTGCATACGGGCATGCTTCGGCGCCTTCTTCTTCATTGTCGTCTTCACCCACTGCCTTGACTTCCGGAAGCGGGGCCATATAGGCGATGAATCCCAGGATGATGAATGCGGCGATGATGACGTAGAACGGCAGGAACAGGTCGGACACGGTAATGTCATTCGCCTCTTTTCCGATTAGGAAAGACAGGAAAATCGGGGGAATCGGCCATGCCAGTTTGTTACAGATTCCCATGATGCTGATGCGTTTTGCCGCACTCTCTATGGGGCCCAGGATGGTGATGTACGGGTTTACGGCTGCCTGCAGGTAGGCGTTGGCTGCTCCGCTGACGAAAGAGGCGAGCAGGAACAGGGGGAAGCTTTCGTAGCTGGCGGACGGTATGAACAGTCCGAAAGCGACGGCGAACATCAGGAAGGAAAGGACCATTGTCCGTTTGTAGCCAATCTTTTTAATGGTAAGCCCTGCCGGATAACCGAAAATAAGGAATGGGATGAAGGTTGCGGCGATAATCAGATACGATTCGGCGGAACTGATTTCCAGTGAACCTTTCAGTACTGGGACCAAGATGGAATTGATACCGAGGGCAAAGCCCAATGAGAAGAACATGATGCCGATGAATGTCAACGGCAATACAAAACTTGTTGTGTTTTTTGTCATGGGGGTAAATGGGTTAGAAGGTCTATAAAAACTCTTGTAAGAACCGGGAATGCCTGATTCTTACAAGAGCGAGAATTCTTTTTAGTCTATCATGTCGAAACCGCAATACGGAACCAGTGCTTTCGGGATTCTGATGCCTTCCGGTGTCTGGTTGTTTTCAAGCAGGGCGGCGACGATGCGCGGCAATGCCAGTGCCGAACCGTTCAGGGTGTGGCAGAGTTCTGTCTTTTTCTCTGCATTGCGGTAGCGGCATTTGAGGCGGTTGGCCTGGTATGTGTCGAAATTGGAAACGGAGCTTACTTCCAGCCAGCGTTTCTGTGCTTCCGAATATACTTCAAAATCGAAGCAGAGGGCGGCGGTAAAACTCATGTCGCCTCCGCAAAGACGGAGAATGCGGTAGGGGAGTTCCAGCTTTTGCAGAAGGCCTTCTACATGGTCGAGCATTTCCTGGTGTGACTGCCTGGAGTGTTCCGGTTTGTCGATACGCACCAACTCTACTTTGGAAAATTCGTGGAGGCGGTTCAAGCCGCGTACGTCTTTGCCGTAAGAGCCTGCTTCGCGACGGAAACATTGTGTATATGCGCAGTTTTTAATCGGCAACTGTTTTTCGTCCAGGATTACGTCACGGTAAATGTTGGTGACGGGGACTTCGGCTGTAGGAATCAGGTACAGGTCGTCCAATTCGCAATGGTACATTTGTCCTTCTTTGTCGGGAAGTTGGCCTGTTCCGTAGCCGGAAGCGGCATTGACTACCGTCGGCGGCATGATTTCGGTGTATCCCGACTTACGGGCTTCGTCCAGGAAGAAGTTTATCAGGGCGCGTTGCAACCGGGCGCCTTTTCCTTTATATACGGGAAAACCTGCTCCTGTGATTTTTACTCCCAGGTCAAAGTCTATCAGGTCGTATTTCTTTGCCAGTTCCCAATGGGGAAGTGCGTCTTTAGGAAGTTCGGTCTCCATGCCTCCCATCTTTTCTACTACGTTGTCTTCGGCTCCCGTGCCTTCGGGAACACAGTCATAGGGAACATTCGGAATGGTGTACAGAAGGTTTTGCATGTCGGTGGCAGCCTGTGTCATGGCAGCATCCAGTGTTTTGTTGCCTTCTTTCAATTCGGCGACACGTGCGCGTGCGGTTTCGGCTTCTTCTTTCTTGCCTTCTTTCATCAGTTGGCCGATGGTACGCGAAAGTGAGTTGACTTCCGCCAGGTTTTTATCTAATTGGTTTTGCGTGCTGCGTCTTTTGTCGTTCAGGGCTATGACTTGCTCTATGGTTTCTTTGGCATTTTGGAAATGTTTCTTTTCCAGTCCGCGAACGACCGCTTCCGTATTTTCTGTAATTTGTTTAATGGTAAGCATATCTATACTTTTTATGAACTAACAATTAAGGCTACAAAGATAAAGAAAAAGCTAATATTATCGTCATGTTTGTTGATATTATATTTATAGGCGTTTTATCGGAGAAGCGGAGCCGTTATGAAAGGGGAAAGGGAAGCGGAAGAAGAGGTAGGGAGGGAAGAGGCGCGGGAAAGGGGAGGTGTGTCATGTCGCAATAAAAAAAGAAAGGGGCTGTCCGAAAATTCAGGACAGTCCCTTTCTTATCTATTTTTTCAGTTATGCTTCGGTAGCAGGAATTACAGAAACATATCTTCTGTCTTCTTTGCCTACTTTGAAATTAACTGTACCATCTACTAAAGCGAAAAGAGTGTGGTCTTTACCCATGTCGATGTTATTGCCCGGATGGAATTCAGTACCTCTTTGACGAACGATGATGTTGCCTGCTTTGCAAGCTTCGCCACCAAATATCTTAACGCCTAATCTTTTACTTGCTGATTCGCGGCCGTTCTTGGAACTACCGACACCTTTTTTATGTGCCATTTCTTCTTACTGTTTTAAATTGATTAAGCTACTACTTCTGTAATTGTTAACTCTGTGAACTGTTGACGGTGACCGTTCAGTTTTCTGTAACCTTTTCTTCTTTTTTTGTGGAAGACAAGTACTTTGTCGCCTTTTACCAAATTGGAAACAACCTGGCAAACCACTTTTGCACCTTCTACAACAGGAGCACCTACTGTTACGTTTCCGTCTTTGTCTACCAAAAGAACTTTTTCAAATTCTACTGTCGAACCGTTTTCCGCACCTTCAATGTGGTGAACAAATAACTTCTGGCCGGCTTCTGCTTTAAATTGCTGGCCGTTGATTTCTACAATTGCGTACATCTTATCTTATAATGTATAAGTTAGCTCCGGCGGGTGGCCTTTAATCACTTAAAGGACTCTTTCTCGAACCCGTTGCGGAATAATCGGGCACAAAAGTACAATTTTTATTCAATTCAAACAAATGTTTCTGCTCTTTTTTATTGTTTCGGAATACTTCTCTCTCTTCCTGGAGTTTAAAAATGCATTTTCTTTTTCAACCGATTACCTGATGGTTCAACTCTTTCATTTATAATACGTTGTCTGGTGAAAGGTTGTATTTATAACCTATCACCTCGTCTGTCGCCTGTCACCTGTCATCCGCTTTTTGTTATTTTCGATATTTCTATCGGTTGATAAGCCGGTTAACCGCTTTTTGCCATGAAGAGTCCGGAATGTCGAAAAGAAGCGGATGGATGAAAAGACCTAATCCGCTTTTTGGGTATTGCTCACTCATTTGTCGGATGTAAACAGGTGATTTGTCAGTTGTTAATACTTGGTTTCTCAGCTATTAATAGTTGGGATGTCAAGTATTAATAGCTGAGGTGATAACTGTTAATACCTTGTAAATCAAATATGGTTGTCCTGAAATCGCAGTTAGAGAGAGTTTGTAGGATATGAGAGTAGCTGCCACTTTCCTCGTTGCTCTCATGCTTGCTCTCATAGCTGACACGTCAAGACTGATGAAACCCATGTCGGCAAGAACAGGAACCAACTGCGTGAAGCCGTTGTTTATCTCCCCCTTTATAGGGTTACGGAAACGGTTGATGGTTATGAAATCCGGATGCTCATTACCGGCAAGCTAGATATATGAAAAAATTGATGCCTGAAGTTATGTAAACTTTGGGTAATGACAAAGCCCGGGCTTGGGAAAGTCTGGGCTTTGTGCATAAAAAGGGGATTGTCTCAAAACGTTGGCGCAATCCCTTTTTATTTTTAAACGTATCAATTAAAGATGTAGCGGATTCCTATTTGGATTTGCCAGCAATTGGCACTGTTTTTTTCATAAAAGAAGGTGTTGGCAGGCAATATGTTCTTTCCGTTTTCTTGGGTGTAAAACATTGAATAGGTCGGTACATTGTCTCCCGTTGTCCCTTCATATTTTAAAATCCGTCCACTGTTAACTGGAACCTTCTGAACTCCCCATGTATCTTTCAACAAGTTGCCTATGTTGAATATGTCCAATGAGAGTTGCAGCGTATTCATCGTTTTACCAACTTTTAAATTGAAATCTTGTACAAGTTTCAAATCGAACTGGTTAAGCCAAGGATAACGTGCAGAATAGGCTTCAGCATACTCTCCCTTATGTTTTTTCAGATACGGGTCTTGATTGACATAGTTCCAAAATGCTTCTGCCTGTTCAACTGCGGTAAAACCGTTTTTGTCAACAAATGTCAGCTCATCCTTGCTCTTGGGGATATAGATTAAATCATTGTTGATTCCATCTTGATTCATATCCCCATTATACATATAAGAATAATTGCCAGGAGTATAACCGGTGTAATAAAGACTTATCGTAGTGGCAAAATGTTTGGCATAATTGAATCTGTATCCCAAGGAAGCAATAAGCCTATTGGGTGTAAGATATTGGGAATTACGTAACGGCAAATGGTTACCTCCGTTAACAGTAGGAGTATTTTGCCACAATTCGTAAGGTTGTGCACCGGGATTGCCAGAAACTTCTTTGGAACCGGTATAAGTATAAGCCAGCATCAAATTCAAATTCTCAACGGGAGTCATGTTCAAAGTGGCATTGAAACTGTAACTGTATCCTTTGCTTGTATTTGTAAGTATATAGGCTCCAGACATATCTGATACAACACGACTATTGTTGGCTCCCGGATACAAATAACGATTGTCTGGACCATTAAACGTTGTCACCCTGGTGTCATTTGCAGGAATCATATTCACATTCTGCTGGAGGACCACATTCAAATTTTTGGCATAAACACCCTCTAATGTGAGTCCGGCATTGAACGGAAGCGGCAGTTTAATATCAGCGGCAAGCGTATTTTTCCATATTTGAGGCAGTTTGAACTCCGGGTCTATTCCGGCCACTGTTCCGGGAACCTTTTCTACAGGCGTTTGAGGGAACAAATCAGGAAGCAGTGCCATAACTTCATTTTTCGTGCGGACCCCTCCTTCCAGTTTAGCAAGAACTGCAGGGTCTGATATCGTCACCGTATTCTGAATCATTCCGCTATTAGAAGGCATATTGGTAAAGAACACAAAAGGCATCCTACCGGTAAATATACCCGTACCTCCACGGAGTCTAAAACGATTATCTCCCAAGACATCCCAATTGAAGCCAATTCGAGGTGAGAACAAGACTTTGGTTCCGGGCCATTTCCCTGTATTGATTTTTGCTCCACCGGCAAATGTCAGTTCGGATACAGCCTTATTTTCCTGCAAGCTATTCAGATAAGTCGGTATATCCAGACGAAGACCTGCCGTTACCTTCAAGTTCTGATTAATGTTCCACATATCTTGTACATAAGCAGAATATTGACCGAATGCCAACTCCGCTTTCGGTTTGTCTTTGCCACCATATCCATAAGTCAGCGAATACAACACAGGGGCTGCCTCATTCTTAAAATCATCGAAACTGTCATACCGATAATAACCCAAACCGCATCCCATAAAAGAATTACTTACATACTGATGTTCATAGGAGAGTCCGGCTGTAAGTACATGCTTATCCAAATTCCAGGTGAAGTTATCTGTCAAAGTCCAAATATTATTTTCCACGGCATTATTGTAGGTGTACAATTCATAACCGGCAGTCATAAACATGTCCCCATCTTTCAAAATATCCACCATCGGAAACAGTGATGAATCAGAACCTCGCTCATCTTTTATTTTGGTAAATGTTCCCAATATTTGATTAGACATTTTCCCTCCAAAATTACTATTTAATTCAGCTGTTAAAGAATGCACCAGATTATTCATGTCGTAACAGCTGTTACGAAAAGGAAGCGAGGCCGAACTGTAATGTCCGTGCGAGGTTGCAGTTCCCGGCATACTCTGACTGGTTGGATTGGTATATTTGTTTTTCGTATAATTATAACGTACTGTTAATTTACTATTGGTACTAACGTTCCAATCCACACGTGTCAGGAATTTCCTGGTAAAAGTGCCAGCGTCATAATCTGTATAAGACCCCGGTTCATAATTATATCTGTTGCGGAGTACTTGTGCAAAGGCTTCCATATCCTGTGCAGTAACCCTTGATATCAGATTGTCATCGCTGCCTACTCCATCCGTTGAAAGCCTCCATTTAAAGATAGGTTTGGGAGCATCTTCATATTCACCATTAACAAAAAAGAACAACTTATTCTTTATTACCGGACCGCCCAAAGTAAAGCCATAAGTTCGTTTTACTTCTTCAGGACGTTCTCCCAAGTCTACTCCATCCACCCGATTTCCCCTCATATACTGATTACGGAAATAGGAATAGGCACTTCCTTTGAACTGGTTTGTACCGCTTTTCGTTACGGCATTAATGCCGGCTCCGATAAAATTGGCCTGACGCACATCGAACGGAGCTATGTTGACCTGTAATTCTTCAATGGCATCCAAAGAAATGGGGCTTCCTCCTCCCGGCATAGAGGCCGAAGACAACCCGAAGTTGTTATTAAAGTTAGCTCCGTCAATGGTGATATTGTTCATACGTCCGTCCAGTCCGCCAAATGAATTGTTATTCCCCGCATAAGGAGACAATTTGGTGAAATCCGACAATGACCGGCTCATAGAAGGAACGGTAGAAAGTTGCCTGTTGTTGATATTGGTGGAAGCTCCGGTTTTCGTTCCTGAAAACTTGGACTTTGTGGCTACCACCACCACTTCGTCCAGCAACCCATTGTCTTCTTGAAGCAAGACATTCAGTACATAATTGTCTCCTAAAGCAAGGCTGATATCCTCATATACGGCATTTTTATAGCCGACATAAGAAATTTCTACCTTATAAGGTCCTCCAGTACGCATCCCTTGAATGCTGAACCGTCCGTCTGTATTGGTAATCGTACCATAAGTAGTACCTGAGGGGACATGTACCGCCTGGACAGTCGCTCCAATCAAAGCTCCTTCATTGTCAGTTATCAGTCCGTTCATTCCCGAAGTAGTAATCTGGGCATGTAACAATGTGTTCAACCACCCGATAAGTAACAGTAAGATCGTAAATCTTTTCATTTTTTCTGATTAATTGGTGTGTGATAGTAAATCATAATCGCGTTTCAAAGCCTCGCCGACAAAATGCTCCGGTACAAATTTCCAATCAGAAACAGAGGAAATTCGTATAGGAGATACATGATTGCGGAAATAATCTATTATATAGTAACGTAAGTCTTTATCTGACGTACGGACTATCCGTGAAGGTAAGTCTTCGAGTCTGATGCCGGCCCCTTCCGTGAGCAGACCACCGCCACCACTTCCGATATACGAATTCACTGCTACCCGATAAGTCCGGTCAAGATCAAAAGCACTCCCGTCCTTCATCCGTAAAATTTTCACTTTTTCTCCATCCGAATGGGTTAGGTCTACTTCATAAGAAATGCCGGCTGCCGACAGTAAGAGATAAGTCGGTACAGTAAGTGACGCTTTCTTATCATCCTTGTTTTTGATAGCCAATGCATGATCACTGGAAGATTTCATCGTATTCGTCCACATACCATAGGATTTCTCCAATACTCCCAATACTTCTTTTCCCGTAAGTTCAAAAATATTAATCCTGTTTTCATACCGATAAAGCTTGAAAATATCCCTGACATATATATCCCCGGCATTGATTATTTCGTTATATGTAAGAGGAGTAATCAACGAAATGTCTGCTTCCATCTGAGAAAACTGTATCTGATGTAATAAATCGGCTAATGTTGATTTACCGAAGAAATAATCTAAAGCGTGAATCTCTTCAGCCAACGAACCAATCTTTTCGGAAACAAAGCATTGCACCTCTTTCCGTCGGGAAGCATAATATGCGGTGAAAATGCTGTCAGGACAATAGTCATTCATTTGTGTCAATGAACCTTTTATCTTTTTATCCACCAGTGCTTTTTCCCGTAAAGTACAAGTCAAAGTCGCTTCCGCTACCCCTGCAGCTCCAGATCCAGCGTTAAGCAGCCATACTTTCTTTCCTGAAATCCGATTCTTTACCTCCTTGCAATATTTCCGGTGATCATGTCCGAAGAAAATGACATCGAAGCCGGGTACGGTCAATGCGATTTCCTCGGCTGCATTTTCATTAAAGCCATTGAGGTTTCCTCCTTTGAGCCCAGTATGGAACAATCCTATCAGAATATCCGGCTTTTCCTTTTCCTGAATATAGGAAACCCATTTCCGGGCAGAAACGACCATATCTTCAAAAGACAATCCACTCCATAAACTTTCGGGCAACCACATTGGGATGGCAGGAGTAATCATACCCAATACGGCAATCTTTATTCCCTGTCGCTCAAACATCTGATAAGGCAAAGCATAAGGGGTGTTATCAGTTATTGACAGTATGTTGGCCCCAAGAACAGGGAAGCGGCAATCTCTCACCCACCGGTCAAATACCGGATGTCCGGCTTCAATATCATGGTTGCCAAAACAACCTGCATCATACTGAATGAAATTCATCATATCCGAAGCCAGATGAATTTCTGCCGTGTCTATGAAGTTAGAATAATACACACAAGGTTGTCCCTGAAGAATGTCACCGGCATCGAACAGCAGACAATTTTCTTTTCCCAAACTGTCACGCTGGCTTTTTACATAAGTCAGAATCTGAGGTAACCCGCTGTTCTGTTCACGGTCATTTATAAAATCATAACTGAAAAAATTGCCATGCACATCTGTTGTTTCCATAAGTTTTATCGTAACCTTAGAAATATTTCCGTCCCCTTTTACATCCAAGGACATTGAAAACAAAAACACAAATGAGATGGCTAATAAATGATAAAGTCTCATTGTCATATATAATCAAGTTTTAAAAATATACACAAAAGTACGGCAACTGTATTTAGGGACAATTACATCCATATGTCAATGAAATGACACTTGATTGGTTCCTTACGTACTCCAGGATGTCAGATATGGAAGTCCGATTTTCATAAGGATTCATTTTCTGAAGGACGTGAAAGCGGACTATAGTAATTGTACGGTCATAGGAGACAAAAGATATATAAGCGCACAGGTACAACTGGACTTGTTTGAAACAGCAACTATCAAATTGGAGGTATCATACAGGGGGTAATCAGAAAGAATGGAAACTGACATTTTTGGCTTTTGCCAAAGCAAGAAAAAGAATTGAAACTATATTCTCGCAGCTATGTGTCCGATTCATGATTATAAGAAATTATGCGAAATATTGAACTGGCGGAGAACGGTATTATCGCACATACTCTTGAACTGCATCAGCCGCAGGAACTTCGATACCTCGGCTTCCGGGTAGATGTCAAGGTATTTGAGGGTAATCTTTCCGCTGATTGAAATTTCCAGGTCACCGTCGGAGATGTATTCCTTACGGAGATCCCCCCGTCCCTGCACGGTGCTCTCTGATTCGAGTAAATGATGCAGCTCTTCCGATATTAACAAAGAAATATGGAAGAAATTCCATAATTATTCCTATGGCAAATGCCAAAGTGGACAAATTTATGGAGTAACAGCCGGAATGGGATTACCGATACAACCATTCGGAACTTGGATGCGAAGCAAGGCGCATACGGTAGGGACAATATCAGTTACATTGACTGGTTGTGAGGTGCTGCCTTGTTTTATTCCCCAGCCCATAAAAAGCAGAGGGATATGTGCATCATATGGATTCCATACTCCGTGGTCGGTTCCTCCGGTTTCATTTACTGAATGAATCTCATAATTTCCCGGTTGCATGATAAGTTGGATACTTCCGCTTCGGAGTCGGTTATATCCGTTAACGGCACAAAGTCTGACCGGTTCAGGAATGGTGGCATTATTCAAGTCTTCCATATCTGCCACATAAGCGAAAGTCCGGTCCTCCTTCAAGAAATCCACGGCACTTTTTTTTACTTTACAGAAATCCAGCCCTTGGGCTTCAACAGCCTTTCTATCGAAAAACACCTGATAGTTTAAAATATCTTTCACCAGTGGGGTTCCACTTTTATAAACATTCTGTAAATGTTCATTAAGCGATTCCAGCGTTTTGGACGCTATCCAACCTTCTGCCGGAATACGGTTTGCCTGCATGAATGTAAAATTGTGGGCTGCGGCATGGTCGGCAGTCAGGAATATCAGATAGTCCCCTTTTCCTACTTTGTTATCCAGAGTCCGGAGGAAATCGGCAATATCTCTGTCTAGCCGGAGGTAAGTATCTTCCGTTTCTATGGCATAAGTTCCGAACTGGTGTCCTATATAGTCCGTGGAGGAGAGGCTTACGGCAAGCAAATCGGTAGTCCCGTCTTGTCCCATTTTCTCATTTTCCAGTGCTGCTTTTGCCATAGCGAGTGTCAATGTATTACCATAGGGAGTCGTGCGGATGATGCCATATCCGTTCTTCTTGAAAATTTCGGAGGTTTTTAATGGGAGTACGGGATTTTCACCTTTTACCAGTGTTTTTTCAAAAGGAGTGTTGTCCGGTGTGCTTTCTTTATAAGTTTCAATTGGATAAAGCGTATTCCAATCCTGCATTAACAGTTCTCTCCCTATGTCTTCCTTGTTGAAACGGTTCACCCATTCCGGAAGCGACTGCATGTAGTAGGTGCTGGTAATGAACCGCCCCGTTTCGTCATCGAACCAATAAGCGGCATCCGGGGTTTGTCCGGCAGGAAAGATAGATGCGCGGTCTTTCAGGGAGACGCCGATTACTTTGGAACGGAAATTGGTTGCCAGTTTCAGTTCATCGCCGATAGTAGTCACCAATAAATTGCGTGGCGACATTTTTCCAACCGCTCCGCTACTGCCCACTCCGGTTACTTTGTCATCATCCGTACAATAAACCTTCTTTCCGTCTTTGTAAAAGTTATTTCCCGCAATTCCATGAATGGAAGGGACAGAGCCCGTATAGATAGACGTATGCCCGATGGCAGTCACGGTAGGAATATAATTCAGACTGGTGTTGTCGCAGCTGAATCCCTCATCCATCAACCGCTTGAATCCCCCTTCACCGAAACGGGGGTAGAAACGGTTGAGATAATCCCATCGCATCTGGTCTACCACGATACCTACTACCAGTTTGGGACGTGCGACCTTTACATTCTGTTGTTGGGCATGTACATTGTTGAAACCGCAACAAAGCAACACCAATGTGGTCAAAAATTGTTTTTTCATTCTGATTGTTATTTTTAAATTTTCTGCAAATGTATGCTGCCGGAATTACATATATATGACAATTGGTATAAAGAACATTTTCAGAAAATATACTGCAAACGCGCCTGTACCAAAAAGAAATCTTTCTTGTAAAAGTTATTGCAATGTTTCCCTATCCATACATAGCTGCCGTTAACCTTCACTCCCAAATATCTGTTGAGATAAAAAATTACGCCCAAAGACAGGTCTTTCTCTTCTCCTCCCCGGATTCCTGCCTTGTCGTCATTCAAGTTGGTGTAATTGAAACGTGTTACCTGTTCTATTGTCTGCGGGGATACAGGACGTTCGGGGATGCCGTACATGGCATCGTAGCCGAACCCGCGTCCTTTGACAAGGAACCCTCCTTGTATATATCCGCCATGCGGGCGAAAAGCATGCTTTTCACCGGTGCGGTTGAAACGGTCGAAATAATATTCGGCCTGCAGCGTAAAGCGCGGGATTGTGTATAACGCTTCTATCACTCCTTTCATTTCCGTGCCTTTATTGGAAATTTCAGCTTCAAGCAGAGGGGCAGGAAATATGGAAGTTACCCCTGCGCTCTCTATCTCTCCTGTTGGAGCGGCCGGAGTATTAACCTCCTGGGTGCGGAAAGAGAAAGCTCCTCCGAAATGTAACAACCGGTGGTCTTTTTCTTGTCTTTTCCATACGGCACGGCTGGTAGAGACAAAAGCGTTTTTTGCCCGTCACCTATTTTATTAAGGTCGTTATGAGTGTAGATTCCGGTTCCCAACTACCAGTGTTCATTGTAGAAGTGATAAGTTATCCCCAACTTCCGGCTATTGGTAAAAGCTAAGACAGAAGCGGCAGACTGACGGAAACGGAGATCTGCCGTACTGATCAGCATGTCCATGGAAAAAGGTTCATAGCTGTTACCGAATGACAGGACTCCGTTTTTGAAGTGATAATTCAGCAGCAAGTCTTTGAAGGCCAGTTTTCCTCCTCCCATCCCCACATCAGCTTTCAGTTCGAACTTTTCATAGGTTGCCTTAAAGCCCAGCCGGAAGTCTTCCACCCGATAATACCCTTGCACTTTCTCTGTTCCATATCCGGAAACCGTGGCATCAAGCAATGCCCTTGAACGGAACTTTATCTGTAACGGTTCATTTGCCCGGACAGCCATCCATCCTATTAAAAAGAAGGTTATAAGAATCTGTACTCTTTTCATGCTTCAACGATATTGACAAGGTCGGGCAGAATTGCTTCTATGGAAGTTATCCATCCGTAATCGGCCATATTGAAAATCGGGGCATTGCAGTCCGGATTGATCGCGATGATTTTCCCAGCTCTTTCGATTGCCGCCGTATGTTGAATCTGCCCGCTGATTCCGATGGCTATGTATAGGTCCGGGGCAATGGTATGTCCTGTTTGTCCTACTTGTCTGCTGGCATCGACCAGCCCGGCTTCTACGGCGGCACGGGAGCCTGCAACTGCTGCCCCGATACGCTTTGCCCATTGTTCAATTTGCACGACTGTCTGCCTGTTTTTTACTCCCCGGCCTATGCCTACGATGATTTTGCTGTTCTCTAGCAGCTCCTCGTTGATGTTTTCCTGTATCTCACCGATAAGCTGTATGCGGGAATCCGTTTTAAAAGAGGAATAATCGTGTGGGATGATTTCTCCCGTTAACTGGTTGTTGGGAGAAAGTGCTTTCATTACTCCCGGACGTACCGATGCCATTTGCGGGCGGTGGTTGGGAGTGACAATAGTCGCCATCAGATTTCCACCGAAAGCCGGACGTATTTGTTGGAGCAGTCCGGTCTGCGTGTCGATATCCAGATTCGTACAGTCTGCTGTGAGCCCAGTCTGAAGCATGGCAGCTACGCGGGCTGACAATCCCCGTCCGCGCGAAGTTGCCCCGACCAGTAAAATTCCCGGGTTCAATTGCCTGACCAGCTTTACCAGGGCAAGTGCATAGTTCTCTTCAATGAAACATTCGAAACATTCGTTGTCAATGACATGGACTTTGGCCGCTCCGTATGAAACCTGTCGGGGAGCCAAGTGGCTTACTCCTTTCCCGATCAATACGGCTTCCACATCCTGATGAAGTTTGGCGGAAAGCTCGCTTGCTTTGCCCAAAAGTTCACCGGTAACGGAAAGCACCTCATTGTTTTCTACCTCGGCCAGTACCCAGATACCTTTGCCATTTGATGTGGAAACGACGGGAACGTCATCCGGTAAGTCCAGTACCAAGGCTCCGGCAGGACAATTCCGTACACAACTTCCGCATAACCGGCAGGCATAAGCATCTATGACAGGATATTCGTCAAGTTCAATGGCATTGTACGTACAACTGTCGGTACAAATTCCACATCCGGTACATAAGTTTTTTTTCAATTGCAATGCAAAAGGATTGGTTGTCATCGTATAACTTCTTTATTTGGTTTGGAAAATAAAATGAGAATGCAGAATGGATGCGAACGATGAAACGTCGGCAACCCAGCTTATCGTTTTTTTATTTGGGGGCACTTCGGTAGATACAACCCTGGTAGGGGAAGCATGTAACCCCACTGTATCGGCAGGCAAGCCGAGGTCCTTTTCGTTCCAACAAATGATTTCCTGTTCCTGCGCACGCCTCCATCCGCTTAATGTAGGACAATCCAACCGGCCGTTTTCCCGGCTCACCATAACGGCACAAGGAAGTTGAACCTTTATCCGTTGCAAAGTTTTCCCGGCCTTTTTATTCACCGTAATGTATCCGTAGGTAAGCTGTTTGATTTTTACCAGTTGGGTGATTTGCGGTATATCTAGCTGTCCGGCCACTTCAGGGCCAACCTGCGCTGTGTCCCCGTCTATGGCCATGCGCCCAAAAAACAACAGGTCATAGTTCTTTATTTTACGGACAGCGGCTGCAAGGACCAGGCTGGTACACCACGTGTCGCTTCCTGCAAAGGAAAGCGAAGACAACAGAATGGCACGGTCTGCCCCGCGTTGCAGGGCTTCACGTAATACGTTCCCGGCAGATGTTGGTCCCATACTTATGGCAATCACTTCGGCTTCATTTTTTTTCTTCAAATCAAGTGCTGTCTGTAGGGCATACAGGTCGTCCGGATTGGTCTGGCTGAGCGCGGAGGAGCGTTTCAATGTTTTGGTCCCAGAATCCATCTCTACTTTTGTGGACTTGGGAACCTGTTTTAAAAATACAATATATCGTTTCATTTGTTATTGAGTCAATGATTATTTTTATAGTAATATGGCATGATGCCTTCCGGCTGTCATCCTCCTTTTTTATTGGAGCGTGCATCCGCGCATTCCTGTTGGAAACCGGCAGAGAAAGGGTCTACCTTGCCAAAGCGTCCGGGGGCAAACAAGTTCGGATTGACAAACGGCTGTTCTCCCGTAATAAGTTCGGCTGCGAGCCGTCCCATACCGCCACCTGCCGCAACACCGCCCCCACAGCATCCGGTAACGGTAAATAGCCCTTCGTACTCTTGGACGGCTCCAATGACGAACATGGCATCCGGGACATAACATGAGGGGCCCGCCACATAATGCGCTATCGGCAAATCGTCTATATCGTGAAGATACTTCTTTAATAATGGGGCACATTCGTCAAGTACAGTCCATTCCGCTTCTTTATTGAAATCAAAATCACCCAGTTTCTCTGTCATGCAAGAGGGATCGAACGGTTGGCAACGACTTTCACGCAGGCCAATGATCAGAGCGCCTACGTCCGAACGGGTAAAAGCTCGGGCATCGGGAATAACGGTGAAAGGATGATTGGTTGGAAAACGCCCGGAGTTGATAGCCGTAATCCAGAAATGGCTCCGTACCGGAGTGAAAGGCAATCCTACATGGAGTGGACGCATCAGTAAGTTGGCCCATGCCCCTGCTGCATTTACCACCACAGGAACTTCTATCCGTGTCCCGTCGGATAAGATTACACCTGTCACACACGAGTGGTCCGTACATATTTCTTTTACCTTACAGTTCGGACGGATATCTACTCCCAACTTTCCGGCGGCCTTGGCATATCCGGAACATAACAAGGCTGAGTCGATGAAGGCATCGGTAGGCATATATAAAGCTGTATCTACGGAATTTGCATCGATCCAGGGAAGCAATTCCTGTGTTTTCTGCCGGTTAATCCGCTCATTAGGAATACCGAAACGGGTCGCAGCCTCTTCCAGTGCTTCCAGACTTTTCAGGGATGTTTCTGAAGAGGCGACAGTGATACTTCCGCACTGCTGTAATTCCAATGATTCACCCAACAGATTTTCTATTTCCGTTATACAGTCGTAAGTCTCCTGTACCAGTTCCATCAGTGCGGGTTTGGTACGTGCCCGTGTCAGCAGGCAAGCCGCACGAGAGGAAGCCTGGGAGGCAATCTCGTTCCCGTCCAGCAGCAATATCTTCCCGGCTTTCCGTTTTGCCAGCTGGTAGGCGGTGGCACATCCCAGCAGTCCGCCGCCTATGATTATGATATCATACTGTTTTTCCATTATCAAATTACATTATATTGGGGATTGACATATACATTTGTCTCCTTGTTTCCCAAGTTGAATATACTATTATACTTTCTATAAATCAAGATACCGGCTATGGTAAATAGTACGGTGCAGATGGCTCCTACAATACAAGCAATATGGTTGAACAAAGCGAACCACTCCAGATCTATGTTCAGCAGTTCTTTGGTTGAGAGCAATGTCACCGTACCCATGTATCCGATGAAATCTATCATTGCGATAAAAAAACCTACGTTGCCCTTGATGCGGAAACAGGCTATGAAACGGTCGAAAAAGATTGTCTGGAAAGTGAGATAGGCAATATACAGTGACAGACTCTGGATGAACAGCCATGTGACAGGACTAAGGTCCAATGTTTCATAATGGAAAGAAACATAAGTCATGGTTAAACAGCCCGCTACTACCAGAGTTATCAGCCAAAGCAGCGCTTTAATATTGCTGCGGAAGAAGATGAATAAGGTGAAAAGACCGAGAATAACCAACGTCACGACAGAATCTATCTGTGCAAACAGCCATGAGGACTGGTCGCTCATATCCAATATGTCAACCAGAAAATCTTCTTTAATGTCGCGTAAGACAAGCAACATGAAATTACCGACAAATAACAGGCTCAATATCAGGGCATACTTCTTGAACAGGGCTTTACGGCTCTTACCGTCCAGTGAAACCCGTTCGTTGCGCAAAGCAATGTCCTCTGCCGTCGGTTGGGGAAGTTTCTTCAGCATATACCCCATGAACACTAACAGGGGAAGGGCGAAGCCGCCAATGGTTGCCGGCATCCAGAACTGGTCTATCTGCATCTCGTTCATGGCGAACAGGCCGAAGCTCTTGGCTACTCCCGAGCTAAAGACTATACTGACTCCCAGGAGGCTAGCAAGGATGTCTGTAATTTTTCTGCCTTCTATGAAACTGAAAACAACTCCCCACATACACCCCAGTGAAAGTCCGTTGACAAACATGGCTGTGACGTTATAAGGGGCGGGTAAAAGCCCGAAACCTATTAAAGCCGCCTCTGCAAGAACGGCAGAGTACACGAAAAACTTGAATCGGTTCTCTTTTTTGAGTTCCGAGATGATTTTTATACCAAAGAATTTGGCAATGAAGTATCCCAATATCTGAATGGTAGTGACGATCACCTTATAGTCGTTACCGAAGAAGGTTAGTCCGTCAAACGATGCGGCCGTATAAGGCTTGCGCAACGCATAAACCAAAGAATAGGAAAGAAGCGCCGCACCACCTGCCCAAAGGATAAGGAGCGCTTCGGAAAGTTTTTTGTTTTTACTGATTGTTTCCATATAAAAGTTGTTTCTGTATTTCACGATGCAAAATTAGACGGGAGCATAATCTGAAAAAATAAATTCTTTATGTATTATAAACCGCAAATTCACGGGGCTTATGATGTTATGTTTATGTTGTGAAAATGTAATGTGTTTGTAATACACTAAGTGTAAAATTGCACGAATTTCCGATAATGATTATGGATAAATTACTGGCTCTTTACGAGCGAATGAAAAAACTGCGTGAATCGGGTGTCAGGTTGAAAGACATGTCGGAAGAAACCCTTATCTCTTCCAGTGTATTGTCATCATTATATTCTTCCGTACTTCCCATGTACGTGAACCTTGTATCCGGAGGAGATGAGAGTGAGGCTGCTTTGGAACAGGCGCTTCAGCAAGTCAATAATGTGTCCAAACGCAAACTGATGGGATGCCTTGACAAACTGTATGACCAGCTCAATGCAATGGAACCGAAGTTTATAAACAATAAGAACGGAGGACGACCTTTTTTGGACGACATAGAAAAGGAGGCGACAAAATATCTGCCTAATGCGGGTATTTATACCGGCTTGTATCTGGCGTACAGCTCTTCGTCTTTTTCCGACGGACTGAAAGTGGAACCTTATATGATAGCCTCCATCACTGATGGTGACATCATGCCTAAAGTCTACTCACAAAACATGTCGGGTGATTATTATACGGGAGTCGGATTGTTCTCTCCCTTTCAGATAGGATACTTGCTGTTCAATGAACAAAAAAAATTGCAGCTTGCACTGAAGGTGATATATCTGCAACTGCCCATCATCGAATATCCCGCTATGGTAAAAGGCATCTACCTGACACATGACTATAATAGGAATCCCATAGCGAGAAGAATAGTCCTGATACGCCAGGGAGATGAAATCCCTCTGGAGGAATTTGCGAAAATGAAGACCGCTGTCATTTCCAAAGAGAAGCTTACAGAGGAACAGATGAAGCTTTATGACTACACCTGCCATAAAGAGGACCACATAAGGAGTATGATGCTTTTTTCTCCGGGTAACGGCATAGATGAATTGCAAAAAGAAAAAAAAATGTTGGAGCTGTTATGAAACTGGTTTCTTCAAAACTTTGGATTACCCGTTCCATGACGCATCAAAGTTATGTACCACGTCTGTCAAAGCCTGCGCCGGTTCTTCTTTCAGATTCCGTATCTTCGGCTGCCGTACGGAGGATATTCTCCACCGTTTCGGACAAACTGCCGAAGGTTTGACGGAACGAGGTAGCAAACTTTACCTGCGCATCGTTCGTCAGTTTGCGATGGGCAATGTTGTCTTCCCGTTCCTTGCTCGTGGTAGCACGGATAATCTCCGGCATGGTCTGTTTGTTTTGGTACTTGGTGTAATTGTAGGTCTGTGTGGCAATAGTGGTGGGCTTGTCGCTGATGTCGTTGTTGTAAACCGACTTGTTGTCCATCATACGCCACAGCGACTTGTCCAAATCCTTGTCCTGTTACCAGAAGTGTTTTTACAGAATTATGTGCGGTGGCTAGTAACTTGAACTCAATGTCAACCTTCTTCAGGTCACGAAGATAGAACCTTTTGAAATGTTTGTTGTTCTTGAGATTTCCAAAGCTGCCACGTCCGTCAAGTATCTTTCCCTGGGATTCGTCTTTCTTGAATTGTTCGGGCCATACTTTCCTTAAACGTCTGACTTTGGCTTTCACTTTTTTGTAGGTATTCATTCCATCAAGTGTTTCATTTATTTAACGTGAGTTCGATATAAATCAAAAAATCGTAAGTTGCCCGTCATTGATAAAATTGCCATCAATGACGGGCTTCTTCTCAAAAAAACAGTATGCAGCGATAGCTGATAAAGAATAGGCTATAAAGTTACTGAAGGAACGGTGTCTGGAGTGCTCTATCTGCGCAATGTTCTTCAGTTCGTCATTGACCGTCTCAATCAAGCATCTTTTTCTGAGCAGAATCTTGTCCGCTATACTCATCAGCGAGTTTCTCATCTTGTTTTTAACTTTAGTGACAAGCTGTATTTCGTCAAGAAAGAGATTTTCAAACAAAGCCTGTCCGATATATCCCTTGTCGGCACAGAGTTTTCCCTTAATATTCTCCAAACTAAAGCAACTCCCCAAGATTTTTCATAATTCTCTGGTGCGGATAGGCTTGGAGTTCTTCTGCGGTAGTCATTCCGTTGAGCACTCCTGCAAAGTCCACTCCTGCATTCCGGGCAGTTTCCGCATCTACGGTACTGTCTCCGATATACAATGTCTCTTGCGGCGTACTTCCCAAATGTTCCAAAGCGAACTTTACTCCTTCCGGTGAGGGTTTCGCTGTTTTTACGTCTTCGCCGCCTACCACAATATCAAGGAAGTCTTCGGGTAGATGTTCTTCGAGGAAGCTCAATATCCGAAAGCGGTATTTGGTAGAGATGATTCCAATGCGGGCGCCCCGTTGTTTCAACTCTTTCAGGGTAGATAGCGCGTCGGGGAAGAGGCGTGTGTTTACATTCATGTGGACATCGGCTTCTTTTCTGTATTCCTGTCGGAAGGCTTCAAGCTGTGCCGGGTCGGTAACTCCGGTCAGAATGCTGAAAGATTCTTCCAGGGTTTTGCCAATAGTGCGTTTGATGGCTTCATCGGTGACGGTTGAATACCGGTGGCGGGTGAGCACTGTTCTGAAACACTTGACGATGCCGCGTGACGAATCGGCTAGCGTGTAGTCGAAATCGAATAGATAGGTTTTGTAATTCATTGGGGAGAACTTTTCAGCAAAAGTACTAAAATTCTTCTGTTATTTCACGGGCTCTACGGTATAGCCTTGTTTTTTTAATAAGTTTAGCAATCCTTTTTCGCCGGGGAGATGCAGGGCACCGACTGCTACGAAGGTGGGGGCGTTCTGCATGATGGACGGCAATTGGCTGGCCCATGCCTTGTTGCGGTTGTAAATCAGGGCGTCTTCTTCTCCGGGAAGCGGGTCGCATTGGTTGCCTTTACGTTCTTCGCTGATTCGGAGCATGGTGCTTAAATCTTGTTTCATATAGGCGTCTGTGAGTTTTTTAAGGGTTTTCACCTCTGCTTCCAGATTGTTGAGGGTGCACATTAGCAGTTGTGCCTGGCGTTGCAGGGAATAGCTGTTGAAAAGTAAGGAGAACTGGAAATCCGGTGTTTCCAGCCCTTCTGCTTTCTTGCCGTTCCGGATGGCTTGGCTTTGAAAGAAGGCGTCCAGTTGCTCTTGCGGATTGAATTTTCCTAGCTCTTTTACGTAGACTGCCACTACCGCATTGTTCAGCAGGAAAGCCGGTTTGAGTTTGGGCATCTGGCTTAAATCTGTCATCAGGTTTTCTTTGCAGAATTTGTTGGCTGTGGCAAAGTCTTCCGGTGTCAGGAGTGAGGCCAGGGTGGTGTCGCTCTCTATCATCATCATTTTCTGCATTTTCTGTATGGTGGCGGGAGAACTCATTTCCGACATTTTCAGTTCTCCGTAAACTTGCCGGGTGTCATTCATCGCCTTTTTTAATCCGGCAATGCTGTCCATGATGCTGAATGGCGCGAGGTGGTGTGTTCCCATGATGTAGGACGGTTGCTGCAAGCCATTGCCCGATACTTTCCATAGCAGTTGTGCGTTTGCACTGAAGGCTACGCAGATAAATAGGATTGCTCCGATAAATGATTTCATAATTGTAGGTCGTTTTTATGTTATTGATTAACGTATTCTTCCTCCGCTTATCCAGTGCCGGGTGTAGTAACTTTCGCTCAGGTTGCTGACAATCACCCCTTTGCTGCTGCTTGCGTGTACGAATTTCCCGTTTTTTAGGTAAATGCCCACATGGGCTACTTTTCTCTTTGAACGGCTGCTGCTGAAAAATACCAAATCGCCTTCCCGAAGGGAGCGTTTGCTTACCTTGCTGCTTTCTTTCTTCAAATCTTCCGTATTTCTCGGCACTTGCTTGCGATATACTTTCCGGTACACCTGATTGACGAAGCCCGAACAGTCCGTGCCTTTTTTCGAGTTGCCTCCGGCACGGTAAGGGACGCCTATCCACCCGGCAGATTCCAGGTAAAGTTTGTGATTGTCTTCCAGGCTGATGTCTGTTCCCAATAGAATGGAAGCCCTCGCCAATGCCTGGTAGTCTAGCCGGGGGGCAGATGTGCGACAGGAACTTAAAATAACGGTCAGTCCTGCCAGAATGAAAATGAATTTGCTTCTTGCTTTCATCGTCCGTCTTTTATGTTGATTCTTGAAATCGTTGCCACATTGGTGGCATGCTTTTCTTTATTCTTCGATATTGAAATAGGCTTCCAGTTCTTTTTCTGCAGAGTTGTTTTCGTTGTTGATGTCCCGGATGATGGCGCCGTATTCCAATAAAGCGATGCGGGGACATACGTCTACGGTGTGGTTCAGGTTGTGGCTGGAGATAATGACTGTTGCCTGATGCTCTTCGTTATATTTTTTTAGCAGGTGTTTGATGATGGACTGGGAACTGGGGTCGAGAAAGTTGAAGGGTTCGTCCAGTATCAGTAGTTGCGGGTAGTGGAGCATGGCGGAGATGATGCCTATTTTTTGCTTGTTCCCGGCGGAGTAGTTGCGGATTAATTTTTTCAGTCCGGTCACTTCTCCGTTCATAAAACGTTCGAAAGGGATGAGCCGTTCGTCCACTTCTTCTTTTTTCAGCCCGTACATTTTTCCGATGAAGTAGAAGTATTCTTCCGGAGTCAGATAGTCGATAAGGAAACCGTCGTCGATAAAGGCTCCCGTGAAGCTTTTCCAGTTTTCGCTTTGGCTTACGTCGATGTCGTTTACCGTGACTTTTCCTTCGTCTGCTTTCAGCAGGTCGAGTATCAGCCGGAAAAGGGTCGTTTTTCCGGCGCCGTTGTTTCCGACCAGTCCGAGCATGTCGCCCCGGTGGATTTCGTAATGTTCTATGTCTACGGCAGTCTTTTCGCCGAATTTCTTCTTTAGTTTATCAATGATTATCATATTTTTCCTCTTTTTTCTTATAAGTCGCTCTGTTTTTATCGTCCGTCATTTATTCCCGGCTGTCTCTGAAGCCTTCCATGTTTTCGTACCGTCGTTCCATGAAACGGCGATATACATTTTTAATCCACAGGGGAGATGCCAGCGTGAATCCGAGCCCGATTGCCAGCAGGATTATATAAGAGCATGTCTCTCCTGCCAATGTGTATAACAGGGTGTGCAGAAGCAAGGGGATGCCGAAAGCACAGAAGTTTACCAATATCTGGATGCCGCTGTTGGTCTGGCGGCTGCCTACTTTTTTATTCAGGGGGACGGTCTGTTTATTATATACTGCCAGTTGGAAGAAACAGAAATAGATGAAACCGATGGTATAGAAGAACCAGGCAAAGGCTCCCAGCAAGGGCAGCTTGCCTGTTATGATGGCGGGAACCATTAATATGAAGGGGATGATTTCGCCGATGCTGTATATATAGTATTTGGCTTTCAGCAGGCTCATGATGGATTCTTTGCGGGACATCAGGCCGTCGATGTAGTTGCCTTCGAATGACATAATCTGGGAAAGGATGATTAGCCCGAATGCGGTAAAGTTGTACACACAAATGAATGTGGACATTGTCTGCCCGTCGTAGATGTCCGAGAAGCTGAGTGCGCAGGAGAAGGCTACGACGATAATGGCGATGCTGCGTAGCGCTCCTTTGCAACGCCGGTTGCGTAAAAGCATTTTCAGTTCCAGTCTCATGTATTCTCCGACTTCTCCGTAGCGTTCGAAGAATTTGTATTCCGATACGTGTTTGATTCGTGTGTCGTCTACTTTTGCCAGTTCCGCATAAATAAGTCCGGACATGATTCTGCGGTTAATCAGCCATAGGATGACGATTACGGCTGCAGTGCAGAGGAAATAGAGGATGTTTCCTTCGATATATCCGTCTCCCAGGTTCATAAAGAAGTAGAAGAGGGGGCTATCTTCGGGAATGAAGAGTAGACAGCAGGTTCCGCCGTAGAAAACGATGGGCAGCAGAATCCACCAGATGCGTTCGTTGATAAGCGTACGGCAAAGCAGGTACCAGTAGTTGTTGGCGATAATCAGCAGCCAGATGCCTATGAGGTAGGTGATGACGCCGGTAACTCCGAAGAAACGGGTAATGGAGATAATGGAAAAAGGTACGAAAAGAAATAGCCAGAAGAGGTTGAATGCGCTTAGCCCGGAACGGATGAGCAGGAAATCGATGACACGGTTTCGTTTGACCGGCAACAGAAGGTAGGGTTTTACCTCCTGTGTCG
The DNA here is from genome assembly GCF_958445495.1 of uncultured Bacteroides sp. Classification (GTDB taxonomy): domain Bacteria; phylum Bacteroidota; class Bacteroidia; order Bacteroidales; family Bacteroidaceae; genus Bacteroides. The sequence goes on along the minus strand of NZ_CAUCSQ010000028.1, from coordinate 28,635 downwards.
GTGTTTTCTGGAATGGAACGCGCAACAGGAAATCCAATGCGAGAATGAAAATCAGAACGACTGCATTCATTACATGATATGGTTCCCGATTGGGAACCATATCTGAAAAACCGAATGCAAACGTTGTTCCGAAGAATATCAGGTAGCCGGCCCAGAACGCGCCCATGACATAACTGAGTATTTTGGCGATTTTATTCTTCTCGTACATCGGATGCCGTCTGGCGGCAAGCTTTCCGTGTTTGCGCAATTCGTTGAATATCATCATCTATGCAAAAGAATTTTTATTTGTTTTCTTCCGGCACGGTCATAATGACTTGAATCTTGTTGTCTTGCCGCATCAGTTTGCCGAGGAAGTCTTGCACTTCTTTAGCGGTGATGCTGTTGACTGTCTTTTCATAGTCTCGGGTGTTGTCGATGCCGGTATAGAAATATTCGTCCAGATTGTTCAGCCAGTAACTGTTTTCTTTCTGGGCGTCTTTGTATTTCTTCAACATATATTCTTTGATTTTCTGCATGTGTTCTGCAGACGGGCCTTCTTTCGCCATTTTTTCCAGTTGTTCCACGACGATGGCAGACAGTTTGTCTTTCTTTGCGGGGTCTGTCTGGAATATGATTTGAAGGATGAGCTCTTCTTTCGGGTATTTACTCAGGTTTCCGTTGCAGCTTACTCCATACGTGCCGCCTTCCTTTTCACGGATTTCTGCCGTATAGACGAGGTCTAGCGCTTGGTCCAGGAAGCTGAGCAGGATGCTGTTGCGCAGGTCGTATTTGCAACTGCCGCTGTAAAGGAACATGATTGTGGCTGTCGGGGTTTCCTGGGCCTTTGCGAATTCGTTTTTGTATTGTCCTTTGCGGATGTACATCTGATTGTCTTTGAACGTTTCCTTGCGGTTGATGGAGGGCAGGCTGCCCAGGTATTTTGCAATCAGGGGTTTCATCTGTTCCAGATTAACGTTTCCTACCAGGTAGAAGGTGAAGTCGCTCGCATCTTTATAACGGTCTTTATACATTTCGAGGATGCGGTCGTAGTCAATCCGGTCTACCATGTTTTCTTTCAGCTTGATGGCGCGCGGGTGATTGCCGTATAGGGCTCGCGTCACCGTATCGCTGAATGCCGTCATCGGGTTGGCGTCCGCATTTTGAAGTTCTGCTTTCAGGCGGTTCTTATAGGATTCGAATGCTTCATTGTCTTTACGCGGCGAGGTGAAGGTGAGGTAAGTCAACTGCATCATCGTTTCGAAGTCTTTCGGAGAACAGCTACCGGAGATTGCTTCTGTCGTGTTACCGATGCCGGCTCTTACGGAAGCTCGTTTTCCGGCAAGTGCCTTGCCCAGTTCTATTTTACTGAAATTACCGATTCCGCCTACCGGGGCTACTCCGTTTAGTTGGGAAATATTGATGATTTCATTGTTCGGGAATACGCTGGTGCCGCCGGGGCTTACGCCTTTCATCAGGATTTGGTCTGCTTTGAAGTCTGTCGGTTTTACATATACCGTCACGCCGTTGGAAAGTACCAGTTTTGTACTGCCATAGATATCACCGGCTTTTTCGGAGATGATTTTTCCGCCTTTCGGCTCTTCGGAAAGGAGGGGCTCGTCAGATACTTTGTCTTCGTATGGCTTCAAGTCGAATGAATTCATCTGTTTCAGCAGGGCTGTAACTTTTTCTTTGGCCGGATATTCGGCTCCTTCTTTTTCAGGACCGGAAATCAGCACTACTTGGTTGTTTTCGGTGACTAGTTGTTTCATCAGGTCGTTGATGGCCTGTACGGGGATGTTCGGAGCCATCCGGTTCACGAGCATGTATTCGAATTCGATGCCGGGAATCGGTTCTTTGTCGAGGAAGTTGCCGATGTATTCTCTGACATAGCTGGCGCTTTTGGTCTTTTCGCGTTCGTTGTAGGCAGACTCTACGCTTTGGATGTAGTTGGCGCGTGCGCGTTCGTATTCGGTTTCGGTAAATCCGAAACGGCGTGCGCGTTCCGCTTCTTCCAGAACGGTTTTCATTGCCAGGTCTATGCCGTTGATTTTACTGTCTGCACTGAGGGTGAACGCTTCTTTAGTCTTAGCCAGGAAGTAATTGCCGTATCCGCAGCCGGCGTTGGTGAAAGGAGGATTGGCGGTCTGGCGAATTTCGTTCAGGCGGTTGTTCAGCATGTTTATCGCCATGTTGAGCATATATTGTGTAGCGTAGTAGGCGATGGTGTTTTTCAGGGAGTCCGGTGTGGCGTCTTGTTTGAAGAAGATGCTGACGGACGGATTTTCCACTTCTTTGTCGGTTCCGATATAAACCAGCGGTTCTTTATTGTCTGCTACGGGGTAGTAGATGCGTTCGGCGGGATTTACCGGTGCTTTTACGTCTGCAAATACTTTTTTCAGTTTGGCTTCCATCTCTTCGGCGTTGATGTCACCTACGATAATAATCCCTTGCAGGTCGGGACGATACCATTTTACGTAGTAGTCACGGATGTCCTGATAGGGGAAGTTGTTGATGACGTCGATGCTGCCGATGGGCATGCAGTCTGAGTATTTGGAATTCGGATACATGGTAGGCTGTGCGTCTGTCATGATACGCAGCATGCCGCTGTTGCGGCTTCTCCATTCTTCGCGAATCACACCGCGTTCTTTATCGATTTCTTTATCGGCAAGGTTGATGGCGTTTGACCAGTCGTGCAGAATCAGCAGGCAGGAATCTACTACGTTCTGGTTTTCCGTCGGTACGTTGCTGATGTTGTAGACGGTCTGGTCTACACTGGTGTAAGCATTCAGGTTGGTCCCGAACTTTATGCCTTTTGTCTCGCACCAAGGAACAATGCCGAGTCCGGTTTCATCACCGGGGAAATGCTTGGTCCCATTGAAGGCCATGTGTTCCAGAAAATGCGCAAGGCCGCGTTGTTGTGGCTCTTCGAGGATTGAACCTACCTTTTGTGCGATGTAGAATTCGACACGTTTTTCCGGAAGTGCATTGTGCCGGATGTAGTAGGTAAGCCCGTTGTCGAGTTTGCCGATACGGACATTCTTGTCCACGGGCAGCGCTTGCATGGGTTGTGCAAGTACAAGCTGGAAATTGCAACACAAAAGGAGCGTTGCAATGAATAATCCACGTAATAAATGTTTCATGTTCTATTTAATTTAAATAAGTTGTTTCTGCATTATCTGTCGTAGTGCTTTGTGGTAAATCACAAACGTGCAGAAAAAAAGAGTCATTTGGCAGCTTGTCGTATTTTCACCAGTTTGGTAAGTAATCCTTCCAGCAGGTCGAGTTTCAGCATGTTTGCCCCGTCGCTTTTTGCCACGGTGGGGTTTTCGTGGGTTTCGATGAAGATTCCGTCGGCGCCGACTGCGATGCCTGCCTTGGCGATTGTCTCTATCAACTGCGGCATGCCGCCGGTCACTCCGCTGGTTTGATTGGGCTGTTGCAGCGAATGGGTGACGTCAAGGATAACCGGATAGCCGAATGACTGCATTTCCGGAATGCCGCGATAGTCTACCACGAGGTCTTGATAACCGAATGTTGTGCCGCGTTCGGTCAGCATGACTGAGTTGTTGCCTGCTTCCACCACTTTTTCCGCTGCAAATTGCATGGCTAGCGGGGAAAGGAACTGTCCTTTTTTGATATTGATTGTCTTTCCGGTTTTGGCGGCGGCGACCAACAGGTCTGTTTGGCGGCAGAGAAATGCGGGAATCTGGAGTATGTCTACGTATTCGGCGGCCATCGCTGCTTCATCGGCGGCATGGATATCCGTTACGGTGGGGATGCCGAAGGTGTCGTGTACTTTTTTCAGTACTTTCAACGCTTTTTCGTCGCCGATGCCCATGAATGAATCCATACGCGAACGGTTGGCTTTGCGGTATGAGCCTTTGAACACGTAGGGTATCTGCAGGGTTTCGGTGATTTTCACCACCCGTTCTGCAATACGCATTGCCATTTCTTCGCCTTCTATGACACATGGGCCGGCCAATAGGAAAAAGTTGCCGGCAGGGTTGTTTTTAAGTTCAATCATAACTGTTGTTTTTAGTCTTAATTCGGAATAATGAGTGTGGTCCTTTCCGGAAGTATGGCTATTTCCAGTGGAAAGTGTTTGGGCAATAAGCGTCCGTCCAGGTCTACGGAGGCGTTTTGCGCGCGAAGTATTTTCACTTTTTTGGTCCGGTAACTTTTCACTACCTTATGGTTCAGAATCCTTCCCTGGATGAGCATCCACAGTCCCGAAATGATTTGCAGGAATTCGGGACGGTAGATTACGGAGACGTCCAGCCATCCGTTATAGGGCACGGCGCTCGGAGTCTGCCCCCATCCGCAGGCGCTTCCTACGCATACCGTCATGATACGTCCGCGTATGTGTTCGTCGTTGATGCGCAGGTGCATCCTGTAGAGTTTCCGTTCGAATATGAGGGAGAACAGAGCGGCGACGTACGACAGGAATTTGACTCCCCAGAAGCGTTTGGTCTGGTCGGTGATTTTTACGATTCGTGCTCCCAACCCGATGTTGACCGCATTGAGGAAATAGCGGCGGCGGTGTTCTTTGCCGTCGTAGAAGTTGCAATAGCCTACGTCTATTTTTTTCAGACGGTGGTTGATGATGCAGTCTACAGCCGGTTTGTATTCGGTGCTGAGTCCCCAGTATCTGGCGAAGTCGTTCCCGATGCCGTTCGGTATGATTCCTAAGGCTATATTTTCTTTGTCTTCGGCATCGGAGAGCATGATTCCGTTGATTGCATCGTTTAACGCGCCGTCACCGCCTACGATAACAATCGTGCGGTAGCCGTTGTTTGCCAGAATTTTGGCAAGACGCTCCACCGAACCGAAACCTTCGGACTGTACATAGTCATAATCGACGCCTTTGCTGTCCATGTACTCCTTGATTTCTTTCCAACGCTTTTTTACCTTCCGCGTACCGGCTTTCGGGTTGTAAATCACTCCCCATTTCTTTGGTTCTACACTCATACGTTTATTTACGGTTTGGCAATGGGCTGTTCACAATTTGGAAACTGGAACTTGTATTGCTCTCTTTTTCGCAAAGATACTAATTCCTTTGCAGTTTTTCTTTTACAAATGCTATCTTTTCTTCCATCGGCAGCTCCGCATTTATCCAATGGATTGTAAATCCTCTTCTTTCCATACCGCGAAACCAGGTCATTTGCCGTTTGGCAAACTGGTGAATCGCTGTCTCTAATCCGCTGAACATTTCTTCGTAGGTCATTTTGCCTGTAACGTATAATGTCAGGTATTTGTATTCCAGTCCGTAATAGATTAGGTCGTCCGGCGAAACGCCCTGACTGATTAGCCGCCGTATTTCGTCTGCCATGCCTTCGTCTAACCGTTGCTTTAACCGGAGGCTGATTTTCTTACGCCGTAGCTCCCGGTCGATGTCTATACCGATAATGAGGCTGTCCAGCTTCGGAAATTCCCGTTCGGGAACCGGGTGGCTGATATAGTATTCTTCAATTTCTATGGCACGGATAGCGCGTTTCACCGTATCTACGTCGGTGGAGTTGTGCAGGGTTTTGTATCGGCTTAACATTTCCGTCAGTTCTTCGAGGGAATGGTTTGCCAAACGGGCGCGTAATTCCGGATTTTCCGGTACGGGTATCAGTTTGTAGCCTTTCAGGACTGATTCCAGATACATGCCTGTCCCTCCACATAGAACGGGAAGACGGCCTTTTTGTTTGACGGATTCGTAGGAATTCAGAAAATCCCGCTGATATTCGAAGACATTGTATTTATAGCCGGGGTCGGCGATGTCAATCAGGTGGTAGGGAATCGGGTGTCCGTTGACTGTGTAGTCGGCCAGGTCTTTTCCTGTTCCCAAGTCCATTCCCCTGTATATCTGGCGGGAATCGGCACTGATAATTTCCGTATTGAGCTCATAGGCCAATGCAGCGGCAAACGGAGTTTTTCCTGAGGCTGTAGGTCCGAGTATGGCGATTAAATCATAATCCGGCATAGCTTTATCCTTTTAATATCCGCAAAATTACGAAATAATTTTAACCTGTCCGGTATCCGGGTGTTTTTTTATCGGATGCCGGTCTTTTATCTCATCGGGCCTGTACGGGTATGAAGATAAGGACGGAGGGATGGGGTTGGAATGGGGTTACCGGTTTATCGTCTGTGTTATCCGGCATACTTTCCCGTTCTTGTCGATGCCTTCGATGATGATGTCTTCCGGAGCGGTACTGTCCGGAGTGTAATATTCTACGGTTGCTTTTCCCGTTTTGTCCAGTTGGAGCGAGGGGTTCCAGTAAATGGTGCTTCGCAGGTCTGAACGTTGGTTTTGTTTTTTTTCAGGTGTGTCGTATGTCGGGTGGTAAAATTCGACGGAATCGCTGTATCCCAATGGGGTATAGGTAATGATGCCTTGTGCCGGTCTGGCCGGAAGGTCTTTGCCTTCTTTTAAGGTGATGACGATTGCGCCGGCGGAACCGCGTGAACCCAGTATGGCGGCGTCTGCTCCCCGAAGGAGGCTCAGACTGGACATATCGCTGGTCTGTATGCTTTTCAGGATATCGTTGTCATCTTCGTAAACGATATCGTCAATGACGACAACCGGCTGTTCGGGGCTGTTGCGGATGTGTATCTCGTTGCCGTTGGTGATACTGACTCCCGGAAATCTGCTGACTGCTTCGAAAGCCGTTTGTGCGCCGTAACTTTCCAGTTTGTCTCCTTCAACGGTGTAGGTATTGATGCCTCCGGTATATACGCTTTTAGAACTGGGTCTGGCACGGTTGCCCGTGATGAGGATTTCTTTCAGGTTATAGACACGCATGCCTCCTTCCATGTAGTATCGGTCGCGGGTGTTGAGCAGGTAGTCTTCCATGAAAGCCGTTGCTTTGTCTTGAAAGGGTGCTTTGGGGAGGGCGGCCGGAAAGTCGGGGGTGTCGATTTCGATATCGACTCCGGCAAATCCTCTTTTTGTCCGTGCCTGGACAAGGAAAGTCGTGCTGTCTTTGAATGCCGTATTTACGATGAACTCTCCTTTGTCATTCGTAGTGGTAGTTGCGATAATGTTTTGTTTGGGAGCCAGTATGCAGATGGGGCCTTTTTTTACGTTTCCCCCGAAAAATCCTTTGATTCGTCCGCTGATGGTTTGTCCTTTTTCGATGTAATTGGTCAGGTTCAGTTGAGGAGGAGCCAGCACATTTTTCAGCGTATGCCTGCGCCATCCGTGCGTCAGCATCAGAAAGTCCAGCGCACGAAGGGTCCGTGCGTCTTGCCGCAGGAAGTAATAGCCGGGGTTTTCTACGTAGCCTTTCAAATCGGAGGTAAGCAGGAGGTTTGACAGGATATTGTCGGCAAAGGAATCTTGCCGGATACTTTTCCGGTCGGTGATGCTGACCGAGAAGTTTCCCTCTACCGGGTTCCCTTCGCTGTCTTTGGCTGAAATCTGCAGGGAAACTTTTTCCCTTTTTCCGTAGGCAGGCCGTTCCGGCCGGATTTGCCATTGATGGGCTTTCCGGTCCGGGACGAAAACAAGACGTTCGCTAAGTGCGTTTCCTTTTTGGTCAATCAGCATGAAATGGGTGATGCCTGTTGTGAACAGGCTGTCGTTCATTTTTCCGAATGTCCTGGAAGTGTTGATTGGTTGCAGAAGGACCAGTTTGCCCCGGGTATGTGCCAATAGGAATAACTTTTGGGGCCATTCGGTTGTTTCCGTTTTTTGAATTTCGTAACGTATTTCCTGTTTGTAGTGTGTCATGGCGAGAGCGATGCCTTTTTGTTCGACAGGCGGAAGTTCGAAACGTTTGGAAATCCCGTCGATGGACTTGACTGTCACATAATAGGTGTTTTCTCCGATATGGTTCAGGGTGAATACTCCCATGCCGTTGTGTTCGGAACGGAAAGAGGTCAGGGTGTCTCCTTGGGAATTAAACAGGAATCCTTCGATTTCTTTGGAAAAACCGTCTGCTCCTTGGGCTTTGAAAGCGATGTTCTGATGGGCGACCGCCAGCAGGGAACCGCCTTCCGGGAAGAATGTGACATCGAAATCTTTTGTGAATACAGGGAGGTGGAATGTCTTTTTATAACTATATTGCGGGTCATCGAATTCTACTTCGATGCTGCGGGTGGCGGAGGGTTTCAGGTCGGGCAGGGAGACGGAGATGAATCCGTTTTCATCTGTTCTTTTTTTGCCTTTGTTTTTTATTTTGCCGTTTTCTATATAGCGGTAACGGACGAGTGTCTTCTTGAATGTTTCCTGGTTGTTGTCTTTAAACCATATCTTTGCCGTATAATGTGTTTCGTCTTCTTGCTGGTATTCAATGGTTGATAGGATGGTGTTGTCGATTGAGTTTCCGATTTTCAGATTGCGTGAATAATAGAAAGCCGGTTCTTCGTTCAACATCCAGTTGCTATATCCCCGCAGGTAATAATCGCCTGCCGGAAGGGTGGGCGGCAGGGTAAAGGCGTTGTGGAAACCTAAGGAATCCCTACGGATTTTTTTCCGTTCTACAATGGAGTCGGAGCGGTTTATCAGTTCCGTAATGATGAAATTGCTTGGTACATTGTCCTGATGGGTAACGGCATTAACCAGATATCCTTTGAACCAGATTTTTTCTCCCGCCCCGTAATAGGGCTTGTCCAGATGCAGGTACAGTTTCTCTTGGGCTATGTTTTCCAGCAGGTTGAAGTGGGCGATTACCGTATCTTGCATGGTTTGTGCAAATGACGGGGAGAGGAATGCGAATATTCCGAGGATAAATAGCATTATGTTTTTGTCCGTAGCGGGAGCGGTTTTGCTTTTCATACGATATTGCCTTGTTTTTATACTTTATGCATCCAGATAGAATGTAATTTTCTTCTGATAGCCAGTATATTAATGATTGATACGGCAAGGAATAAGAGGACTCCCGTGGAGACGGATATCCATAGGGAACCGGTTTCCAGTTGCGGGAATAGCATTCTGATGCTGTCTATGTAATAGCTGCGTAACCAGGATACTAGTCCGACCGACAGTAGCAATATCGCTGCGTTTAGCCCTGTCGTGAGTAGCTGGTATGGCAGTGCTACCTTGTCGGGACTGTAGCCGATCAGGAGCAGGCTTTCCAACTTGGCCGTGTTTTTTTGCAATAGTAAGAAGATGCTTAACATCAGGATGTAAAATGAAAGGATGCTGATGAATAGCCCTACTCCCAATACGATGCCTACAATGAGCCGGAGGAAGTGGGCGGTTTTTCCCGCATCCAGTTTTCCGTCTTCCGTTTCGTATCCTTTCTTTTGGAAATAGCTGGCAATGGAGGAATCCGCCGGGTTGTCGACTTCAATGATGAGCCGCGCCGGCTGTGCTTCCGTTGCCGGGGCGAACTGCTTGTTTGCCCATTCCATAAAGGAGTGGGGGACTAAAATCGTATTCAGGCGATTGGAAAAACCTACGATATTTCCTTTGTATTGTTCCACCTGTCCGTTGCCGCGTATTATGATGTCCATCTGGATGAGGCTCATCAGGCCTTCCGACAGTTTGGGCAAGCTCCGGCTTTGGGCAAAACCGAAGTTGTAGAGGTTCAGGTAGTTGCGGGGGATAATAATGGGAATTGTACGGTCGGACCGGTCGAAATGCCATTTATCGAGATTGATGTCGACGAATTCGTCGGGGACCGATTCGAAAAACATGTCTGTGGAGAGATGGATGCCGGCTTTCTCCATGCCCAATCCTGCCGAGACTTTGAATTGGGAAGGGGTGAAAGCCCCGATTGTCCTGGTAAACGGCTGTTTCTTCAAATCGGCAATGTCTTCGGGTGAGAATGTGTTGCTTTTTCCGGCGAAGGAACCCAGTGTGCTAATCTTTTTCGTCGCTATGATGAAGTCTTTTTTCATAAAACTGTCTCCTTCGGTGAATACCGGAATGACGTCTTTATAAAATTGCACGCCGAGCAGTACAATCATCATGCCGAATAGGTTGGCTGAAAAGAAACCGGCTAATTGGCCGATACTGATATGTTGGCGGAGAAGTTTCCAGACAAGAGCTGACATTTGTTTTCTGATTTATATGTTGTGAATCCGTAATCTGTGATTATACAGGCCTGTTTTTTGTTTTTTATTTGGAATGACAGAATGTTGCTGTTCGACCGGTGGCCTGTTCATACCTTATTGGCCGTCATTCATGGCTGGCTGCTTGTTTCCCGTTTATTTACAGCCGGAGTATGCATCGATAAGGCAACTCGATATGTTTTCCGATGGAAGTGGCGATAACTCCCGCTTCCTGCGCTTTTGCCTCGGTGATGATAATTTCGCCCATGATACAACTGTTTTCTTCGTCCAGATGGCTGATTGGTTCATCCAGAAAAAGAAAGTCGAACGGCTGGCAGAGTGACCGGATAAAGGCAACCCGTTGTTGCTGGCCGAACGAGAGTTTGCCGGCTTTTACATGCAGTTTGTCTGAAAGGCCTAATTGTTCGAAAAGAGCCAGGATTTCTTTCTTTTTCTTGTATCCGGTGAGGTTGTTTTTTAATTGCACGTTTTCAAGGGCGGTCAGCTCCGTGAAAATGCGCAAATCCTGAAAAAGCATGCTCAACGAATGTTTTCTCAAATCTACCCATTGTTTCACGGAGTATGCCTTGATATTGGTTTCGTCAAAATTGATAATTCCTTGATAGTCGTTGCGATAACCGTACAGGTAGCTGCACAACGAAGATTTTCCGGTCCCGGAGGCTGCTTCAATCAGGTACATTTCTCCTTTCCGGAAAATGAGGTCCCGGTGCCATATATCCGAAGTTATCGAGTTACGGTCAGCAAACACTTGGGGAAGTGTTTGCTGTAAATGAATGCTGTTCATGCCGTTTGTTTACGAATTACATGCCGGCAAACTGCTTGCCGAAGTCTACAATCTGTTTAAGCGCATTTACGTTTTTATCTTTCAGGCAAAGGGTGGTTTCGCTGACTGCTCCCTCTGAACTTATCGACAGGTATGATATCCGGTTAGCCAGGTCGAGGTAAGTCTTGACTTCCTTACCGCCGAATCCGGACAGCATCTTTATGATGGGCAGGTCGAGTATGGCTTCTGCGTTGACAGCTATGAATGTGCTTTTGTCTTTCATTTCTGACGCATAGGGAGTGTCTTCGATGGATTTGTCTACTGCATTACCTATGTTCTTATGAAGAAGTTCATCATTGGTTGCATACATCTGTTTGTTTTTCACTCCGAAAAAGACATTCATTTTTCGGGTTTTGTACAGATATTCGTTTTTGCCGAGTTCCAGAATATCTTCTCCTTTTTTCAGTCCTAATAATTGTTTGTTCTTGTACAGGGTTTGGAGGGCATCGTCGTTTTTGATGTCTGCATATAACAGGAAAGTGGGTGTATTGCCCAACGTTACATTGATTAGCCCGACGGAAATATCACCGTTGAACGAACTGAACAGTTCTTTTACTTCATCTGCTTCGGCAATGGATACCGTATTGCGGAATTCCTGGTTTTCACTTAGTAGCTGATAGAAATTTTCTCCTTTTATGCCGAGGTTAAGGAAGAGCAGGGTAGAGGATGGAAAATCCTTGATAAATGTGTTTTTCGTTTTGCAGAATGAATCCTGTTGCTTTTTTAAAAGGGCTTTTACGGTTTCGTTTTCCGTATAGTTTTCTGCTTTGAGGACAATTTTGCCTTTTTCGAAGTTTAATCCTCCTATAATAGTTATGTCCTCCGGCTTGACTTCGGAAGGCAACCCTATGCTGATTTGGCGTTGGTAGTCGGAAGGAATGGCTGTCATGGAGGCGAAGAAATTGATATCGTCATTCGACTTGTTCATTTTCTGGAAAGCTCCGGACTTTACAATGCTGTTGTCGGCGGTTTGCTGCATCAGCTTGGTAATCGCTTCTTTCGCCTTTTCGGTTTGAGAAGTGCCGTTTACGGTGATTATCAATACTGTAGTGCTATTGAATGCGAGCAGGCTGCCATTCATGGTGGTGAAGTTGTAGCCGTCTGCTTCGTTAACGGGTTGGCAGATTTGTTCTTTTGCCATGATGTCCAGCGATGTGCGCAAGTCATCTTCATTGCTGATTTTAGCTATTACGGAAGCGTATGGGAAAGAAGAGGAATTGAACGCATAGAGTGGGGACGTAATATCGATGCCCGACTCACTCGGATTTTTTATAATCTTTTCCAACTGTTGGAAAGCGGCTGCATTCATTCCGCTTTTCAGCGCTTCCAGGACTTTTTGCTTGGCGGCTTCATTCTCTTTGTCACCCAATCCTGCTTTGTCTGCCAAAGACTGCAAGTTGATGGAGGCGACAACCGAAGCGTCTGCCGGTATTACACTTGTATATTCCGTCGTTTGGGAACATGCTGCCAGGAAAACTGTCAGTACCGCCAGTACCGAAAGTTGTGAAATCATTTTCTTTGCCATACTTATATTCTTTAAAATGTTGATATTGATTCGGATATTTTAATGTTCATTTATTGGTTCAGCAGGTTGATGGTGTGACAAGCCACCAATGCCGCCGTTTCTGTCCGGAGACGTGATTTTCCCAAACTGATTGGCATGAATCCGTATTCAACGGCTTTTCCCACTTCTTCTTCACTGAAGTCGCCTTCCGGGCCGATTAGGACCACTGCGTCTTCCCCGGGTTTTAAAACGTCTTTAAGCAAAGGCTTTTCACCCTCGTAACAATGGGCGATGAACTTTTGTCCTTGAAAATCTTGGGTTATGAATGTGCTGAAATCTGTCATTTCATTGAGCCGGGGCAGGCGGGCTTTCAATGACTGTTTGATTGCCGATACGAGAATTTTCTCGATACGTTCATTCTTGATAACCTTGCGTTCCGAGAACCGGCAGTTGAGGAAGGTCAGTTCGTCCAGTCCTATTTCGGTCGCTTTCTCGGCAAACCATTCGTTGCGGTCCATATTTTTGGTCGGAGCCATGGCAATGTGCAGATGGCAAGGCCGGAGCGGTTCCTGAAAGACGGTTTCTTTGACTGTTACCAGGCAACGCTTGTTGCCGGCAACCGTGATTTCGGCTTTGTAAAATTTGCCTTTACCGTCGGTAAGAGTGATTTCATCTCCGACACCCAGCCGGAGGACACGGGTACAATGTTGCGCTTCTTCTTCCGGAAGTTCGTTGGTTACCTGTATGTCGGGAGTATAAAATACGTGCATAATCCGGTTATTGGTTTTTGTTTCTTAACTTGATTTGGTCGCGTATCCGGGCGGCCAATTCATAATTTTCGTCTTTGATAGCCTGTTCCAATGCTTCTTCGAGAGTTTTCGAAGTACTGTGGGATGCAGTGGATTCTTCTCCCGTGAGCTCTTCGTCATCTTCCATTTCTTCAGAATGGTTTCGGGCTTCGTCCGAAATGCGGAGGCACTCCTGTTCGAGGATGGATTCGTAAATCAGTATCGGGCATTCTGCACGTACCGCCAAAGCGATGGCGTCTGAAGTACGGGCATCGATACGTATGATTTCTTCATTTTTCTTTAGATAAATGTAGGAGTAGAAAATACCGTCTTTGGCTTTATAAATCAATATGCGTATCAGATGTACTCCCAGTGCGTTGAGACTCGTTGTGAACAAATCGTGCGTCAGCGGCCGGGGAGTTTTTATTCCTTTCAGATACAGGATTGTGGCTTGGGCTTCTGCCGGCCCGATGATGACGGGCAGTTGCCGTTCACCGTCCACTTCTCCCAATAGCATTGCAAATGCACCCACTTGCGCCTGGCTGTTCGTAATATTTAAAACTTGTAATTCTACTTTTTTGTCCATCGTTTTTTACTTAATTTGTTTTACTCTCCCGCTGGTGTCTGTACTTGAATGCCAAAGCAAACAAGATGCCGATAACGAATGCGTAGGCGGCGAAAATCAGCCAGATTTCCATCCATTCGCGGCTGACCAGTTTACCGTCGGCATACACTGAGAAAGCGTCTACCACGGCGCCGCTGGCATATCCTCCGATAATGGCTCCCAACCCGTTAGTCATCATAAAAAATAAACCTTGTGCACTGGCGCGGATGGAGGAGTCGGTTTCCTGTTCAACAAACAAAGAACCTGAAATGTTGAAAAAGTCAAATGCCATACCGTAAACTATCATGGAAAGGATTAGCATCCATAACCCGTTGCCCGGATCTCCGAAACCGAACAGCCCGAACCGGAATACCCACGCAAACATGCTGATTAGCATGACTTGTTTGATACCGAAATGCCGTAAGAAGAAAGGAATGGCAAGGATAAACAGGGTTTCGGACATTTGCGAGATGGATAGGAGAATGACCGAGTGTTTTACTCCGAAGGAGTCGGCATATTCGGGAATATTGGCGAAACTGCCGAGAAACAGGTCACCGTATGTATTGGTTATTTGCAACGCAGCTCCTAACAGCATTGAGAAAAAGAAGAAAACAGCCATTTTCTTTTTCTTGAATAGAACCAATGCATCCAGTCCGAAGGCGGAGAGCAGTGATTTGTTTTCTGTCTTTGAAGGTTTGCATGCCGGAAGAGTGAAAGAATAAAGTCCCAGCAATAGGGCGGAGGTAGCTCCCACATAGAGTTGGGCGCTCGAATTCTTGAATCCGGTGAGGTCTACCGCCCACATGGCACAGATGAAACCAATCGTGCCCCATACGCGGATAGGGGGGAAGTCTTTAATCAGGTCGCATTTATATTGTTCCAATGCATTGTAGGAAACGGTGTTAGCCAGTGATAAAGTGGGCATATATACTAATAAATTGAGCAACATGGCCCAATACATCTGGTTGTATCCGGTGGCTGTGGAGGCATAAAAGAGGCACGCTGCCCCTGCAATGTGGCAAAGTCCGTATAAACGTTCCGCGTTAAACCATTTGTCGGCAATGATGCCGATGATACCGGGCATCACCAGAGAGGCAATTCCCATAGTGGCGAATATGGCTCCGATTTGTCCTCCTTCAAAATGGAGTTCCCTACCCATATAACCACCCAATGAAATTAACCATGACCCCCAGACAAAAAATTGCAGGAAGTTCATAATAATCAAACGAACTTTTATACTCATGACTTTTTAATTTGTGTTCTTCGTTTATCCGATAACTCTTGCAAATATAATATTTTCGTTGATTAGGTGGATACGTTAATTAATAAAAAGCCGATAAAAAAGCCATAATATCGCGGAAGGGAAAGGAATCAGTGATAAAAATGAGATGGAGAGGGGGGATAAAAAAAAGAAGGCTATCTATCCCAGACAGCCAATCTTTATTAACCTTAAATCTAATACCATGAAAAACACGATGCAAAGATAAGGCGTTTATGTTATACAACATAATGTTTCAGTGAAAAACTTCTGTTTATTAACTCTAATTAACTTTGAATCCTCCTTTTTTCTATTAGAGCCTTGCCTGTAAGCTACCCCATATTCCTTGTATTACGGAAGATGATACACAGGCCGTTTTATCATTCTACGTAAAGTACCAATCCTTTCAGGTACTCTCCTTCCGGATGGTAGATGTTCACCGGATGGTCGGCCGGTTGTGTGAGCTGGTGCAGGATACGTACGCTACGTCCCGACATGGCTGCCGCTGTGAACACTGCCGTACGGAAATTGTCTTTGGTGACGACTTGTGAACAGGAGAAAGTAAATAGGATGCCTCCCGGTTTGATTTTCTCGAATGCTTTGGCGTTCAATTTCCGGTAGCCTTGCAATGCATTTCGTAATGCATCCTTATGCTTGGCAAAGGCGGGCGGGTCGAGGATAATCAGGTCATATTGGTCGCCCATACGCTCAAGGTACTTGAATGCGTCTTCCGCAAATGCTTCGTGGCGCGGGTCGCCGGGAAAGTTCAGCTCTACGTTCTTGTTGGTTAAATCAATGGCTTTGGCGGAGCTGTCTACGGAGTGGACAAGTTTCGCTCCTCCGCGCATGGCGTAGAAGGAGAAACCGCCGGTATAACAGAACATGTTCAGTACCGAACGGTTTTTTGCGTAATGCTCCAATAGCGAACGGTTTTCGCGTTGGTCGACAAAGAATCCGGTTTTCTGGCCTTTTAACCAGTCTACATGGAACTTCAAACCGTATTCTTGCGCTATATTGTCATTGCTTCCTCCTTTTAGGAAACCGTTTTCAGGGAAAAGGTCCGCTTTGAACGGAAGGGTCGTTTCTGACTTGTAGTAGATATTTTCAATCTTGTCGCCCATAACCTCGGACAATGCTTCGGCGATGTCCATGCGGTTTACGTGCATTCCTGCCGAGTGGGCTTGCATAACGGCGGTTTTTGCATAAATGTCAATGACTAGTCCGGGAAGATTGTCTCCTTCGCCGTGTATTAGGCGATAGGTGTTATTGGTCGGATTGATTGCGATTCCGATGGCGCGGCGCATATCGTACGCTATTTCCAGTTTGCGTTTCCAGAATTCATGGTTGACGGGTTCCTGGCGGAAGGAGAGTACCCGTACGGCGATGCTGCCGATTTGGAAATGTCCCTGGGCAATAAATTCTTTTTGGGAAGTATATACTTCTACAACTTCGCCCTCTTCGGGTTCTCCGTCGATACGGGAGATAGCACCGGAAAAAATCCAGGGATGAAGCCTTTTCAGAGATTCTTCTTTACCTGGTTTGAGATATACTTTATGCATAGCGGCTTATTTATCTGATTCTGTTAACTGTTTTCTTTCCTTTCTTCTTCTTTTTGTTTTTGAAGCTTTTCTTCTTCGGGAGCTATTTCATAATTGCCTGTCCGTTTCAACTCTTGCAGGAGGTTGTAGATGTTGAGGCAGGCCCATGCGTCGGTGGCGGCATATTGTTTTTGCCCGTCGCTCAACACGTCTGCTTCCCAGTTGGACAGCCGTTGTGATTTGGAAATCTTTTCTTTGAATAATATGGCATAAATTTTTTGCAGGCTTTTGTCCTGTATGCCGAACTGACGTACATAGTCTTGTAGTTCGATGCAACTCTGCTGGTTGAAAGGTGCACGTTTGTGCAGCATCATAAAATCGTCTTTTAATGAAAGCCCGACTTTGATTACTTCCGGGTTTTCCAACAGGTCTACCAAAGGCTGAGTGAGTCCCGTCATGTTAAGCCGGAACAGGAAACAGCATTCTTCGGAAGAAATCTGAAGAAGTGCTACTTTGTGCGATTGTCCTTTGGTAAAGGAGGGACGTGTTTCGCTGTCGATACCCAATATCGGCTGGGATAACAGGTAGGCTACTGCTTTTTTTGTTTCCGATTCCGATTGGATAACGTGGATTCTTCCCGGAAAAGCGGCTTTCGGGAGCTCTTTTAATTCGCTTTTATCAATGGTTCTTCTTACAATCATTTTTATTTTTCATCATCGTGGCAATCACAGCCGTTTTCGTGGCGGTAATAATCGTCATCATGGCAATGGCGGCTGTTTTTAATCACAACAACTGCCGTCATCGCTTGGTTCGTAAATCTCGTTGTCGTTTTCCTCTTCTTCCTTTTGGGAATTGTATTTTACATCATGAAGGGCACGCAACGTATTGACCAGTTTCTGCCCCCACAGCATTCCGAAATTTTCCTGGCAGATAGCCAGTGAGTCATTCATCGTTTCGTTCAGTCCCAATTGGAAAACGAAGATAAAGTCTTTGATATCCTGATAGATGTCCGCCAAGTCTTCCGATATGGATTTTTTGATGGGTTGGTCGCTGTAAACCATGTCTTCTACGAATACGTCCAGGTAATCATCCTGCTCTCCCATTAATCCGGAGAGATTGATGCGCAAAACTTCGTAAATCTCTTCGGTGACATACGTTTCGGGTGCTTCGTCTCCAATGGTTTCGCATTTCGGAAGCATGGAGGCTTTTAGATAGAGCAGAGGAAGGATTTTTAGGGATGTGTCGATGAAGGTGCTGCGCTTCATGCGTCCGGCACGTTCGAGGAATGCACAAAATTCGGCGGCTACCGTTACGAACTCAATTACATTCTTATCAAATATCGTCTGGCTTTCTTTTTCCATAATCAACGTTGATTTCCCTTGCAAAGGTAAGAAAAAGGATTGAATGAGCGTAGTGCTCGTTATTTTTTTATTATTTTTGCGGCTTAGATTACGATTCCAATTTTATAAAAAGACTAAATGCTCATGGCAAAAAAGAAATTAGATAAGGAGGCTGAACGTACTCCCTCTTCTCTCGGTAAAATCACTGGAATTTTTAAGAATGAAACAGTCCATTTTGTTATCGGACTGATGTTGGTTATCTTTTCCGTTTATCTGTTGCTGGCTTTTTCATCTTTCTTTTTCACGGGAGCGGCCGACCAAAGTATCATCGACAGCGGGAATCCGGCGGATTTGTCGGCCGTGGACAATCATGTGAAGAATTATGCTGGGTCGCGCGGAGCGCAGTTGGCTCATTATCTGATTAATGAGTGTTTCGGTGTCTCTTCTTTCTTTATTCTTGTCTTTTTGGCAGTAGCGGGGTTGAAGTTGATGCGCGTGCGTGTAGTGCGTTTATGGAAATGGTTTATCGGATGTACGTTGTTACTGGTCTGGTTTTCCGTGTTTTTCGGGTTCGTTTTCATGGAGCATTATCAGGATTCCTTTATTTATTTGGGGGGTATGCACGGTTATAATGTGAGCCGCTGGCTGATTTCGCAGGTAGGTGTGCCCGGAGTGTGGCTGATTTTGTTGATAACGGCTGTTTGTTTCTTCATATATGTAAGTGCGCGGACCGTCATTTGGTTACGCAAACTCTTTGCATTGAGTTTCTTGAAACGGAAAGAGAAAGAGCAGGTGGGGAAAGCAGCCGTTACGGAGGAAAAAACTGTTGCAGCGGGAGAGGGGCAACAGGAGTTTACGGTATCTCAGCCGCAAGAAGTGGAGTTTAACTTGAAACGGATATACAGGCAGGCATCTTCGCAAGTGGCGGATATGCCGGTTGAAGAACCGGAAGAAGAACTGTCCGCGAACCGTTCGGAAACGGAAAACGACTCTTCCGCTTCGGCTGGAGAAAACGAAGGGCTGACTATGGTATTTGAACCTGCAGTTGCCGATTCCCTTCCTTTCCGGACGGAAGAATTCCGGGGTGAGGAAGAGCCCGGATTCGAAATCGAGACCGCTGTTGCGGAGGAAGAATACCGCGGGCCTGAACTGGAACCTTATAACCCGACGAAGGATTTGGAGAATTACCGTTTTCCTACGATTGATTTGATGAAACATTTCGATAATGACGACCCTACAATCGATATGGATGAGCAGAATGCCAATAAGGATCGCATTATCAATACGTTGCGTAGCTTCGGCATTGAAATCAGTACAATCAAAGCGACGGTCGGTCCTACGGTTACCTTATACGAGATTACGCCCGAACAGGGAGTGCGTATTTCTAAAATTCGTGGGCTGGAAGATGATATTGCATTGAGTTTGTCTGCAGACGGTATCCGTATTATCGCTCCGATACCGGGTAAGGGGACTATCGGCATTGAAGTGCCGAATAAGAATCCGAAAATCGTGTCCGGGCAGAGTGTGATTGGAAGTAAAAAATTCCAGGAATCCAAGTTTGACCTGCCTATCGTATTAGGTAAGACTATCACGAATGAGGTTTTTATGTTCGACCTTTGCAAGATGCCGCATGTGTTGGTGGCGGGAGCTACCGGTCAAGGTAAATCGGTCGGGCTGAACGCAATCATCACCTCTTTATTATATAAGAAGCATCCGGCAGAATTGAAATTCGTTCTGGTCGATCCGAAAAAAGTGGAGTTCAGCATTTATTCGGTAATTGAAAACCATTTTCTTGCAAAACTTCCCGATGGAGGCGAGCCGATTATAACGGATGTAACCAAAGTGGTGCAAACCTTGAATTCTGTTTGTGTGGAAATGGATACCCGTTACGACTTGTTGAAAATGGCTCATGTGCGTAATATTAAAGAGTATAATGAGAAATTTGTCAACCGTCGCTTGAATCCTGAGAAGGGCCATAAATTCATGCCGTACATTGTGGTTGTCATTGACGAGTTCGGTGACTTGATAATGACTGCAGGAAAGGAAGTCGAGCTTCCGATTGCCCGTATCGCCCAGCTTGCGCGTGCTGTCGGCATTCACATGATTATCGCCACGCAACGTCCGACTACTAACATCATTACGGGTACGATTAAAGCTAATTTCCCTGCCCGAATCGCTTTCCGTGTGTCTGCGATGATGGATTCCCGCACTATTCTGGACCGTCCCGGTGCGAACCGTCTGATTGGTAAAGGAGACATGCTTTTCTTGCAGGGAGCTGATCCGGTACGTGTGCAATGCGCTTTTATCGATACGCCGGAAGTAGAGGAAATTACGAAATTCATAGCTCGCCAGCAAGGTTATCCGACTCCGTTTTTCTTGCCTGAATATGTGGGTGAAGATAGCGGCAATGAGGTAGGAGACATTGATATGGGACGTCTCGACCCGTTGTTTGAAGATGCCGCCCGGTTGATAGTCATTCACCAACAGGGGTCTACTTCACTGATTCAGCGTAAATTCGCTATCGGCTACAATCGTGCGGGCCGTATTATGGACCAGCTTGAAAAGGCGGGTATTGTCGGGCCTACGCAAGGCAGCAAGGCGCGTGACGTACTTTGTATTGATGAGAATGATCTTGAGATGCGTTTGAACAATTTGCAGTAACCAATCGTTTATTAGTCAAATGAGGAAATACATTTTTAGTGTTTTAATAGCTTTACTGTCAGTGCCTGTGATTGCTCAACAACAGCAGTTGCAGGCTAAAGCTGTTCTTGATAGGACGGCAGAGGTATTTCGCAAGGCAGGCGGAGTGAAAGCCGACTTCGTGATTAAGTCTGTAACAGGCGGTTTGGTAGAAGGGTCGGAAAACGGTACGATTCAGTTGAAAGGAGAGAAATTCGTGTTGAAAGCCAATGAGGTGATTACCTGGTTCGACGGAAAGACACAATGGAGTTATGTCGTAAAGAATGATGAGGTGAATGTCAGTAATCCTACCCAGGAGGAATTGCAGCAAATCAATCCGTACACCTTTCTTTATATGTACCGGAAAGATTTTTCCTATAAGTTGGGAAGTAAGGAGACATTCCGGGGAAAGTCTGTCTGGGAAGTGATTTTGACGGCAAAAGATAAAAAACAGAGTTTGGAACGCATGATTCTTTATGTGGAGAAGAGTACGTATGAACCTTTGTATATTTCTCTTCAACAGCGCGGTCAGCAGGCATGCAGTGAGATTACTGTTACAGGGTACCGGACCCGGCAGGATTATGCCGACAGCCTTTTTACCTTTGATAAGAAGCTGTATCCGAATGTGGAGATTATCGATTTGAGGTAGGATATGCGGGGAACGGATATTCTCTAAGGAATCGGAGAGGATTGAAGGGATAAAAGAGGATTTGAACCAAAATATTAAAAATAGAATAAAATGTCAGAAGTAGAAAGAGTAAAATGCCTGATTATCGGTTCAGGACCTGCCGGATATACAGCGGCGATTTATGCGGGGCGCGCGAATTTGGAACCGGTGCTTTATGAAGGATTGCAGCCCGGCGGCCAGTTGACTACCACAACGGATGTGGAGAATTTCCCCGGTTATCCGGAAGGTATCAGTGGTCCGCAACTGATGGAGGATTTGCGTGCACAGGCCAGCCGGTTCGGAACGGATGTTCGTTTCGGTATCGCTACTGCGGCGGATTTGAGTAAATCGCCCTATAAGATAACGATTGACGGAGAGAAAGAGATAGAAGCCGAGACCGTGATTATCTCTACCGGGGCTACCGCTAAATATCTGGGATTGGAAGATGAAAAGAAATATGCCGGTATGGGAGTCAGCGCTTGTGCCACTTGCGACGGCTTTTTTTATCGGAAGAAGGTGGTTGCCGTAGTCGGCGGAGGTGATACGGCTTGTGAAGAGGCGATTTATCTTGCCGGACTGGCGTCAAAGGTATATCTGGTGGTCCGCAAACCTTATTTGCGTGCGTCGAAGATTATGCAGGAGCGTGTGATGAAACATGAGAAGATTGAAGTATTGTTCGAACATAATGTCGTAGGCTTGTTCGGTGACAACGGAGTAGAAGGCATGAATCTGGTGAAACGTTGGATGGAACCGGACGAAGAACGTTACAGCTTGCCTATTGACGGTTTTTTCCTGGCTATCGGACATAAGCCGAACTCCGACATATTTAAAGAGTATCTTGATACCGATGAAGTCGGTTATATTATTACGGAAGGCGATAGCCCGCGGACAAAAGTTCCCGGAGTATTTGCTGCAGGGGACGTGGCGGACCCGCATTATCGTCAGGCTATTACGGCGGCGGGAAGCGGTTGTAAGGCTGCTATCGAGGCGGAACGTTATCTTTCTGCAAAAGGAATTATTTGATGATGGACAAGGACTGTACGGGTCGGATGGAAACGGTTCGGATGGAAGTTGTTTGAAAAACGTCCCGTTTTTTATTCTCATAAAGAGTGATATCCGGTAGATTCCGTACTTTTAAAATTTGGTGAAGAGTAAATTTCCCTTTTTAGGGGTATTTGCTCTTCATTTTTATTTTATGGATAACCCTTTAAAGAGTAAGTTTTACTGTTAGGGGGGGTATTTTCTATTTTTTGTTTCGGGATATTCGGTTGTAAGATACAAGAGGCTGTTTTCAAATTAGAATCTAAAGGTCGAGAATCTTGCAGATTGAAATCTTAAAAGGGAAAATCCCTTTGTTTTTAGTTCTACTGCATCACGACAAAGTAAGAATAGGGGGATTTTTATGTGGTAGTTTATAAATTAGAGGCAAGACTGTTCCATTTTCAGTTTTTGAACTGCACCCTGAATAGGTATAAAACTTTTGGAGTGCAGTTCACTTTGAGGCAGCCTCTTATATGATTAAGTTTTAAAAGGATTCTCCACTCTCGGTCATTCGTCAAATGTCAATGAGAATATTCTTTCCTGTGCTTTCGCCCTCTTTTTAAAGAAAGAGAAAACACACCGTCTTTTAGTTTTTTGCAAAACTGTCAGCGATGATGGCTTTCGCTTCTTCCGGAAATGTTCCGGAGCTTTCAGGCTATCCTATTTTACTTATTTTTTTCAGTTTTTCTTCTTCGATAATCTTGATTTTTCTCCCGTCAATGGTAATCAGGCGTTCCGTCGCAAACTGGGAAAGAGTACGGATTGCATTTGAAGTAGTCATATTCGACAAGTTTGCCAAATCTTCGCGGGAAAGGTAAATGCTTAGCGTTGACCCGTCTTCTTCCAATCCGTAGCTTTCTTTTAAAAAGAGCAGCGATTCGGCCAAGCGGCCGCGGATGTGTTTTTGGGTTAAGTTGACGGTGCGTTCGTCGGAGATGCCTAAATCTATGGAAAGCTGGCGGATAAAGAACATTGCCAGGTCATTGTTTTGTGAAACCAGTGTAGCAATGGCGCTCATGGGAATCAGACAGACTACGGAAGGCTCGAAGGCCGCTGCGGCAGTTACGAAATCCTGCTTTGCGAAATATGCGCGGTATGCGAAGTATTCTCTCGGCTTAATCATGCGGATAATCTGACTTCTACCTCCTACACCGTCTTTGAAGATTTTCACTTTGCCGCTGATGAGACACATTAAATGTGAAGGCGTTTCTCCTTCACAATAGATAGTCTCATTCTTTTTGTAGGTCTGTATCGTATAATTGTTCATCAGAAACTCCTTTTGTTCATTATTTAAAGGAGCCAACATGTCGGATAACGGTTCCGAAATATCAATGTCTGATATGTTCATTTTTACCATGGGTGCTACAAAACTGTGTTATACAGCACAAAAGTAAAAAGAAAAAATGAGAAAATGAACGAATCTATAAAAAGATTGCACAAAAGTGGAAGCTTTCGTGCAATCTTGCTGGCATTTTATTTAGTAAATAACAGTTCCCTGTATTTAGGAAGCGGCCATATTTCATCATCCACTTCCATTTCCAGATGGTCTATGTGGTCACGTATTTTGTCAAGATACGGGCGTACTTTCTCTTCGTATTCAAATGCCCTTTCCTTATAGTTGGCTTTATGGTTAGCGACTTTCCGCGCTTCGGTCATTTCGCGTACCAATACTTTGATGGCTGTTACCCGGCGTGAGATTTCGCGAATCAGCTCTTTGCGGTCGGCGCTCAGCTCTTCATATTCTTCGGGAGGGAAGATTTCTTTCAGTCCGCGAAGGTTTTCGAGCAACCGGTTTTGATAGGCGACGGCAGTCGGTACGATGTGGTTGATGGCAAGGTCTCCCAGCACACGTCCTTCGATTTGCACTTTCATGGTATATTTTTCCAATTCCACTTCCAGACGGCTGTTCAACTCCGTTTCATTGAAAATACGTTCACCTATAAGCACCGATTTGGACTGGTTGTCTACATAATGCATCAACGCTTCCGGGACATGGCAGATGTTAGTCAGTCCCCGGCGGGCAGCTTCTTGTTTCCATTCTTCGGAATACCCGTCACCTTCAAAGCGAATCGGCTCGGAGGCGATGATTGTTTCTTTTAATAAACGGAAAATAGCTTCATCTTTTCCTACTCCTTCTTCCATCAGCTTTTCTACTGATGCGCGGAATTCATTCAATTGGTTGGCCATGGCGGCATTGATGGCAATCATCGCAGCAGCACAGTTGGAGGAAGAGCCGGCGGCACGGAACTCGAAACGGTTTCCGGTAAATGCGAACGGGGAAGTGCGGTTGCGGTCCGTCGTATCGAGCAGGATTTCGGGAATACGTCCGATGCCCAGTTTTAACGTCGTTTTTTCTTCCGGTGTCATCTTTTCATTACCTACCTGGCGGACAATTTCGTCAAGGGTGGCCGACAGTTGCGAACCCAGGAAGCAGGAAAGGATGGCGGGAGGAGCTTCATTAGCTCCCAGACGATGGCTGTTGCTTGCACTCATGATGGAAGCCCGCAACAAATCTTGATTTTTGTACACCATCATCAGTACGTTTACCAGGAAAGTGAGGAACAGCATGTTACCTTTCGGATTTTTTCCGGGAGCAAACAGATTGATGCCCGTATCCGTGCAAAGCGACCAGTTGTTATGCTTTCCCGAACCGTTCACGCCGCTGTAAGGCTTTTCATGCAGAAGTACATTGAAATGGTGTTTCCTTGCAATCCGTTTCATCAAATCCATGACAAGCTGGTTATGGTCGTTTGCAAGGTTGCAGTTCTCAAAAATGGGAGCCAGCTCGAATTGGTTGGGTGCCACTTCATTGTGACGGGTTTTGGCGGGAATTCCCAGTTTATGGCATTCAATTTCGAGTTCCTTCATGAATGCCGTGACACGTGGAGGTATCGAACCGAAATAATGGTCTTCCAATTGCTGGTCTTTGGCAGACGAGTGTCCCATCAGCGTCCGCCCGGTCAGGCAAAGGTCGGGGCGTGCATTATATAAGGAAGAATCTACAAGGAAATATTCCTGTTCCCACCCCAGATTTGTATATACCCGTGTGACGTTTTTATCAAATAACTGGCAGACTTCCGTTGCGGCTTTGTCTACGGCTGCGAGAGCTTTCAGCAGAGGTGTCTTGTAATCCAGCGCTTCACCGGTATAGGAAATGAAAATAGTAGGAATACAAAGTGTCGTGTCTACAACGAATGCGGGAGAAGAAACATCCCATGCGGTATAGCCCCGCGCTTCGAATGTATTACGGATACCGCCGTTCGGAAATGAAGAGGCATCCGGCTCTTGCTGAATCAGTAATTTGCCGGAGAACCGTTCTATCACTCCTCCGTCTTCGCCGAATTCGATAAAGCCGTCGTGTTTCTCGGCAGTGCCGTCCGTTAAAGGCTGGAACCAGTGAGTATAGTGGGTAACGTTAAGTGATTTAGCCCAACTCTTCATGCCGTTGGCAATCAGGTCTGCTATTTCACGGTTGATGGGCGTACCCTTTTCAATGGCGTCGATAACAGCCTTATAAGCTTCTTTGGGAAGATACTCTTGCATCTTCTTGCGATCGAACACATGACTGCCGTAATAATCAGAGAGTTTGTTGGAAGGAGCAGTTACTTCCAGAGGCTTCCGGTTGGATAGCTCTTGTAAAGCATAAAAACGCATTTTTGACATAATGGTCTATAATTTATCGGTTGTCGGGCGCAAAATTATATGTTTTTTCTGAAACTACCCCTATTTTAGAGGGGGTATTTTGGAAAAATCTTCTATTTTATGGAGAGATACCCTCCTTTTTCCTTTACTTTGGATATCGGGAAAATATTACTTTTCAAAGGGATAGGTTCTTTGAAAGTGGAAAAGTTGTTTTTCTCATAGTCGGAAGAGGGAAATATGCCGGACGGTCGGGCAATATCGGATGCCGCTTTCCTGTTTAGACGTGATTTTTTCAAGGATGGATGAGTTTCTTTATCTTTTTGTAACGAAGGGAACGCGGATAACTCTTTTTATTGGCTTGATATCTCTGCTTTTCGATATTCTTTTTTATATTTGCCTGCATTAATTATAAAGAGATACGACGATTGAGAGATAAATTATTGATAGGGTGTATATTGTGCTTGTTCTCCCTTGCGGCAAAGGGGGCAGGCAGCCATTATGTAATGAACCCTTATGCCGGTACGGATATTTCGGCCGATTCCATTATCGAACGTGTCATGACTTTCGCGCCTTTATATGAAACGATTGTGAGTGATTACCGGGC
Organism: uncultured Bacteroides sp.; assembly: GCF_958445495.1. GTDB lineage: Bacteria > Bacteroidota > Bacteroidia > Bacteroidales > Bacteroidaceae > Bacteroides. Next base: position 2,163 of record NZ_CAUCSQ010000028.1, on the reverse strand, counting down.
GAACCTATATATAAAAGGTAAGATGAATATTAAGAAGAAAAATTTTATTCTTCGTTACGTGCCTTCCATGTTCCATTTGCAAAAAGGAGTGAATGAGTATCTGCTCGAAACATATAGTGATCTTCATTATACGGCTCCTAACATTTATGACCAGAAAGTAAAGGCCTCGCAAGGGACGGTCAGAGGAAACCGGGGATTGCCGGGGTTGCTCGAATATTTTAATGTGAATATTTATTCGTCTTCCTTGTTGAATGACGAGCGGTTGATGTCTCCCTTGGCTAAGAACGGGCAGAAATATTATAAGTACCAGATAGATAGCGTGATGGGAGACCCCAATAACCTGGACTATCGGATTCGTTTTATTCCCAGGACGAAAAGCGACCAGTTGGTGGGCGGATATATGATTGTCAGCAGCAACGTGTGGAGTGTCCGGGAGATACGTTTTTCGGGCCGGTCGGAATTGATAACGTTTGTTTGCCGGATAGAGATGGGAGAAGTGGGAAAGAATAATGAATTTCTGCCTGTAAGGTATGATGTGGATGCTCTTTTTAAGTTTTTGGGGAATAAAGTGGAAGGGGCTTATACGGCTTTTCTAGATTATAAGTCTATTGAGTTGAAAGAGAAAAAAGCGCGTAAGAAACGAAAAAAGAATTATAATCTGTCGGAATCTTTTTCTTTGCAATGTGATACGAATGCTTATAAGACAGATGCTTCTACTTTTGCTATCCTCAGGCCTATTCCTTTGAAAGACAGTGAAAAGAAGTTGTATTTGGACTACCAGTTGAGACGCGACACCGTGACTAGGCGGGAGAAAACGAAAAGCCAGGCTTTCTGGGGGACGATGGGAGACTTGATGTTGGAAGATTATAAATTTAATCTCTCTAATATAGGCAGCATCCGTTTTTCCCCGTTTATCAATCCGCTTTTGTTTAGCTACAGTGGAAGCAACGGTTTGTCTTACCGGCAGGATTTTCGTTATAACCGGCTTTTCAGAGGGGATAAACTGCTTCGTGTCGTCCCCAAGATGGGATATAATTTTACGCGGAAAGAGTTTTATTGGGGAGTGAATGCGGAATTTGAGTATTTACCCCAGAAACGCGGATTCATTCAGTTGAACGTGGGGAACGGCAACCGTATTTATAGCAGTAAAGTACTGGACGAGTTAAAAGAGATGCCGGACAGCATCTTTAACTTTGATTTGATTCATCTGGATTATTTCAAGGATTTGTATTTCAATTTTTTCCATCGCATCGAAGTTATCAACGGACTGGACATAAGTGTGGGTTTTGCCGCGCATAAGAGGACGGCGGTGGAGGAATCGCGTTTTGTCATTACGGGAAACTATCCGATGCCGCCTCCGGAATTTATGGATAAGTTCAGGGATACGTATATAAGTTTTGCTCCCCGCTTTCGTCTGGAATGGACTCCGGGACTTTATTACTATATGAACGGAAAGCGTAAGATAAACCTGCGTTCTTTTTACCCGACTTTCTCGGTCGATTACGAGCGGGGAATCAAAGGGGTGTTTAAAAGTACGGGAGAATATGAAAGGATAGAGTTCGACCTCCAGCACCAGATACGGTTGGGGCTGATGCGTAATATCTATTATCGTTTTGGCTTTGGTGCATTTACCAACCAGGATGAATTGTATTTCGTTGACTTTGTTAATTTTTCCCGCCATAATCTTCCCGTGGGGTGGAACGATGAAATTGGCGGTGTATTTCAAGTGCTTGACGGGCGTTGGTATAACTCCTCCCGTCGTTATGTACGGGGACATTTTACCTACGAGGCGCCGTTTCTTATCCTGCGGCATCTGATGAAATATACACGTTACGTACAGAATGAGCGAATTTATGTTAGCGCGCTTTCCATGCCCCATCTCCAGCCCTATCTGGAAGTCGGATACGGCATCGGCACGCATATTTTTGATTTTGGACTCTTTGTAAGCAGTGAGAACTGGAAGTTTGGCGGAGTAGGGTGCAAGTTTACATTCGAGCTGTTCAACCGATAGTTTGGTAAATAACCCATCTTTTTCTTTTTATCTTCGCAACAACTTCCGCGTTGCCGGTAAAACTGGCGAAAATGAGAATCATCCTTTCTTTTCTTTAGCCATTCTTTTGTCAATCAAGAAAATATTTCTACCTTTGCGCCCGATTTATAGAT